>NZ_RXHX01000006.1:0-272371 GCF_005930655.1 Pseudomonas sp. FSL W5-0299
GTGTTACGCGCAGCGGTAGTTCAGTCGGTTAGAATACCGGCCTGTCACGCCGGGGGTCGCGGGTTCGAGTCCCGTCCGCTGCGCCATATTCGGTAACCTGGAATGCTGAACGCCAGGTCACCACGGAAAAGCCCGCTCAACGCGGGTTTTTTTCTGTCTGTTGTTCCTGCGGAATGTGTTGTTTCACCGGTTTTCAGATTTTTTTGAAGATTTATTCAATTAAATCAACACTTTACGAAAATCTGTGGCACAATGCGCCCCGCAACGAAGGTAAAGGGTGATTAGCTCAGCTGGGAGAGCGTCTGCCTTACAAGCAGAATGTCGGCGGTTCGATCCCGTCATCACCCACCACATTCGGTAATCTGGAACGCTGAACGCCAGGTCACCACACAGAAAGCCCGCTTTATGCGGGCTTTTTGCTGTCCGGGATTTGGCTTTATTGCTCGGCGTTGCGGCTGTGTCGGTAATCGCTGATCGCTTCGTACACCGCCTTGCGCAGACGGTTGATCCCGCCAATCGGGCGATGAGCCTCAAGCCCGAACCACGGGTTGAACGATTGGTTATCGCATTGCACGTTTAGCGCTGGCGTGTCGAAGTCCTGGGCGGGCAGCCTGATCCGTGCCACGGTTTCGAACGGCGCATCCTTTTCCTTCCATTGGATACTCGTGTCCTCGATCGGCATGTACTTGCCCGGATCCTGGCGCTGGATCTGCAAGACAAAGCACGCGGGCACCCGATCCGTCGACAACTGCTGATTCAGCGCATTGCGTAAAAAATTCGGCAGCTTCTGGTTCTGCGCCGGCAACGTGTAGGCCGGGCAACTGTCAGGGGCGGGCGTCACCCGAAACTTCGCATTGGCGTTACCGAACTTGTAGGGCGAGACCGAAAAGTACGTCGTCTGCGTCGGACTTTCCGGCGCAGGGGAGAGTGTCGCCAAAGCGATAAACAGATGACGGACCTGCCACGTGCGCGGATCCCATCCGGGGAAAAACGCCATCAGCTTCTTGCCATCGGCCTGGGCGGCCACATTCTGACGGTATTCGGCGACATCGCTGACGAAGAAATTCGGGTGGCTGAACATCACAAAGTCCTGTTCGCCACGGCTTTGTTGATCGGTGAGCAGTTGTTTGCCGGGCACGTCGTGCAACTTGATCGCCATGCCCCGGGCATCGCGGGTACTGTCGAACTGTGGATAGGCATTGCCGTTGGACAGCCGCATCGTCGCTTGCCAGGTTTTGCCGGGTTCGCTGAATACGCCCTGACGCAGCGCTTGCGTCAGATCCGGCAGGACCTGGACTTCGGCCTTCACGCAGCCATGGGCCTTGGCGTGCGCATCACGCAGGTAGCGGGTGCTTTCCCGGTGCTGATCGACGATGCGCACGGCCGTCTGGATGATGTCCTGAGTCATCGCCGCTTCGCCATTCGGGATCAGTTCTTCAGCGGATACCGGTCCACTGTGCTGCCAGGCAAACCACGCCGTGGCCAGCGCCCAGCCGAGTACTCCCAGGCCCAGTAACCACAACAGGGTTTTGCCGAGAAAGGCGCCCAACCACATCCACAGTCTGCTCATGGCAATTGTGCCTCCAACGGGCCGCCCAACACTTTCAGATACTCCAGCAGCGCCCAGCGCTCCTGCGGTTGCAGCAGGCGACCGATGACGCCGTTACCCAACTTGCCAGCACGGAATTCGTGGCCACTGTTGTGATTGCCGGTGATGCGCGTGTCGAACTTGAAGCCATTGGTAAAGGCCTCGGTGCGATAGCCCAGGTGCCTGGGGTCGTACTCGAACGTGCCTTTGAAGAAGGTCGTTGCGCGTTCATCCTGGGGCGAGAGCAGTTGATAGATGCTTGGCACCGAACCGTTGTGCAGAAACGGCGCCGTCGCCCAGACGCCGGCCAACGGACGGGCCTTGTAGGCGCGCAATTCACGCACGCCAATCGGCAGGCCGAAGCCATCCATCTCCGGACGCTCGGCCTCGGGGATTTTCGCCTCGCGATAAGCACGGTTTCCGACGAAAGCGGTGACGTAGGCCAGGCCTTTGGCTGACGAGAGTTTGCTCATGTCCAGCGGTTCGGCGGGCGGCGGCTGCAACTGCACATCCAGTTTCGCCAGCTCCGCCGGGTCCCATTGCAAGGCGCTGAGGTCGAAACGATGGTCGGCGATGTTATTGGCCGCGCCCGGGTCTGTGCCGATGTAATCCACCGGCAGCATTTTCAGGTGTTGCACCCAACGCCCGTTGGTCTGGACCGATCGAGGCACGTGGCAACCGGCGCAGTTTTCGCTGAACAATTCGCGACCTTTGACGGCCAGAGGCTTATCGACAGCGCCGAGCAGCGCTTCGGGCCAGGCCGGTGGTTTGAGCCGTTGCAGGGTTTGTTCGATCTGGTGCAAGTCGCGCAAGCGGACACTCGACGGATAGCGCTCGTCACCTTTGAGCGGCTGGCCATTGGCGTCGAAGAAATCCAGGGTGGCACCGACGCCCAGCGCTTCGCCGATGTTGCGGGCCATCGGTTGCTGCGCCGAACCGTTCCATTGCACCCAGTCGAAGGTCCACATGTCCCACAGTTGCGGGTAGTCCACCGGCGCATCCGCCACGCGGTAATTATCAGGTGAAATCGCATCGCCGAAGCTGGCATTGGCAATGCGCCCGAAAGCGTCGGTGCGGCCGGGGCCTTCCTCGGTCGGATAGAGCCCGCGATGGGTATCGTTCCAGGCCACTTTCACGAACGTATTGAGGGAGGCTTTGAAGTCTTGGCGCAACTGTTGGCGGCGGGTGTCGTAGTCCTCGCCCAGCACGTTGCGGGCGAAACGTTCGAATTTCCACGGGTTGTAATAAGTCGAGACCAGACTGGCGACAAGTGCTTGTCCGAAACTGCCACCGCGTAGTGTAGGAACACTGGAAGGCAGGACATGCTGCGCCGAACCGCCGTCGATCCGCACGGCCTGGCCATTGAAACGCAATTCACCGGTGTGGCAGGCGGCGCAGGTGATGTCGAGGAACTCCTCCTGGCTGCCGGGGTTTTGATGGCGGGCAAACCCCACGGGCAAGTTGGCAGGGTTGTTCGGTGTGGCTTTCTGCTCGGGGTCGATCAGGAAACCAAAGCGTGCGAGGTATTCCGGGGCGGCGAAGCGATGTTCCGAGAAGGGCAGTTCGAGTTCCTTGAACCAGTCATAGCGCAAGCCTTTGACCTGAGTGCCCTGGGGGGTGAAGTAGTAAGTCTGGCGGTCGGCGGCGCTCCACTGTTCCAGGTAATGCACCTGTTGTGCGGGGGACCAGGTCGGCAATTTCGGGTTGGCGACGTAGTACAGCACCACGGCGAGGCCCAGCCCCAGCAGCACAGCGAACAACACCAGCAGGCGGAATAAGAGGCGCAAGATAAACATCCTTGTCGATTTTGTAGCTCTCTTATGCCTCAGTGCTTGAGGTGCGGCAAGTGGCCATTACGCCAGATGCTGTGGGATCCGGTATTCGTCTCTGTAAGGCCCAAGATGACAGAAGCTTCATCGCTGCAATCCCGAAATGCGTTAAAACACCTGAACTTATCAGAAGTTTCCTGCTCTCATGCCGGTAGCCATTGGTCGTGGCCGCCTGATAAGCTCGCGGCTTTACTCGATTGCCCTTTAGGCGCATGAACAAGGAAATAGCATGAAACAGCATCGGTTGGCGGCGGCGGTGGCCCTGGTTAGCCTGGTACTTGCGGGTTGTGACTCGCAGACCAGCGTAGAGCTGAAAACCCCGGCGCAAAAAGCTTCCTACGGGATTGGCCTGAACATGGGCAAGAGCCTGGCTCAGGAAGGCATGGATGACCTGGACTCCAAAGCCGTAGCCCAAGGCATCGAAGACGCCGTCGGCAAGAAAGAACAGAAGCTGAAGGATGAAGAACTGGTCGAAGCCTTCGCAGCACTGCAGAAGCGTGCTGAAGAGCGTATGGCCAAAATGAGCGAAGAGTCGGCAGCCGCCGGCAAGAAATTCCTCGAAGAAAACGCCAAGAAAGCGGGTGTCACCACCACTGCTTCGGGCCTGCAATACGAAGTGGTCAAGAAAGCTGATGGCGCACAGCCAAAGCCGACCGACGTAGTGACTGTTCACTACACCGGCAAGCTGACCGACGGCACTACCTTTGACAGCTCCGTCGACCGTGGCAGCCCGATCGATCTGCCGGTCAGCGGCGTGATTCCGGGTTGGGTCGAAGGCCTGCAACTGATGCACGTTGGCGAGAAGTACAAGCTGTACATTCCTAGCGAGCTGGCCTACGGCGCCCAAAGCCCAAGCCCGGCGATTCCAGCCAACTCGGTGCTGGTATTCGACCTGGAACTGCTGGCGATCAAGGATCCAGCAAAAGAAGACGCCGCCAAGTAATCAGCGTCTGCTTAAAAAACAACGCCTCGCTTTATGCGGGGCGTTGTTGCATCTGGCGTTCAGCGAGGGTAAACAAAGCGAACGGATGCTGTACGGTGCAGTCATAGCCATTGAGGACGCCGTGCTAGCCGCGCCGGCGCGCCAAGTCAATGAAATCTTGGGTTTTTTTATGTGAGTAAAAAACGCCCGATCTGAGTTGAGCCCTTATGAAACGGGGCTTTCAGCCGTGAAATATAGCTCTGTTCACAAGGTTATCCACAATTTGTGTGGATAACATTTCAGCGGGAGGAATGATGAAAGCACCTTGGAATTTCGCTCGTTTCCTGCCACTCGCCGGACGCCTGCTTGCCCGTGGACGTTTGCCGACCCTGCTGTTCGCCGTCGCCAGCAAAGGGGCCAGTCAGGGCAACCGATTGGGCAAACTCAAAGACGATCTGCGCCTGATGCAGGCACTGTGCCTGGCCTACTGGCGTGGGGAGTACCGCGCCATCAGCCCGAAGGCGCTGATCTCGGTGGTGGCCGGCCTGATGTACTTCCTCAGTCCGGTGGATGCGATCCCCGACTTCATCCCGGTATTCGGCATGCTGGATGACATTGCCGTGCTGGCCTGGTTGATGAAGGTCCTCGACGATGAACTCAATGCGTTCCGTGCCTGGCGCAAACGTCAGTTGCCGGAGAAGCTTGCGGTGGTGGAGCGGCTCCCCGATACACCTGAGCAACTTCAGCTTCAAGGCCCGAAAAAAACCTGATTCGATTGAGGATCGTCCTTATATTCATACCCCCCGCGACCGTGGCCGCTGTTAGGATTACACTTCTAGGGAAAAGTGCCGACTCGCTAAGTGTCGTTGTCCTACGGGGAAGTCATGGATATTCAGATAATCACACGCGAAGGCGAGCCCGAATACGCGGTTTTGCCGTGGGCTCAGTACCAGGCTCTACTGAAAGCAGCAGGCATCAACCAACAACCGGCGCCCGACACGCCGGCGCGTCAAGCCACATCATCAGACCCGATTCTTCCAGGTCTGGATCAACTACGCAGTTTGCGCGAAGGGAAGGGCATCGCCATCGAGGCGCTGGCCCGCACGGTAGGCATCAGCCCGTCTTATCTGGCCCTGATCGAAAGTGGCGAGCGTCTACCCGACGCTGCAATTCGCCGCAGTCTGGCCTGGGAACTGACGGTGCCAGGGTGGAGGGATGAATCGTGAGCGTCCGCATCAGTCGTCAACATTGGGACGGGTTGTTGGGTGAGCTGGATCAGGCCCGCCGCCAACGGCATCTGCTGACTTATCGAGCCTTGCTTGAACGTTTGCAGTTGCCCACGCCGGCCATGCAAACCCTCACCGCTGCGCTGGAGCATCTGGCTGCGCTGGACGCCAAGGCCGAGCAGCCGCTGCGCAGCTCGCTGGTGATCAGCCAGGGTGCCAGCCGCCTGCCACGCACCGGTTTCTTCGAATGTGTCGAGCGTCTGGGGCGTTTCTCGGGACCGTCCGACGGTGTCGCCGCCGCCTCATGGCACGCTTCGGAAGTGGTGCGCGTGTTCGAATACGAATACCCGGAATCGGCGGAGGCCTGAGTGTTTTTACGCCTCAAGGCACGGGCCAGTTACTGGCTGGCCCGCCGGTTGTTTCACTGGTCGTGGTTCGTGCGACAGCCCCGCGGCTGGAGTTGGCTCGAAGGCCAGTTCGCACGGATGGCCAATCTGGGTGATGTCGGCGCGCAAAGCTTCTATGGCCACATCCTGACCTTTCGTGGCGTTGGCCTTGGGGCTCGCGAGGAGGGTGTGCGATTGCTGCGCCTGGCGGCTTTGGCGGGGGATGGCAAAGCGGCGTATCAGGTGGGAGTGATCAGTTTGGCGGGGACGCCGAGCAAGGCGCCGGATCCGGTGGAAGCGGCGAGATTCTGGGAGATGGCGGCGAAGGCGGGGCATCCGTTGGCTGAGATGAAGCTTAAAGAGCTGGCGTCTCGGGAGGACGCGAAGTAGGCGTGGGTGGTTTTTGTAGCCAGTCATGGCTGATCAGGGATTTACCCTACGCAGTTCTCAGCTTCTCCTGACTTCTTTCCTGATTATTCCCCCGCAAAGTGCTGCGCGTTTAATGCTGTGGAAAACCATCGGAGATTTCCTTCGAGTTGTGGCGGCTTTCATGAACTGGTGCGAAGGAAGTTCACCCGATAGCCTTTGATGGTCACTGAACACTCAGTGGTGGGGTGTAGGAACCCTTTCGGCATCGGTATTGCGTAAGCGTCGAAACCTGATTTGCGGCCGTTAATGTGCGTCCGTAACATCTATTGCGGCGGCTGTGCGCGGGCACGCTTCGGCGTGGTCGAGTCTCCGATGCTCGGTATTCCTACCCCGCGTATAGCTGCCACCCAAGCCTGTAGGAAGGTTTTTGGCAGCTCCCATTGTCATCGGAAGGTCTCAAATGCCAACACTTCATCCTGATCCACCCTACGAAAAGCCAGTTTCCCATCCGAAAAACCGCTTCATGGCGCTGACAAGCAACTGCAGCGACATGCCCACCTTGTTCGTCGACACCCATGCGCCACTCGATATTCTGACCGACGCCGCCCGCTACCGAATCCGAGCCGTCACCCAAGTGCTGGAGAACCTCTCCATGCGCGGTTCAGTTGAATGCGATTCCATGATCCTCAGCGACTTCGCGTTGCTCTGCGCCATTCCGTTGCGCGATGGCTGTGATGTGCTGGATGTGCTGGATGTGGTTGGGCGGCGGCTGGGGGCGTGGTCAGTAGCGGATTGAATCCAGAGATTTTTGTTGTGTGGTCTGGCCTCTTCGCGGGCAAGCCTCGCTCCTACGGGAGATGGGTAGTCCACAATAGTTGCGAACGACAAAAACCCCTGTAGGAGCGAGGCTTGCCCGCGAAGGCGTCCGTTCAATCACCGCTGCCCGATGATCAAATCCTCGTTTTGCACCGGCACCGCCAAACTATCAATCACATACACGCTATACCCCGCCACATTCTTCGCGTGATGCTTGGCCTGCGAAGCCATCTCTGCCAACTGGCTCGCATCGAGTTGTCCACAGGCCTGTGGGTGTAAATGCACGACGCCGATCGACAATGACAGCAGTGGAAACTCCTGGCGCATGCCTTGGCGATTCGGTGCGATAAAGCAGCCGGCTTCCAGGTGTTCGCTGCGGTAGAAGCGTCGGCACTGGCTGTGGAAGTCGTCCAGTAACTGGTTCAGACGTTTGCGCCAGTCTTCCGGGCCGAGCACCAGCAGGAAGTCATCCCCGCCGATATGGCCAACGAAGTCGCGGGCCGGGTCCACCCGATCGTTCAGGCATTGAGCCAGACACAGCAGGACTTCGTCCCCACGGCCGTAGCCATAGATGTCGTTGAAGGGTTTGAAACTGTCGATGTCGACGTAACAGATCACCGACTCCCGTTCCTGTTGCAGCAGCCGCGTCAGGCATTGCTGGATGGGCACGTTGCCTGGCAACAGGGTCAGCGGGTTGGCGTAGCGGGCCTGCTGGATTTTCAGTTCGGTAATCAGCTTGAGTACATCGATCACCCGGCCCAGACCCAGATAGCCGCCGTTGAGGGTGATGATGAAGTCCTCCTCGATGCGCTGGCGCGCGCGGCTGGTGATCAAGCGACTGACTTGTTGCAGTGACTGGCTCATCTCGACGGCGAGGAAGTCGTCGTTCATCAAGCGGCTGATGGGCTTGCGTGCGAACAGGTCGGTAGCAAAGGGCTTGAGCAGTGCGTCCGAGAGCGAATGCCGATGGACGATGCCGCAGGGATGGCCTTGCTCGTCAAGCACCGCCAGTGAGTTCAGGTTGGCCTGGCGGCGGAAGGCTTCCAGCACCGTGGCCGTCGGTGTGTCCCTGGCCACGGCCGGTTGGTCGTTGAGCAAGGCGCTGAGGTCACTGGCGTCATCATTCAAAGCCACTGCTGTGCTTTCCCGTTTTGGCATCAAGACTCGGGCGTCGCGAGGTGGATGCTCTTGAGGCCGACACAGCAAGTAGCCTTGCACCAGATCGACGCCCATCTCGGTCAACACCGCGAGTTCTTCCGGCAATTCGATGCCTTCGGCGATCACTTGTGCCCGTGAGGCTTTGGCGATTTGCAGGATCGAGCCGACGAATTCACGTTTGAGGGCATCCTGGTGAATGCCATCGATAAAGTGCCGGTCGATTTTCACGTAATCCGGCCGCAGCTCGGACCAGAGCCGCAAACTCGAATAACCTGCCCCCAGATCATCGAGCGCAATGGAAAAACCCATCGCCCGGTAGTGATGCAGGGCATTTTGCAGCAACTGGAAGTCGTCGGTCGGGGTCTGTTCGGTGAGTTCGATCACCACCTGGCTCGGCGGGATGCCGAAGTCCTGCAGCAATTGCAGGGTGCGACCCGGTTGGTGAGCGGCCTCCAACAGGGATTCCGGAGAGACGTTGAGAAACAGTTTGCCCGGCAGCTGTTGTTCATTGAAGCGTCGGCAGGCACTTTCACGGCAGGCGATTTCCAGCTCGCTCAAGCGACCGGCCTGGCGGGCAACCGCGAACAATGCGATGGGGGAGTGCAGCGGACTGTTCGAGGGGCCGCGAGTGAGGGCTTCGAAGCCGACAATGCGTCGCTCAGAGACGGAAATGATCGGCTGGAACAGGCTGTGCAAACCGCTTTGAGCCAGAATGGAACTCAATGCACTCAGCTGTTCGGTGGTGGTCATGGCGATCTCTGGCGATAAAAAAAGGACTGGGAGCCATGAGCTCCCAGTCCTTTATTTCACGACAGAATGATGACTGTTTGATGACGCTCCGGGGAGCGTCAGCATTAAATTGCCATCATTTTAGTGCTTGGCGACCGCGGTGTTGAGTTTCAGGTAGTCCAACAGAATCCGCCCGGTCTCGCTCAAGTAGGCATCGTCTTCTGGCTTGGTCTTGTCCGGCTCGGCCGCGATGGCGTCTTCGTCTTCTTTCTTCAGCTCTTTGAGCGGCTCTTCGCCCTTGGCCTTGCGACGGATGTTTTCCATCACCAGTTGCTTGGCTTCGATATCGGCGTGTTGCGCACGGCGATCGGCTTCATTGAGGCTGACGGTTTTCTCCGTCATCAGCTTCTGGGCCAAGGCCAGCTTGTCGCGAATGAACACGAATTCGGCGTCTTTGGCCGTGCGCACGTCATGCTCGGATTTGAGCTGCGTGATGTACGGTTTGAAAGGGTCGGCCGCCGGCTTGATGGCCGCGCGGATGGTGTCCCACGGCATGGCTTCCGGCAGGGCGCTTTCGCCGATTTCCTTGGTGTCGATGATCGACGGGTAATCGATGTCCGGCAGTACGCCCTGATGCTGGGTGCTCTGGCCGGAAACCCGGTAGAACTTGGCCAGGGTCAGTTTCAGCTCGCCATGGTTCAACGGCTGAATGGTCTGCACGGTGCCTTTACCGAAGGTCTGGCCACCGATAATCAGTGCACGGTGGTAGTCCTGCATGGCGCCGGCAAAAATCTCCGAAGCCGAGGCGGACAAGCGGTTGACCAGCAACGCCATCGGGCCTTTGTAGAATGCGCCCGGGTTTTCATCTTCCAGCACATCGACACGGCCGTCGGCATTACGCACCAGCACGGTCGGACCTTTGTCGATGAACAGACTGGTCAGCTCGGTGGCTTCCTGCAGAGAGCCGCCGCCGTTGTTGCGCAAGTCGATGACCACGCCGTCGACTTTCTCTTTCTGCAGCTCGGTCAGCAGTTTCTTGACGTCGCGAGTGGTGCTCTTGTAATCCGGATCGCCAGCACGGAACGCCTTGAAGTCGAGGTAGAAGGCCGGGATCTCGATGACGCCGAGCTTGTAGTCCTTGCCATCCTGTTTCAGGTTGAGCACCGACTTCTTCACTGCCTGGTCTTCAAGCTTCACCGCTTCGCGGGTGATCGGCACGATCTTGCTGGTCTGGTCGTTTGGCGCATTGCTGGCCGGAATCACTTCCAGGCGCACCACGGTGCCTTTCGGACCACGGATCAGCTTGACCACTTCGTCCAGGCGCCAGCCGACCACGTCGACCATCTCTTTGTTGCCTTGGGCAACGCCGATGATCTTGTCGGCCGGTGCAACCTGTTTGGTCTTGTCGGCCGGGCCGGCAGGCACCAGGCGCACGACTTTCACCTGGTCGTTATCGCTCTGCAACACGGCGCCGATGCCCTCGAGGGACAGGCTCATGTTGATGTCGAAGTTTTCCGCGTTATCCGGCGACAGATAGTTGGTGTGCGGGTCGTAGGACATGGCGAAGGTGTTGATGTACGCCTGGAAGATATCTTCCGCACGGGTCTGGTCCAGGCGCGCCAACTGGTTTTTGTAGCGCTTGGTCAAGGTTTCCTGAATCTGCTTGGAATCCTTGCCCGCGATCTTCTGCCGCAAGACTTCGTCCTTGACGCGTTTGCGCCACAGGTCGTCGAGTTCTGCGGTGGACTTGAGCCAAGGGGCGTCCTTGCGATCGATCAGCAAGGTTTCCTTGGTGTTGAAGTCGATTTTGTCGACGCCCTTGTTCAGCTCGGCAAGGGCGAAGTCCAGACGCGCTTTGACGCGGTCCAGGTAGCGCTTGTAGATGGTGAACCCGGCGTTGAGATCGCCGCTTTTCAGGAAGTCGTCGAACTGGGTCTTCCACTTGTCGAATTCGGCAATGTCGCTGGCCATGAAGTAGCTGCGCGACGGATCCAGCAGCTTGAGGTAGCTGTCATAGATGATCACGGAGCGCGCGTCATCGAGCGGCGGCTTGCTGTAGTGATGGCGCTTGAGCAGTTCGACGACGTTCAGGCTGGCGATCACTTCGTCACGATCAGGCTGAAGCTTGTCCCAGCTATTGGCTGCGAATGTATTGCTCGACATCGGCAACAGGCCGATACCAATGAATAGGGCTAGGGCGGTGCTGGGGAAAAAATGCTTCATGCTGATTCGACGCGGAGACAATTGATCACGCATATTAGGCCGTCTTTGAAGTCGCCGGTTCCACAAAGGGCCGGTCACATAATGCAAGAAAGCCCGGCGCTACAGCTACGGGCTCAGTCCAGACTCACTATGGAGGCACTGTGAAAGCATTGCAAGGCGTGGAAGGTCAAGTGGAGTGGGTTGAAGAGCCCAGTCCTACATGCGATGTAGGACAAGTTCGGATTCGAGTGGCGGCAGCAGGCCTCAATCGCGCCGATTTGTTACAGAAAGCAGGGCTTTATCCGCCACCGCCGGGAGCCAGTCAGGTACTGGGTCTTGAGTGTTCGGGGGTGATCAGCGAAGTCGGCCCGGGCTCGTCCTGGCAAGTCGGCGATCGGGTCTGCGCCTTGCTGGCCGGGGGCGGGATGGCCGAAGAGGTAGTTGTCGACGGACGGCATGTGCTGCCGGTCCCCGAAGGTTTGTCCCTGGCCGAGGCGGCGGCGTTGCCGGAAGTGTACGCGACCGTCTGGCTGAATTTGTTTCAACTCGCTGCGCTCAAACCGGGTGAGAAAGTTCTTCTGCACGCCGGAGCAAGTGGAATCGGTTCAGCGGCCATTCAGCTATGCAAGGCCTTTGGCAACCCGTGCTGGGTCAGCGTCGGTTCCGCCGAGCGTCTGGCTTATTGCGAAGCGCTGGGTGCGCAGGGGGGGGTGGTGCGCACGGGCGACCTGGACAGCTTGCGCGACCTGGGACCGTTCGATGTGATTCTCGATCCGGTCGGCGGCAACTACGCCGCGCTGAACCTGAAAATGCTGGCTCTGGATGGTCGCTGGGTGCTGATCGGCTTGATGGGCGGTCGTGATGCGAACCTGGATCTGGCGCAGGTTCTGGCCAAGCGCGTGCAACTGCTGGGCTCGACGTTGCGCAGTCGCGATGAGCAGTTCAAGGCGGATTTGTTCAGTGATTTGAGCCAGCATGTGTGGCCGTTGTTTGCTGAAGGGCGGTTGAGTCCCCAGTTGGCGAAGACCTACCCGATCAAGGACGCCGAAGCGGCGTTTGCGGAGTTGGCGAGTAATAAGGTGGCGGGGAAGCTGGTCCTGATAATCGACCCAAGCCTGACCTGAAGGACACACTGAACCTGTAGGAGCGAGCGGGCGGCGCTCCTACAGGGGTATCGGTTACTTCCAGATATGGATTGGCCAGCCGGCTTTTTCGGCGTGCTCAAGCAACACCGGATCCGGGTTCACCACGTGTGGGAAATCCACCTTCAATAGCAGCGGTAAATCGTTACGCGAGTCGGAATAGAAACTCGCACCTTCCAGATTCTCCTCTTCCGCATCCAGCCACTCCAGCAACCGGACGATCTTGCCTTCGCGGTAGGTCAGGGTGCCGACGGTCTGACCGCTATAAACGCCATGCGTCACTTCCAGTTCGATGGCGAGAATCTCGTCGATGCCCAGACGGTCGGCAATCGGCCTGACCAGGTGCGTGCCCGAGGCCGAGATCACCAGAATCCGGTCACCGGCCTTGCGATGGGCGGCGATGGCTTTGGTGGCGTCACTGAAGATGATCGGCTCGATGAAGTCTTCCACCCAAGGCCCGACCAAATGCTCGACCTCTTCCGGTGTGCGCCCGATCATCGGCTCCAGGCTGAAGGTCATGTACTCCTCCATGCGCAGTTTGCCGTGGCTGTAAGCGTCCATCAGTTCGTTGTTCTGACGCATGAACGACTCGGGATCGACCCAGCCCAGGCGGCCCATTTGCGCGCTCCAGAGGGTGGCGCAGTCGCCGTGGATCAGGGTTTCGTCCAGATCAAAAATTGCCAAGGCCATTAGTGCGGTTCTCTCCGAGAACAGCTTCAAGCGGCAAGTTTCAAGCCGCAAGAAGTGATTGAGGTGGTGAGCAGTTTACAACTTGTCGCTCGCAGCTTGCAGCTTGCAGCTGTTTTCAAGCTACTTCACACAGGGCAGTCGGATCGATGGAAAGTGCCAGGCGCTGACCATCGGGGTGCAGATCGGCCGCCGAGCGGTTCAGCACATCCACCACCAATTCCACGCCCCGGGCTTCGACCCGATAGCGAATCACGTTGCCCAGCAAACTGTGGCTGCGTACTTGCGCATCAAGCTCGCCATTGAGGCTCAGCTCGATGGCTTCCGGGCGAATCGCGATGCGGTGGTTGATCGGCCGTTGCAGCAGTTTCGAGGCGCTGTCGGCGTCCAGCAGGTTGTAGTTGCCGATGAAACCGGCGGCAAACACATCCACGGGCGCGGTGTAGAGGGTTTCGGCGTCGCCGCTCTGTACGATCTTTCCCTGATTCATCAGGAAAATCCGGTCAGACATGGTCAGGGCTTCTTCCTGATCGTGTGTGACGAAGATCGTGGTCAGACCGAGTTCACGCTGGATCTGACGGATCTGTTCGCGCAGATGCTTGCGAATCCGCGCATCGAGGGCCGACAGCGGTTCGTCCAGCAACAACAGCCGCGGACGGGTAACCAATGAGCGGGCGAGGGCCACGCGCTGGCACTGGCCGCCCGACAATTGATGCGGGTAGCGCGCGGCGAAGTCATTGAGCTCCACCAGTTTCAGCACTTCGGCGACACGCTTCTGGCTGTCGTCGGCGTTGACCTTTTGCATGCGCAGACCGAAGGCGATGTTCTGCTCCACGGTCATGTTGGGGAACAGTGCATAACTCTGGAACACCATGCCAATCCCGCGTTTCTGTGGGCTCATCGGAACCAGATCGACGCCCTCCAGCAGAATCTTGCCGCCATCCACCGACGTCAGGCCGGCGATGCAACGCAACAGCGTGGACTTGCCGCAACCGGACGGGCCGAGGAGGGTGACGAACTCACCTTTCTGGATTTCGCAGTTGATGTCGCTGAAGACGGTGGTGCCCGCGTAATTTTTTTGAAGATGTTGGACGCTGACATAGCTCATTCGCTTTTGTCCTTGTTCAAGATATTGGCCGCCCAGGTCAGAACCAGCACAAAGAAGAAGTAGGAAATCACCAGCGCACTGGTGAAGTGGCCGCTGCTGTTACGCATGTTGTTGAGGTAGACCTGCAAGGTTTCGTAGCGGGTGCCGACCAGGATGTTGGCGAACACGAATTCACCGAACAGGAACGAGAACGACAGCAGCAATGCCACCATCAACCCCTTGCGCAGGTTCGGCAGCACCACCAGGAACGCGGCTTGCCAGGTGCTGGCGCCGAGCAGTTGCGCGGCGTCCATCAGGTCGCGCAGGTTGATCGCTTGCAGGTTGTTGGTGATCGCCCGGTACATGAACGGCAGCGCGATGGTGAAGTAGCAGCCGATCAGAATCCACGGCGTACCGACCATCGCAAATGGCCCGGAACCGTAGAGCTGCAACAGCCCCACCGAGGACACCACCGGCGGCACCGCGAAGGGCAGCAGGATCAGGATGTTCATCAGCGCATCGAGTTTGGGGAAGTGGTAATGCACCACGAACAGCAGCGGCAGAATCAGCACCACCGACAGAATCAACGCGCCGACGCACACCAGCAGCGACTGCCCGAAGGCATGCAGAAAGCGCGGATCGCTCCACAGCTGGATGTACCACTTGAAGGTAAAGCCGCTCGGTAGAATGGTCGCCGACCAGCTGCTGGCGATCGAGTAGATCAACGTCCCGGCCAGCGGCAACAACAGAATGGCAAACAGCACGTACACCACCACCCGGTGATAGACACCGGCGGGGCCCAGTTCAGCGCGAGACATGGTAGCTCCTCTTCAACAGCAGCTGATGCACGATGGTCACCAGGGTCATCAACGCCACGAGTACCACGGCCAGCGCGCTGGCCAGGTTCGGATCCAGGGAAATGTCGCCGGACACCATCGCCGCGATGCGGATCGGCAGTACGTTGAAGTTGCCGGTGGTCAGCGCGTAAACCGTGGCGTAGGCGCCAAGCGCGTTGGCCAGCAAAATCACGAAAGTGCCGAGCAGCGCAGGGGTCAGCACCGGCAAACCGATGTGGCGCCAGAACTGCCAGCCGTTGGCGCCGAGCAGTTCGGCGGACTCACGCCAGTCTTCGCGCAAGGCATCGAACGCCGGATAAAGCAGCAGCACGCCCAATGGAATCTGGAAGTAGGTGTAGAGAATGATCAGCCCGGTCTTCGAATACAGGTTGAAGTCCTGAATGATCCCGGCCTGCTTGAGCATGATGGTGAAGCTGCCGTTGAACCCCAGCAAAATGATGAAGGCAAAGGCCAGGGGCACGCCGGCGAAGTTGCTGGTCATGTTGGCGAAAGCATTCACGAAGTTACGCAGTTTCGAGTCGACCCGGCGCAGGGAATAGGCGCCGAGCACCGCGATGATGATCCCGAATACGCTGGACCAGAAACTGATCTCGAGGCTGTACTGGATCGCTTGCAGATAGAACTTCGAATTGAAGATCTTGGTGAAGTTGGCCAGGCCCCAGCCGAACTCTTCCGATTGCAGGCTGTTGATCATTACCCAGACCAGCGGCGCGATCTCGAACACGATAAAAAACAGAGCGAAAGGCACCAGGCACAACGCTGCCAGCCATTTACCACGGGTCATGGCATTCACTTGAGCAGCTCCCGGCAGACAGGTTTGTCGTGGGCCACGCCCAGCAGTTCGCAGACCGTGCCGCAGATGTCAGTCTGTTTGGGCGCGGCGCTGGCGTTGAAGCTGAAGGCATCGCCCAGGACAAACAGCGGCACTTCCCGTTCTTCCGCCAGCAGGCCGTTGTGCGAGCGGTCGTTGTTCATGCCGTGGTCGGCGGTCACCAGCACTTGGTAGCCGGCGTCGAGCCAGGTTTGCAGGTAGTCGGCCAGGATAATGTCCACCGAGCGGGCACTGTTGCGGTATTGCGGGGTGTCGAGGCCGTGCTTGTGCCCGGCGTCGTCGATGTTCATGGGGTGGATCAACAAAAAGTTGGGCGCGTGGCGCAGACGCAGGTTTTCAGCGTCTGCGAACAGGTGCGAATCCGGGTAGTGATCGTTCCAGTAGAAGTGACCGTGCTGGATCGGCAGGTCGGGGTTGTCGGTGTGACGATCCCGGGCGGCCTCGAACGGCGAGCGGTTATACAACTCGCTGACCCAGTGATAGGCCGCGGCGGCGGTAGTCAGGCCGGCATCCGTGGCGTAGTGATAAATGCTGCGCTGGTTGGACAGGCGCGCGACGTTGTTGTGGACGATGCCGCTCTCGATGGGCGGGACGCCGGTGAGGATGCATTCGTAAAGCGGTCGGGACAGGGCCGGCAGTTCGCACTCCAGTTTGTAGAGTGCCGCGCGTCCTGCGCCGACGTAAGCCTGCAGGTGCCCCAAGGCGTGGCGCGCGACTTCATAATTGAGGCCGTCGAGCACGACAAGGATGACGTTGTGCTTCATAGGGGCAAAAACTCCGCGAAACAGACATTCATAAAACTTGAATTCACCACGGTCCACTGTGGGAGCGAGCCTGCTCGCGAAGGCGTCGAGTCAGTCAACACAGGTGTTGAATGTCAGTCCGCTTTTCGCGAGCAGGCTCGCTCCTGCATTTGGATCTCCATCAGCCCGACAGAAGTCGGGCTACAGGGTTATTTCATTTCAACAAGGACTTCTTCGTTCCACTTCTGCGGCAAAGCCTTGGAAGTCTTTTCCCACGCATCCGCGTCTTTGATCGGCGTGACCTTTTTGTATTGCTCGTTTGGCAGCAGCTTGGCCTGGACGTCAGCCGGCAGCTTGATGTGCTCGGCGCGGATTGGACGGGCATTACCTTTCGCCAGGTTGATCTGACCGGCATCGCTGAAGATGTATTCGCGGGTCAGCTTGGCGGCGTTCGGGTTCTTCGCGTATTTGTTGATGATGGTGGTGTAGCCGGAAATCACCGAACCGTCGGAAGGGATCAGCACCACGTAGTCATCGGGGTTCGCCATCTTGGCCTTGTAGCTCAGGCCGTTGAAATCCCAGACTACGCCGACTTCGATTTCACCCTTTTCCATCGTGGCGATGGTCGGGTTGGCCATGGACAGGCGGCCCTGCTTGGCGATATCTGCGAACAGCAACAACGCTGGCTGCAGGTTCTTTTCGTCGCCACCGTTGGCCAGTGCGGCGGCCAGTACACCGTTGGCGGCCTGGGCGGCGGTGCTCACGTCACCGATCGACACCTTGTATTTACCGGTTTTCAGATCCGCCCACTTGGTCGGAGCTTCGGAACCGTGCAGCAGCTTCTTGTTGATGATGAACGCGATGGTGCCGGTGTACGCCAGTGCCCAGTTGCCGTCCTTGTCCTTGGCCCAGTCCGGGATCTGGTCCCAGGTGCTTGGCTTGTAGGGTTGCACCACGCCTTGTTTGACCGCGATCGGGCCGAAGGCTGCGCCGACGTCGCCGATGTCGGCACTGGCGTTGTCTTTCTCGGCGGCGAACTTGGCGATTTCCTGCGCCGAGCTCATGTCGGTGTCGATGTGTTTCAAGCCGTATTTCGTGGCCAGGTCTGCCCAGGTGCCTTTCCAGTTGGCCCAGTCATCGGGCATGCCGACGCTATTGACCGCACCTTCCGCTTTCGCAGCGGCTTCCAGGGTTTTCATATCATCAGCGGCCATGGCGGCGCTGCACATGGCAATGGTCGAGCCTAACAGTGATGCCAGGAAAAGCTTTTTCATCCGAAGCTCCTTTGGGCGTTTTCAACGCTGCGATTGCGGTTGTGTTGGTCTAGGTCAGCAATACCTGAGCCAATTTAGGCGCCGCTGATGACATTTTGATGTCGACGATCGGTCGGCCTATATTTTTCGAGCGGTGATGCTCAGGCTTGCGAGTAAGCGTAGACCATGGCTAAAGGGCTGATACGAAAGGACTTGGCCGTGAATTTGCAGGTGTCTGGCGCAACCGTTCGGCGGCTTTGTCATCTGCCAGTCACAAGCAGTGCCTAGGCTTGCAGGGAGTTGATGGAGCCAGTTTGAATCACGGTTCTGCCCCGAAACAGTGCTGGTCTAGTCCAGATAGGTAACGTTGATGCGCATCGAGACAACCAAAGCGGTGACAGCCATCGGGCAGGTTCTGCAAGAACAGCTCGACCATGGCCTGTTGGCGCCCGGGAGCAAACTGCCGGCCGAGCGCAAGCTCAGTGAGTTGTTCGGCACCACGCGTATCACCGTGCGTGAAGCCTTGTTGCAACTGGAAGCTCAAGGGCAGATTTATCGGGAGGAACGCCGTGGCTGGTTCGTGTCGCCACCGCGCCTGGCTTACAACTTGATGCAGCGCAGTCACTTTCACGCGATGGTCAGTGCGCAGGGGCGGGTGCCGTCCACCGAGGTGATTTCGGCGCGGTTGCAACCGGCGTCGGCGGCGGTGTGTGCGTGGTTGCAGTTGCCGGCGTTGTCCAGCGTGATTCAGATCTGCCGGGCGCGGCGCATTGATGAGCGGCTGGTGCTCTATGTGGAGCACTACCTGAATCCGCAGTACTTTCCGGGGATTCTGGAGTTCGATCTGAATCAGTCGATCACCGAGTTGTACGCCAGGCATTACGACTTGCACTACGGTCGGGTGCGTTTCGAGATCGTGCCGACGGCGTTGTCGGTGGATGCGGCGGCAGCGTTACGGGTGTCGGTGGGGAGCCCGGGGTTGCGGATTGCTCGGGTCAACTACGATCAGCACGAGCGGTTGATCGATTGCGACCTGGAGTTTTGGCGGCATGATGCGATTCATGTCGGGGTGGATGTGGTTTAGCCAGGGAGACCGCGTCGCTCCCATCGCGAGCAGGCTCACTCCTACATTGGAATGCATTTCAAATGTAGGAGTGAGCCTGCTCGCGATGGCGTCCTCACAGCCACCCTATCAATCAAGTAGCAGATACGTCCTTCTGCGGCCCACCACCGGCCGTAATCACCTGCACACTCATTCGCGGCATCGCCAGGTCCATCCCGGCCTCATCCAGATGCCGCTTCAGCGACAGATTGAACGCCCGTGAAACTTCCCACTGCTTGATCGGTGCAGTCTTGAACCGCGCCCGAAGAATCGCGTTGCCCGACTCGAAACTTTCGACACCCTGAATCTCCAGTGGCGACCAGATATTGCGCCGTTGCAGCGGGTCGGCGCGCATTTTCTGGCCGACTTCGCGCATCAGCTTGATCGCCTCGTCGATGTCCATGCTGGCGGGCACCGCCACCCGGAAGATCGCGTAGCCGAATTCCCGGGAGTAGTTCTTGATGCTTTTGATTTCGCTGAACGGAATGGTATGGACAATGCCGTCGATGTCCCGCAGGCGAACGGTGCGGATGGTCAGGCCTTCGACAGTGCCGAGGTGGCCGCCGACATCCACGTAGTCATCGATAGCCAGGGAATCTTCGATGATGATGAACAGGCCGGTGATCAAATCCGCGACCAGCGACTGCGCACCGAAACCGATGGCCAGGCCGATCACGCCGGCACCGGCCAGCAGTGGCGTGACGTTCATGCCCATGTTCGCCAGCGCGACGATCAGCGCAATGATGAAAATCGCCACGAACAGCACGTTGCGGATCAGCGGCATCATTGTCTGCGCGCGGGCGTTGGCCAGGCCTTTGCGCGAGCGGGTGAGGGCGTGGTGCACCGCGGTGTCGCTGAGGATCCAGATCAGCCAGGCAAAAATCAGCGTACCGGCGAGGCTGAACAGTTTGACGCTGACTTCATGGCCTTCGCCTTCGGTGAAGGCAATCAGCGACATGCCCCAGACCCGCAGGCCCAGTTCGATGAAGACCAGCCAGACCACGAGATGGGCGAGGGTGTAGAAGAAACTTTTCAGACGCTCTGAATACAGCGCATGACGCTTCACACCCTTTTGCGGTTTAAGCGAATGACGACGAACCAGGCCGTTGATGACCATGCACAACACCAGCAGCACGGTGCAGATCAGCGCCTGGCGCAATGCGGTGCTGGTGTCGCCCGCCGAGACGAAGGTGGCGAACAGCGAGATGCCCACCAGCACCAGCGCGGGCACGTACCAGAAGGTGCCGAGAATCTCGATGGTGTCGCTGAGCGCGCGACGCGTCAGACGTCGGGACAACGGCTGGTTGCGGATCAGGTGGGCGATGGGGCGGCGGAAACGCAGGATGAACAGCCCGGTGGACAGCGCCGCCAGGACGTTGGCGACGGTGGCGGCGGAGTGGGCCAGGTGACTGCCCAGGCTGGCGACCAGGCGCGGATCGCTCAGTGCTTCACCGAATGCGGCGAAACTGCCGATCAGCCACAACGGTCGAAAGGCTTGATGGCGCAGGATGTACAAGGCCCGGTGACGATGCGGGCCGTCGAGCAAGGAAAACGCGATCACGCAGATCGCCGAAAAGCAGGTGCCGACCACCAGCGCGTAGGCCAGCACCATGGCCAGGCTTTTGCCCAAGGATGAGGGCAGGGCATAGCTCATGTAGACCGTGATGACCAAGGCAATCAGCCACGGCCCGAGTTTGCGCAGGGCGAAGCGCAACATGTCCAGGGCCTTGGGGTGTTGCGGCAGTTCTTCGGTGAGGCCGAAGCGCATGCGCACCCGGTGACTGACCCAGATCAGCGCAGCGGCCAGCAGGCTCCAGACCATCAGAATCATGGCGAAGGCAAAGATGATCGGCAGCCACTCGTTGGCCGGCAGCATCAGCGCGGTCAGTTCGTCTTTGGCCAGGTCAAATTCTTCGGACCAGCGCGTGAGCGGGCTGTCGGCACCGGAAAACTGTTTTTCGAAGGTGGCCAGTGTGCCGCCGATCAGGCCGAGCACGCCTTCTTCGGCGGCCGGCTGAGCTTTTTTGGTGACGTCGCGCAGCTTTTTCAGGTCCGCCAGCAGTTTGCTCCGCTGCTGATCGTTCTCCAGCGACTTGATGACTTCGTCCAGTGATTGGCCCAGCGGTTCTTGCGCTTCTGGCTGGGCCTTGGCCGAACTGTTGAGCAAGCCCGGCAAACCGACCGCCTGGGCAGGCGCCATCGGCAGCAGCGTCATCAGGCAGACAAGGAAGAAACACGGCAGGGCGAAAAGACGAGCGAACACTAGGCGGTCAACCTCGGGGGGGACGGATCGGCCGAGTGTACGAGCCCGTCAAAATCAATGCGAGCCAGGGGCAGGATTTATTCGTTGAGTTTGGCGAGGATCTTGAACACCACGGTGGCAAGGATCGTCAGCATGCCGATCCACATGGCGAACACGCCGGCGTTTTTGTCGCGGAAGTTGAAGCCGATTGCCAGCAAGATCATCCCGGCGAGAATGGGGATCAGCATGGCATGGAATGAAGACATCGAGATCATGGGTGACTGCCTTGTCGAAGGGGATAGCTTAAGTCTAGGTGGCTTTTGGGCGACCGGTGGTCAGAGATCAATCATGAATGCGGCGCGATCATTGTGGCGAGGCAGCTTGCTCCCGCTGGGTTGCGAAGCAACCCCAAACCCAGCTATCGCGATCTTTCAGACAGCACGCATTCACCGGGGGTTGCGACTGCTGCGCAGTCGAGCGGGAGCAAGCTCCCTCGCCACAGATAGCATTCCGGCCATTCATTGGCGCGAAATTACGGCAATTCCTGGCAGGCGTAGAACGCGCTCAGCACTTTGACCAGGTGGGCCAGGTCGTGGCTGCCGCACAGTTCACGGATCGAGTGCATGGCGAACGTCGGCAGGCCGATGTCCACGGTGCGCACGCCCAGGTGGCTGGCGGTGATCGGGCCGATAGTCGAGCCGCAGCCCATGTCGCTGCGCACCACGAAGCTTTGCACCGGCACTTCTTCGGCCATGCACAGATGGCGGAAGAACCCGGCGGTTTCGCTGTTGGTGGCGTAGCGCTGGTTGCTGTTGACCTTGATCACCGGGCCGGCGTTGAGTTTCGGGCCGTGGTTGGCGTCGTGCTTTTCCGCATAGTTGGGGTGCACGCCGTGGGCATTGTCGGCCGAGACCAGCAAGGATTTCTGAATGGTGCGCACGAATTCGTCACCTTCAGGCAGCAGGCGACGCAAGGTTTGCTCGAGCATGGGACCATCGGCCCCGCACGCCGAGCAGGAACCGACTTCTTCGTGGTCGTTGCACACCAGCACGCAGGTTTCGTCGGTTTCCGCGGTCAGCAAGGCTTGCAGGCCGGCATAGCACGACAGCAAGTTGTCCAGGCGCGCGCCCGCGATGAAGTCGCCATGCAAACCGATAATGGCGGCGCTCTGAGTGTCGTAGAAGCTCAGCTCGTAGTCGAGCACCACGTCGGCATTCAGGCCATGTTCCAGCGCCAGCTGATTGGTGAGCACGGCGCGGAAGTCCACACGCTCGTCACCGGCAAATTGCGCGAGGATCGGGGGCAGTTCGGTCTGGGCGTTGATGGCCCAACCCATATTGGCTTCACGATTGAGGTGGATCGCCAGGTTCGGGATGGTGGCGATCGGCGCCTTGAAGTCGATCAGTTGGCTCTCGACCTTGCCGTCGCGGCGGAACGTCACGCGGCCGGCCAGGGACAAGTCGCGGTCAAACCACGGCGCCAGCAGCGCACCGCCGTAGACTTCGACGCCCAGTTGCCAGAAACCCTGGCGCTGCAATTCCGGCTGGGGTTTGACCCGCAGGCACGGGCTGTCGGTGTGGGCGCCGACCAGGCGAATGCCGCCATGCAGCGGTGAATGCCGTCCCATCTTGATGGCGACGATCGACGAGTCATTGCGGGTGACGTAGTAACGACCGTTGGCTTCAGTGGTCCAGGGCTCGCGCTCGTCAAGGCGCACAAAACCCGCCGCTTCCAGACGCTGAACGAGGCTGGCAGTGGCATGGAACGGGGTAGGGGAGGCCTTGAGGAAGTCGATCAGGCCTTGGTTCAACTCTTCGCGCATAAGAAGCTCCAGACAGCAGTGGGCGGGAGTTTAACGTATTGGCCGAGGCCTTTGGGCATGACGTGAACCGGTCACGTCAGCTGGCAGCCTCTACCCGCTTTTTCAGGTACTTCATGATAATCCGCTCATCTTCTGGCTTTTCTGGCTTGGGCAATTGCGGGGGCCAGGCGTTCTGATGAGTCTCCAGCAGCTTTTTCTGTTGATCCTTGTCCCAGCGAAGGATCTCCCGCGAGGCACATTCCCACCATTCGTGGCGGCAGGCCGTGTAGTACGGATGATCGGGTGCCGCGCTGCCGTAAAGCAGATCGCGGCCGACTTTGCGTAGGGCGCCACTCTGGTTACGCAGCTTCCATTTGATTTTCAGGCGCTGCCAGGCCGATGGGAAGGGTTTGACCCGCGGCACGTCCTGGCACAGTTCGACCAGCTCCTGGCTGAACCGCTCGCCATGCTGAGAAAAGAAATACGCTTGCATCGCATGGAAAAAGCGTTTTTCCGCGAAGTAGTGATAGATGTATTTTTTCGCTTCATGAACCGGTTTGTCGCGCATGGCGAACGACAGGGCGATCTGCTCGATGGTGTGGATGTCGAAGCCGTCCCGGGTCCATTCGTCGATGAGCGTGATCGACTCTTCGAACAAGGCGCCATCTCCGTCGGTCACGCCGCACAATCCGCTGTTGTACAGCTTGAAACCATTGTCCGCGCTGACGCCGTGAGCCTGCAGGCAACCGCCGAGCTTCACATAGTCGGGACGTTCACACACGTCCTGCCAGTCGTACTCGAAGCGATCCATCAAGTAGTGCTGCGGCTGAATCTGGTTGAAAATCAGGTTCGGGTCGCTGGTGAACAGCGTGTCGGTGTCGACGAAGAGGGTTTTTTCAGCAAGCTGCAGGCCGGCGGCAATCGCGCAGGCCTTGCGACGATGGTGATAGCCGTTTTCGCCTTGCCACAGGGTCAGGGTTTCCTGGGTCAGCATGACCGTTTCGACCGGCCAGCCGGCGTAGTCCTGAGGACGATCCGTGAGGATTCGGATGCTCGGGAGCTTGCCGTTCTTCGCGTGGGACAGCGCGGTCAAGATACTGAACTTGGCTTCGCGCCGGTAAACGTCCTGGTTGCCGTAGATCAGGTACAGCAGTTGGTGTCGGGTTTTCTTGACCGGTGTTGCCGGGAATTCGGTAAAGCTCATCGGGATGGGGATCCTTTTGCTAAAGCAGGCGACTGCGTGTCAGGCAGTGCTTAAAACGGTGCGGGGCATTCGAAGCGCAAGCGTTCACCGGTTTGCGGATGGGTGAAGCTGAGCATGCTGGCGTGCAGGCACAGGCGTGGCCAGGCGGCCAGGGCCTGTTCGTGGGCGTAGAGCCCGTCACCCAGCAGCGGGTGGCCGATGGAAAGCATGTGTACGCGTAGCTGGTGGGAACGGCCGGTGATCGGCGTCAGTTCGACGCGGCACCAGTCGCCACAACGTTCCAGCACTCGCCAGAAGGTCAGGGCGTGTTTGCCGAACTCGTGGTCCACCACGTGGCGAGGCTTGGTCGGCGGATCGTAGCGCAAGGGCAGGTCGATGCTGCCGCTGTCCAGTTCCGGTTGTCCCCAGCACAGGGCTGTGTAGGCTTTTTCGGTTTCGCGGTCGTGAAATTGCCGAGACAACTCGCGATGAGTGTCCGGGTCACGGGCCAACAGGATGATGCCGGACGTTTCCCAGTCCAGGCGATGGACGATTCGCGCTTCCGGGTAGCCGTTTTCTTGCAGGCGGGTGATCAGGCAGTCCTTGTTGTCATCGGCCCGGCCAGGGACAGAGAGCAGCAGGGTCGGTTTATCCACCACCAGTACGGCGGCGTCCTGATGAATGATGCGGATGTTGGACAACGGCATTAAAACAGCCTCGTAACAAACGCCAACGGCGACTCAGGCCCCCGCATCCGTAGGAGCGAAGCTTGCTCGCGAACACATCATCTCGGTCTATCAGATACACCGAGTTGCCTGCTTCGCGAGCAAGTTCCGCTCCTACAAAAGCGTAAGGGCCTGAGCCGCCGTGGCTCCCGCTGGACCGACTAGCGATCCGGCAGGGTGATATTGAGTTCCAGGATCGAGCAGCTGCCCTGGTTTTCCAGCGCGACATGCACGTCGTCGGACCCGATATTGACGTACTTGCGGATCACTTCCACCAGTTCCTTCTGCAAGGCTGGCAAGTAGTCCGGCGTACTGCGTTGGCCGCGTTCATGCGCCACGATGATCTGTAGACGCTCTTTCGCTACCGACGCGGTGCTGACCTTTTTGCTGGCACGAAAGAAGTCAAAAAGATTCATTATCTACCTCCAAACAGGCGCTCGAAGAAGCCCTTCTTCGTGATATCGATAAATCGATGCGGCTTTTCCTTGCCCAGCAGACGATCGACTGCATCGCTGTACGCCTGACCGGCGTCGCTCTGGTCGTCGAGAATCACCGGCACGCCCGAGTTGGAAGCCTTGAGTACCGCTTGGGATTCCGGGATGACACCCAGCAGGGCAACCGCCAGGATTTCCTTGACGTCTTCGACACCCAGCATTTCGCCGTCACTGACGCGCTGCGGGTTGTAGCGGGTCAGCAGCAAGTGTTCCTTGATCGGGTCTTCGCCGTTTTCGGCGCGACGGGATTTGCTGGCCAGCAGGCCCAGCATGCGATCCGAGTCACGTACCGAGGACACTTCCGGGTTGGTCACGATAATCGCTTCATCAGCGAAGTACATGGCCAGGTGGGCGCCTTTCTCGATGCCGGCCGGAGAGTCGCAGACCACGTATTCGAAGTCTTCTTTCAACGCCATCAGGACTTTTTCCACGCCTTCCACGGTCAGCGCGTCTTTGTCGCGGGTCTGACTGGCGGCCAGGACGTAGAGGTTTTCCAGGCGTTTGTCTTTGATCAGGGCTTGTTGCAGGTTGGCTTCGCCGTTCACAACGTTGACGAAGTCATACACCACACGGCGCTCGCAACCCATGATCAGGTCGAGGTTACGCAAACCGACGTCGAAGTCGACGATCACTGTTTTGTGGCCGCGCAGTGCGAGGCCGGTACCGATAGCGGCGCTGGTGGTGGTCTTACCCACACCACCCTTGCCGGATGTAACCACTAGAATCTTGGCCAAGGTGTTTCACCCCTAAGGAAAAAGGACTTTTAGCCCCTGAAAAACATCTCTTGAAAAACTACTGCAGTCGGACAGCCTTGGCTGGAATCCGGTCCAGAACAGCGATAAACACTGCGTTTGGCCTTTTTCCTACTTCGTTTGAGCCGTTTTCGCTACGTTTTAGAGATGCTTGGAAAATGCGGCAGTATCCGTTAAAGCCGAATGATGTTCAACACGTCGCCTGACAGGCTGACTTGCACGCCCGCGCCCCACAAAGGGTCACGGCGCAAATCCTCGGAAACCTTGTAGTGGCCGGCGATGGAGACCAGTTCAGCGCTCATCTGCTGACAGAAAATCCTGGCTTTCGTGTCGCCTTTGACCCCGGCCAGCACGCGACCGCGCATCGGACCGTATACATGGATGTTCCCATCGGCGAGAAGTTCCGCACCCGGGCTGACCGAGGAGATCACCACCAGGTCGCAGCCCTGGGCATAAATCTGCTGGCCACCGCGTACTGGCGACGTGATGATTTTCGTCGGTTTGATGGTCGGCTCGGGCGGTTTTTCCGGCTTTTTCTTCACCTGGCCTTCGAGCGGGTCGAGGGGACGCTCACGGGCGCCGGACGGCGGCAGCACCGGCAAATCCACCGCGATGGCGGCGGCGATGTCTTCGATGCGGCTGGCACGGATCGCCAGGGTGCGCAGGCCATGCTGGCGGCACACGCGCATCAGGCCCGGCAGATCGACCGCGCCTTCGCTGGCCGGGAGTTTGTCCAGGGCCAGCACCAGCGGCGCATTGCTGAAGAAATTAGGCGCCTGGGCGACCTTGGCGGCCAGTTGCCGATCAAGGTTCTCGAGGTCGTTGCGGGCCAGTTCCAGCACCGTAATGGCGAGCATGCTGCCCTTCAACTGGAACACGGGATCCTGGTCTTGCGGTTCGGTTTGGCTCATGGTCGGCATACAACGGCTTGTCACTAAAAGTGCCGAGACTTATAACGAGAACGCCCGCAAGCCGCAAGCCGGGTCGAACGATGTAGAATGCGCGGCCATTGTCTTTCCGGAACCTTTAATGGATCGCCCGCGTTTTCGAAAAACATTTCTTATGCCGCGTTTCTGGCCACTGTGGTGTGGCTTGGGGCTGTTGTGGCTGATTGTTCAGTTGCCATATCCGGCGCTGCTGTTCATCGGTCGCTTGTTGGGCGCCTTGATGTATCGGCTGGCCGGCGACCGACGGCGCATTGCCAAACGCAATCTGGAACTGTGTTTCCCTGAAAAGTCCGCCGACGAGCGCAAGCGCCTGCTCAAGGAAAACTTCGCCTCCACCGGCATCGCCTTCTTTGAAATGGCCATGAGCTGGTGGTGGTCGCGTCAGCGTCTGGCGAAGCTGGCCCATGTCGAAGGCCTGGAGCATCTGAAAAAGGCCCAGCGCGAAGGCAAGGGCGTGATCCTGATGGCGGTGCATTTCACCACGCTGGAAATCGGCGCGGCGCTGTTGGGGCAGCAGCACACCATCGACGGCATGTACCGCGAACACAAGAATCCTTTGTTCGACTACATCCAGCGCCGGGGCCGCGAGCGGCACAATCTCGATTCGCTGGCCGTGGAGCGCGACGACGTGCGCGGCATGCTCAAATTGCTGCGGGCCGGTCGGGCGATCTGGTACGCACCGGATCAGGACTACGGCGCCAAGCAGAGCATCTTTGTGCCGCTGTTCGGGATTCAGGCCGCGACGGTCACGGCCACCAGCAAATTCGCCCGGCTTGGCAAGGCGCTGGTGGTTCCGTTCACCCAGGAGCGTCTGGCGGACGGCAGCGGCTATCGGTTGATGATCCACCCACCGCTCGAAGGTTTCCCTGGCGAGACCGAAGAGGCCGATTGCCTGCGCATCAATCAGTGGGTCGAAGGCGCTCTGCGTGAGTGCCCCGAGCAATACCTCTGGGCCCATCGGCGCTTCAAGAGCCGTCCACCGGGCGAGCCGAAGCTGTACAAGAAACGCGGCTGATCCCTTTTTTGCACCATGGAGTGTTGCGATGAGTCCTGCTGAACCGGTTACAGGGTTGATTCTTTCCGGCGGCGGGGCTCGGGCGGCGTATCAGGTGGGCGTGCTGGCGGCGATTGCGGAGTTGCTGCCAGTGGGCGCGGCGAATCCGTTTCCGGTGATTGTCGGTACCTCGGCCGGGGCGATCAATGCAGTGAGCCTGGCCAGCGGGGCGATGGACTTTCGTGGCGCGATCGAGCGCCTGACTGCGTTCTGGCAGGGTTTTCGCAGTCACTTGGTGCTGCGCAGCGACTGGCCTGGCGTGATCCATCAGGCCAGCCGCTTCGTCAGCCACAGTTTGCTCGGTATCGGCGCTCAGGTTCCGGTGGCCTTGCTCAACAGTTCGCCGCTGCGCGGGTTGCTCAACGACAAACTGCACATGAACGGCATCGCTGAGGCCATTGCCCAGAAGCAGTTGCAAGCGGTGGCGGTCACGGCATTCGGTTATGAGTCCG
The DNA here is from genome assembly GCF_005930655.1 of Pseudomonas sp. FSL W5-0299. Lineage (NCBI taxonomy): Bacteria > Pseudomonadati > Pseudomonadota > Gammaproteobacteria > Pseudomonadales > Pseudomonadaceae > Pseudomonas > Pseudomonas sp. FSL W5-0299. The sequence goes on from NZ_RXHX01000006.1 coordinate 28,579, forward strand.
GGCAGGCCGTCACGTTCTATCAGGGGGGCGGCACCATCGATGCCTGGTTGCGCCATCGGCGGATCGGCGTGCCCACGCAATTGACCGTCGATCACTTGCTGGCCAGTTCAGCGATTCCCTTGTTGTTCGCACCGGTAAAAATCGGCGAAGAGTATTTCGGCGATGGCGCGGTGCGCCAATCGGCACCGATCAGCCCGGCCCTGCACCTGGGCGCCAGCCGCGTGCTGGTGGTGGGCGTCAGCGGCAACCCGCGCGGGGTCGACCCGGAGCAACCGCTGCAACGCGCCTACACCGGTCAGCAGCCCACCCTCGCGCAGATCGGCGGACACATGCTCAACAGCACGTTCATTGACAGTCTGGAAAGTGACATCGAGTTGCTGCAGCGTCTGAATCAGTTCAGTCACTTGCTGCCCGACGGCACGCCGATGCGCGCGTTGGGCGTGGCGCCAGTGGACGTGTTGGTGATTTCGCCGAGTCAGCCGATCGATGAAATTGCCGCGCGGCATCGGCAGGAATTGCCGGCGGCGTTGCGCCTGTTTCTGCGCGGGCCGGGGGCGACCAAGACGAGCGGGGCGGGGGTGTTGAGTTATCTGCTGTTCGAGGCAGGGTATTGCAGCGAGCTGATTGATCTGGGGCGACGGGATGCGTTGGCCAAGCGCGGGGAGTTGTGCCGGTTTCTGGGGTTGTCGGAGCCTGTGGTTACGGCCTGAGATCGGCGGTGTTGCTATCGCTAGCAGGCTAGCTCCCACAGGGGATCTTCAGCGCGACGAAGATCAACTGTGGGAGCTAGCCTGCTAGCGATGGCGTCCTTAGAGACGCCGTCGGATCAGAAGTGAACCTTGACCAGGAAACTGGTCACGCTCTGATCAGTCTTGAAACCCTGGCTGTCTTCGATGCCGTACTTGTTTTTCCAGTAGTCATACTCGACGCCGACGTACAACTGCTTTTCGCCCAGGTTCAGTGCCTTGCCCAGGTCGTATTTGACCTGCGGATTGAAGTGCAGGTTGGCGTGATATTCGCCTTTTTTGTTGACGTCGTTGTCGACCACCCAGTCCATGAAGCCATCGATCAGGATGTTCGAGTCGCCGACCGGAATGGTGTAGGACCAGACCGGGGTGACCTGCCAGATGTTGTCACCCGGACGGTCGCCTTCGGTATGGCGGTTGTAGAAGTTCAGCTGGAAGTAGTCGAACCCAGGGATCGCCAGGTCGAAACCGGGACCGATCAGGTAGGACTCGGTATCGTTTTCCCCGAACTCGTAAGTCATGGCCAGCAGCACGTCTTTGACCGGGCCAAACGTAAGCTTCTGGTCGAAGATCTTGTTGAACGACAGACGCGGGCTGAATTCGCCGTAGTAGGTGTTCTCACCGGCGAAGGCGTCTTCCTTGCCGTTGTAGAAGATCTTGTCGATGAAGAAGAAGTTGTCGCCATATTTCCAGCCGTCGGCGTGTTCGAAGGTCACCGTCTGCTGAATGCGCGGGTTGACCTGGAAGTCCTTGCCATACAGATAAGTCAGGCTGTTGTCCTGCCATTGCAGCAAGTCGCCGGCCATGGCCTGGCCCCCGGCCAGTAACGATCCCGCGAGCATCAGGCTGGTGCACGTACGTTTCATTCGGTTGCTCCCAAAAAGTAGGTGGTTCCACGTTATTTTTCTAAGGTCGACGCTCTGGTGTGGCGCCTTTTTCTGTAGCGGTAAAAAATCATCCAGTCGGTCAGCTTCAGTGCTGATAGCAAGAGCTGAGCCAAGGCGTTCGAAAAGCCAAAAAACTCCCGCTCGGCTGCTCAAGAGCAGTCGATTGAGAGGGGTTTTGGAATGCCTTGGAACCGTGCAGAGCCGGGATAAGTTGGCTTTCTGGTCAGGAATTAAATCCGGGCTTTTTTTTAAAGCGGATTCAGGCGGCCGCGGAGAATACTGACTCCTTGGCCAGGTCTCAAGTGCCCCGCAACAGCGCACCGACGACAGGTTTGGAGCACGGTTGCGGGCCATCTTAAAAGTGCACCTTCACCAGCAGGCTGGTGGTGTTTTCATTGGTGTCGAAGTTGCCGTTGTTTTCGATGCCGTACTTGTCTTTCCAATAGCTGTACTCGACGCCGACGTACACCTGTTTCTCCCGCCAGCCAAACGCTTTGCCAAGGTCGTACTTGATCTGCGGGTTGACGTGCAAGTTGGCGTGGTAGGTGCCCTGTGAGTTCTGGTCGTTATCCACCACCCAGTCGATGTAGCCGTCGATCAACAGGTTCGAGTTGCCCAATGGCAGGGTGTAAGACCAGGCCGGCGTGATCTGCCAGACATCGTCGCCGGGACGCGAGCCTTCGGTCTGGCGATAGTAGAAGTTCAAGGTGAAAAAGTTGAAGCCGGGAATCGCGAGGTCGAAACCGGGGCCGATCAGGTAGGCCTCGGTATCGTCTTCGCCATTCTCGTAGGTCATGGCCAGCAACACGTCCTTGATCGGGCCGAACTCGAAACGGCGGTCGAGGATTTTGCCGAAGGAGAGGCGCGGGCTGAACTCGCCGTAATAGGCGTGAACGCCTTTGTTCCGGTCTTTCTCGCCGTTGTAGTAAGTGCTGTCGACGAACAGAAAGTTGTCGCCGTACTTCCAGCGGTCGGCATGCTCAAAGGTTATCGTCTGCTGGATCGACGGGTTGACCGCAAAATCCTTGCCGTACAAATAGCTCAGACTGTTGGTCTGCCACAGCAGTAAATCGCCAGCCATGGCCTGGCTTGCGGCCAGAAGGCCACCGCCCAACAGCAGTTTTTTCTGTGTCCGAATCATCTGTTGCTCCCTCTTGTTTTTATTTTTGCAAGGCGCAGGCAGTCCCCGACCCTGTAGGAGTTGGCTTGCTGGCGATGAGGTCAGAACATCCAATTTTGATGTCGTCTGACACGCCGCCTTCGCCAGCAAACCGGCTCCTAAAGGGTTCGTGCGTTGCTGACTTAATGCGAGTGGGCGTGACAGTCGTTGATCGCGGCGCGTTCTTTGCCGCCAAGAATGTTGAACAGCAGGTTCAGCGACAGCGCACTCAACGTCGCCATCGCAATGCCGCTGTGGGTGATCGGACTCATCCACAACGGCAAGTGCGCGAAGAACTCCGGACGCACCACGGGAATCAGTCCCATGCCGATGCTTACCGCCACCAGCAACTGGTTGCGACGGTCACCGATGTCGGCTTCCTGAAGAATCTTGATCCCGGTGGCGGCCACCATGCCGAACATCGCAATCGCTGCGCCGCCCAGTACCGCCGGTGGAATCGAGGCCACCAGAAACGCCGCTTTCGGCAACAGGCTCAACACCACCAGCAAACCGCCGGCAACGATGGTCACCGAGCGGCAACGCACGCCGGTCATCTGCACCAGGCCGATGTTTTGCGCGAACGAAGAGTGGGTGAAGGTGTTGAAGAAACCGGCGAAGAACGAGGCGCCGGCATCACACAGCAAGCCGCGGCGCAGCATCCGTGGGCAGACTTCCTGGCCGGTGATTTTGCCCAGCGCGAGGAACATCCCGGTGGACTCGACGAAGATGATCACCACCACCAGGCACATGGACAGGATGGGTGCGAGTTCAAACGTGGGCATGCCGAAGTGCAGCGGGGTGACAATCTGCACCCAGGGCGCATCCGCCATGCCGCTGAGGTCGACCATGCCGATCAGCCCGCAGATTACGTAGCCCAGGCACATGCCGATCAACACGGAAATGTTGACCCAGAACCCGCGCATGAAGCGGTGGACCAGCAGAATGGTGGCCAGCACCAGCGCGGCAATGGCCAGGTAAATCGGTGAGCCGAATTGAGTGGCGCCGGCACCGCCGCCCGCCCAATTGACGGCCACGGGGAACAGCGACAAACCGATCGAGGTGATGACCGTGCCGGTCACCAGCGGCGGGAAGAAGCGCACGACTTTGGACATGAACGGCGCGATGATCATGCCGAAGAAACCGGCGGCGATGGTTGCACCGAAGATTCCTTGCAGGCCGATCCCGGGCATGCCGGCCATGGCGACCATGCTGCCGACGGCGGCGAAACTGGCGCCCATCATCACCGGCATACGGATGCCCATCGGGCCGATGCCCAGCGATTGCACGATGGTCGCGATCCCGGCCACCAGCAGGTCGGCGTTGATCAGGAAGGCGATTTCTTCACGACTCAGGCCGGCGGCCTGCCCGATGATCAGCGGCACCGCGATGGCGCCGCCGTACATCAGCAGAACGTGTTGCAGGCCGACCAGGATCAGTTGCAAAAGGGGCAAACGCTGAATTGCGGGTGCGTCGGGGATGCGTGCTTCGGATAGCTCGGACATGCAACACCTCGGATCTTTTTTATTCTTGTGATTTTGTGCATCAGGATTGACCGCGGCGCGGCCATTCGCGGGCAAGTCGGATCGCCGCACCGCTCGCTCCTACAGGGACACTGCATATCCGTAGGAGCGAGCGGTGTGGCGATCCGACTTGCCCGCGAAGCTTTTCAACGGTTAGTTGGTCGGAGCGCCCTGAACAATCCACGCCCCGATCAGGTCACGTTCCTGCTGGGTCATCTGGGTGATGTTGCCCAGTGGCATGATCTGGCTGGTAACGGCCTGAGCCTGGATGCGCGCTGCGTTCTGGCGGATCTGCTCGGGGGTGTCGAACATCACACCGGCCGGAGCCGCGCTGAACAATGGGCTGGTCGGTTTGGCCGAATGGCACACCGAGCAACGTTCCTGGATCACGCTGTGCACCTTGTCGAAACTCGGGCCGGCGTTGGACGCCTGGACCGGTGCTTCAGCAGGCTTCGCAGCGGCAGGTTTGGCACCACCACCGATGGCGGTTTCCGGCAGCGGCTGGTACTCGATGGTGCCAGGCGCCTTGGCCACTTCAGGTGCGCTCGGCATTTGCGCCGGGCCGGTAACGTAAGCCAGGCAGATCATGCCAACAGCCGCGACAGGCAGAGTCCAGGCAAACTTGTGGCTGTCATGACGGGTGTTGAAGTAGTGACGCACCAACACCGCCAGCACTGCGATCCCGGCCAGGATCAGCCAGTTGTATTGGCTGCCGTAGGTGCTCGGGAAGTGGTTGCTGATCATGATGAACAGCACCGGCAAGGTGAAGTAGTTGTTGTGACGCGAACGCAGCAAGCCTTTGGCCGGCAGTGCCGGGTCCGGCGTGCGGTTTTCGGCAATCGCCGCCACCAATGCTCGTTGCGCCGGCATGATGATGCGGAACACGTTGCCGACCATGATGGTGCCGATGATCGCGCCGACGTGCAGGTACGCACCACGACCGCTGAACACTTTGCTGAAGCCGTAAGCGGCGCCAATGATCAGCACGAACAGGATGAAGCCTAGCAGGGCAGGGCGTTTGCCCAGGGCCGAGTCGCAGAGGAAGGAGTAGATGAACCAGCCGACGAACAACGAGGCGATGCCCAGTGCGACCCCTTCAGGGCCGGTCAGGCTGCTGCCCGGTGCCAGCAGGTACAGCGTCGGGTTGGAGTAGAACACCACGCACAGCAGCGCGATCCCCGACAACCAGGTGAAGTAGGCTTCCCATTTGAACCAGTGCAGGTTGTCCGGCATGGTCGGCGGGGCCAATTTGTATTTTTCCAGGTGGTAGATACCGCCGCCGTGGATCGCCCACAGATCGCCCGCCAGACCACTTTTCGGGTTGACCCGATTGAGGTTGTTTTCCAGCCAGACGAAATAGAACGACGCACCGATCCAGGCCACGCCAGTAATCATGTGAACCCAGCGCACGCTCAGGTTCAGCCATTCCAACAGATGTGCTTCCACAGTCTTTACCTCTCGCCCGTCACTCTGTTGTCGAGTGATCAGACCTTCTCTTATTGGTGGGGGGCAAGGATCAAACGCTCATCCTCTTTGAAAAAATGCTCATCGCAGTTATTGCCTGTGCCACTGCGATCAACCACCAGGAAGTCATCCCGCTTTTCGATCGTCAGCACCGGATGGTGCCAAACGCCGCGATGGTAATTAATGCCCTGCCTGCCGTTGGTGACGAAGGCGCGGACCAAGCCTGATACAGGTTCATCGCCAAGTGGCGCGACCACGATCAGAAAGGGGTTGCCGAGCAGCGGAATGAACGCCTGACTGCCCAGCGGGTGACGCTCCAGCATGCTGACGGTCAGCGGCATGTCCTGCGCGTCGGCGCGGAAAATGCTGATGATCGCGTTGTCCTCTGGCGTGGCGGTTTGCACCGTCGCCAGTTTGTGAAAGCGCATGGTCGAACCGTTGTTGATCATGAAGTGATCGCTGCCGTCGGTTTCGATCACGTCACCGAAAGGGGCGAAGGCTTCTTTGGTCAGCGGTTCAATCGTCAATGTGCGCATGCTGGTCTTCTTTTCCGAATTCAATGTTGTTTGTTCTGGCGTCTTCGCGGGCAAGCCTCGCTCCTACGGTCGGTGATGCCCGTAGGCGCGAGGCTTGCCCGCGAAGGGCGCGCCGCTTATTTAGCGACCTTGCCCAATACCCGCAGGCGGCTCACGCCCCCATCCGGGAACACGTTCAGGCGGATGTGGGTGATCGGGCCCAGGGCCTTGATCTGTTCGGCGAAGGTGTGTTCGGCGTGCATTTCCAGTTTCTGCGCCGGCAGCAGTTCACGCCAGAACAGCGATTGGGTTTCGATCTGGCTGTCGGTGCCGCCCTTCACGAACGCGCCCTGGATCGAGCACGTGTCCGGGTAGTTGCCCTTGAAGTGCAGGGTGTCGACGATGACTTTTTCGATCTCGCCGGCATGACCCAGCGCGACGATGACCCAGTCGTTACCCGGCGTGCGACGACGTGCAGTTTCCCAGCCGTCGCCCATGTTGATGCCACGGCCCGGGTTGAGGATGTTGCTCATGCGGCCGAAGTGTTCGTCGGAGCAGGCGAGGGCGCGGCCACCGTTGAGGGCTGCTGCCAGGTCAACCTGTTCGTTGTCGCCGACAGCGGACCAGTCGCGGAACGGAATACCGTAGACACGCAGACGGGCCACGCCACCATCCGGGTAGATGTTGAAACGCAAGTGGCTGAAGGCCTGGTCATTGCTGATTTCGTGGTAATGGTGGCTGTTGCCTTGCAGCTCGACGGCGGACAGCACTTCAGTCCACTGGGTGTTGTCGTCCGGTTCGCCCGAGGCCAGGAAGCAGGCTTCCAGGGAGGCCGACGGCGGGAAGTTGCCGGTGAAGAATGAAGTGTCGATGTCCACGCCTTTAATCGATCCCGGAACGCCCAGGCGGATGACGGCGCTGTCGTAGCCTTCGAAGCGCTTGCGGCGCGACTCCCAGCCGTCCATCCACTTGCCGTTGTCATCGAACACGCCCTCCTTCCATACGGCCGGGGTCGGTTGGAACAGACGGTTGGCGTCTGCGAACCAGTCATCGGTGACCGAGATGATTTTGGTGCCCAGGCGGGCGTCGGCCAGGTTGACGAACTTCTCGAAAGGTACGGCGTAAGCTTTCATTCTTCTTGTCTGCCTTTAATAAGTTGGCTTGGGATGCTTGCAGGGCCCTGGGAAACGCAAGCGTTCTAGAGGTCTCTCGGGCCAAGCTTGCTAGAGAGTCAGTAAACGGAACAGGGCGATCTTGTTAATCTCCGCCAGCGCGCATTTGAATTCGGTATCCGCCGAATTGTGAATGCGCGTTTCGAACGCCGCGAGGATCTGATGCCGGTTGCTGCCTTTTACCGCCATGATGAAGGGAAACTTGAACTTGGCCTTGTAGGCGTCGTTCAGCTCGGTGAAGCGTTGAAACTCTTCGGCCGTGCATTGGTGAATCCCCGCGCCCGACTGTTCTTCAGTACTGGCCGCGGTAAGCTGGCCCTGGACAGCGGCTTTGCCGGCCAGGTCCGGGTGAGCGTTGATCAGGGCCAGTTGGCTTTGATGATCGGCGCTCAACAGGATGTCGCTCATGCGCTGGTGCAGGGTTTCGATCTCATCGATCGAGGCGTCCTGCCCCAGGTCAAAGGCCTTCTCGGCCACCCATGGCGAATGTTCGTAGATATCGGCGAACGCGGCGACAAACGCGTCGCGGCTCAGGCTCGAAGGTTTGACGGTCTGGAAGGTGCTCATTGGGCAGCCCCTTGGTACGGGTGGGTTTCGTGCCAGTGGCGAGCGATGTCGACGCGACGGCTGAACCACACCTGTTCATGACTTTTAGCGTATTCGATAAAGCGCTTGAGCGAGGCCAGGCGCGCCGGGCGGCCGATCAGGCGGCAGTGCAGGCCGATCGACAGCATCTTCGGTGCTTCGGCGCCTTCGGCATACAGCACGTCGAACGCGTCTTTGAGGTATTCAAAGAAATCGTCGCCCTTGTTGAAACCCTGGACCTGGGTGAAACGCATGTCGTTGGTGTCCAGGGTGTACGGAATCACCAGGTGCGGCTTGCCGGTCGGGTTGTTCGGTTCCCAGTAGGGCAGGTCGTCGTCGTAGGTGTCGCAGTCGTAGAGGAAACCGCCTTCTTCCATCACCAGGCGACGGGTGTTCGGGCCGGTGCGGCCGGTGTACCAGCCCAGCGGGCGTTCGCCAGTGATTTCGGTGAGGACGCGGATCGCTTCGAGCATGTGCTCGCGTTCCTGCGCCTCATCCATGTACTGATAGTCGATCCAGCGGTAGCCGTGGCTGCAGATCTCGTGGCCGGCATCGACCATCGCGCGAATCACGTCCGGGTGACGCTGGGCGGCCATGGCCACGGCGAAGATGGTCAGCGGAATGTCGAATTCCTTGAACAGTTTCAGAATCCGCCAGACGCCGGCGCGGCTGCCATACTCGTAAAGGGATTCCATGCTCATGTTGCGCGCGCCTTGCAGCGGCTGCGCCGAGACCATTTCCGAGAGGAAGGCTTCGGATTCTTTATCGCCGTGCAGGATATTGCGCTCGCCACCTTCCTCGTAATTGAGCACGAACGACAGGGCGATGCGGGCATTGCCGGGCCAGTGTGGGTGAGGAGGGTTACTGCCGTAACCGATCAGGTCGCGTGGGTAGTCAGCGCTCACTGCAGTCTTCCTTCTTGTTCGTTGACAGGTTGTGTGGCGGCCTGGCGGTGAGATGACAGGCTGGCGTCACAGCGATGGGCTGATTGTATACAACTTTATGTTCACTTTGTAAGCCTGATTTTTTGCATTTTTGATGAGCTGTTATCTTTGCATGTTATTGCAAGAAACCTGCCCGAATGGTCAGCTAATGGATGGAAGGACCTTTTAGCGCATGGTTTGGCGTCAGATTTGTTATGAAATCCTGGATGGCGGCACTGGTTGGAAAAATGTCGTTTTTATTGTGTACAATTTTTTTGAAAAGTGTCTTAATCAGTCGCTCGCCGCAGCGTTTCGTGCTCCGAACCGGTGCGGTCTCCTTTCAACTGACTTCGGGAGGCGCGAGGTCTGACTGCTCCATGCAGGCAGGCGCGCAGAATCAATGGGACGTTTGACTACACACGTTTTGGACGCTGCACACGGTTGCCCGGGCAGCTCGATCAAGGTCGAGTTGTACCGCGTTGAAGGCTCGCAGCTGGAATTGGTCGCCAGCGCGATCACCAACAGCGACGGCCGTGTCGACGCACCGTTGCTGCAAGGCGATGACTACCGTTCCGGGGTCTATCAGGTTCAGTTTCATGCGGGCGATTACTACCGCGCCCGGGGTGTTCAGTTGCCGGAACCGGCGTTCCTGGACGTGGTGGTGCTGCGGTTCGGCATCTCTGCGGAACAGGATCACTATCACGTGCCTTTGCTTATTTCGCCTTACAGCTATTCCACGTACCGCGGCAGCTGATCCCCCAAGCAGCTGCCTCAACCTGGAAGCGACTGCGCATATAGCTTCTTTGGTCTTTCGCCCGCTCACACTGCGGGCTTTTTTTTGTCTTGTGTTTGACACGGATACCTTGGGTTGCACCCCGCTGATGGACGGCGAGGTGCGCACGTTTCGCTATCAGCGTTCCTTAATGATGAACACCGAAGGGCTTCCAGCGAGCAGGTGCTGGACGCCGCCCATCAGCCATACCACATCACCCTTCGCATCGGCGGCAACCAGTGACTGGTGCGCTTCATCGCCGATTCGCGTCTTCAGATGAGGGTCGTCAAGCTCTGCCATGGACGGCGGCAGAATTTCAATCGCATCGGTCTCCACACGTCCCACTTTCAAAAAGTACACCTTGTCGTGATTAGGCCTTTTAAATACCAGCGTTGGAGGCGTGAGCTGAACATTCTCTACGTTTGCGGGAAGGAAGACCTTGTAACCGCTGTGGCCCAGTATCGACGCGAGCAACAACGAAAGTCGTCCCGGCGCGTTGGGCAACTCGGTGTAGAACTGCCAGGCATGAGTGCTCTCGGGGTTGAAGTTCAACTGCTGTAAGGGCGTCACGGAATCCGGAGCGTGTAATTCGACGATTCGTCGGGCGCCATCATTACTGGACGCAACAGGCAACATGTCCAATGGGTCGCCGAGCCGTGGCACGCCCAGGTTCGATTTGCCCTCCCAGTAGCGAAAGGTTTGCTTCATTCGGGCCAAACCGCTGCCGTTGAACTCCGCCGACTCGTTGGAAAGCTCAAATAGTCGCTTGGCGACGGCGCGGGATGTCGGCTCGGTGAAACCCTTGTAAACATCCGCGACCTGTTGCGTCAGTGTTTTCTCAAAGAGCCGAGCAGCGCCGTCGACTTTCCGGGTATTTGTTGCGGCGTGGTGGCTGGTGGCGACGGGTTGCAACGAAGGTGCCTCTTGCAACATGCGCTCGAAGGCCTCGAAGCGTGAGGGCGCAAATTCCGGGTGTTGAATGAACACGAGGGGGAGCTGATCGGCCATTGGCCCCTTTGGCACGATCGGATAGTGGAGTTGGCCGATCATGATGGATTCCACCGAATCAGGCTTGGTTATTTTCCCCCAGGAGGCCCATAAATACGGGTTGTCATTCAGGGTGGCAGCAGGAGGGTTGTTATCGGCCACGGGGTTGGCCGCCTCGACCTGTTCGTCCAGACGAGGGCGCTTGCCTGGGGTGGGGCCTGAATCTTCAGCGTCTGAGGCTGGTGTGTTGGTTGCCTTGCGTTGCCAAAGCGTCATTCCTTCAATGTTTTCGAGTAACGGGCCCGAAGGGATCAATTCGCTCGTCGAGGAGGCCTGATAGTGGCCGTCCGTATTTTTGCGGACCATGACCGTGCCTTCTTCCGTCACGTCGACATAGGTTCTCTTCAGCTTGTCGTAACGAAGACCGTTGGCATCGGGTGACGTCAGTTTGTCGGCCAGATGCCGAGGAATGATCTCCAGCGTTTCCTGCCTCACGGGAACGCTTGCGATGGGAAGGACCATGCCCTCGCGAGTGATTTTCCACTGCGCCTGGCCAGGCACCTTCGTGAGGATCGGCCCGGGTTGGCCCGGGGCAAACGGAAGAGGCACCTGGTAGTCGCCTCTCGCGTTTGCCCTGATCAGAAAAATGCCTTCCTCTCCAATATCGGCGTAAAGCTGCTGCTGGCGGCTCATGAAAAGCCCGGTGTCGGCGATGCTGAATAGTTCGTCGACCTTGTTCCGAGGCCAGGAAATCATGCGGGTAGCCCTCTCGGCATCGCTTGTAGGGTTAGCCGACATGTCGCTAACGACGACAGGCTGACGAGGCAAGGTACTTTGCGATGAACCTGGCACATTGGCGTCTGAAACGGGATTGGCGTCTCCCCGCGATGTGCCAACCGTTGCGGCCTGATGACCGCCTCGTACCCGGCTGTCTTCTGACGAAGACCTTGGAAGTGTTGTCGAGGTATCAGGTGTATTGGAAGTTGAAACTCTTTTTGGTGGTTTGGCCATCGGTCGTATTCCTGGATGTTTATATAAGTGGGTAATGTTTAAACAATAAGTATCTGAGGCCCGATAAGGGGCGTTTAATGATGTGCGGCTATCACTGAAGAAAGGCGGTATCAGCGCTCTCTGATAATAAAAACAGACTGCCATCCAGACGGCGTTGTTTGAACGCCGCCTAATAACCAGACAATGTTGTTTTGTTGGTTGGCGGTAATGAGAGCTTGCCGGGCTTCATTCCCCACCTGTGAAGCTAACGCCTGGTAGGCAAGTTCGGGCGCAAGAGACGGTTTTAGTCCAATCGCATTTTTCTCGACGATACCGAGTTTCAGGAAGTAAACCTTGTCATGACCCTCGCGTTTGAAAATCAACTTGGGATTGCGATGTTCATTCAATAAAGGAAACACGTCATACCCGTTGCGGATCAATGCGGTGCTGACTAACCGTTTGAGGTTGTAGTCAGAGCGATCCGCGACAAAACTGTCCCATTCCATCTGGAAATGCCTGGGGAGGAAGTCCAGCCTGCGCAAGGGTTCGCCAAATTCCGGAGGCACCATGGAAATGATTGTCCCCTCATCATCCATGCGTGAAGCGACAGGCAATAAATCAATCGGATTTTCGAACGTTGCATCAAAGATGCCCGCCCGTTCCTTCCAGTGATCCAGCGTCAATATGGTGGTGTACAAGCCGTCGCGGGCGATTACCTCGGATCCCCCCGAATATTCGAATAGTCGTTTTGCGACAGCGCGCGAGGTGACCGGTGAAAAGTCCGGGAAGGTAGTTGAAACAGACTCTGTCATCGGTTTTTCAAACAATCGGCGGGTGCTATTCACAATCCACTTGCCATCGCTGTTCAGGACTACCGGTACGGGCTGCAACCAGGGTTTCGCGTGCAACATCTGTTCAAACAAGTCGAAACGAGAAGGCTGGAATTGGGGATGCTGGAGGTAATTCAAGACTTTTGGTACGTTTTTGACCTTGGGTACCGTTTCATAATGCAGTTCACCGATCTGTATGGATTCCGTTGAATGCGGCTTGTTGATCTTTCCCCAGGATGCCCACAGGTAGGGATTTTCATTGGTCGGGTGGGCGGGGTAGAGAGGAATATCCTGTTGCTCGGGTCCACGGGGGCCTGGCTGCTGTTCATGTTCCTCAAGGCGCTGGCGCTTGCTCGGACCGGCTTCTTCGACGGTGGAGGACGGTTGACGAGCCGTCAGTTGATCAGTGGTTTGCGTCGGAGCTTTACGTCGCCAGAATCGTGTCAGTCCAACCCTCTCGAGTACGGGGCCGGAAGGTGTCCATTCCTGGCCGAAGGTCGCCTGATAATCGCCATTCGCGTTTCTGACGACTTGAACAATGCCTTCGTCGAGCAACTCGACATAACTTCTCAGGTTGTGCCAACGAATTCCAAGCCTGTCAGCGGCGGGTAGTTTTCTGATCACCAGTGGATTGTTGATCAGATGGACGGGGGCCGCGAAGGTCGAAGCGGTCACGCGCGAACCCCCTTTTTGTTCGCCTGGAGTTGACGGAAAAATGGACCACAGCGGCTTGCCTTCAACCTTCTTCAGCACCGGTCCGGCATGGTCAGGGGCGAAAGGGAAATAGACTTGGTAGTCTCCGTTGGCGTTCGGTTCCACTCTGCCAATGCCTGCGTATTCAATGTGGGCATATAACCTTTGCTCTTTGCTCATGAAGAGCCCGGTGTCACCGATGCGTATCAGTTGATCAACCTGCTCAAGAGGCCAGGACACCCTATTCTCCGGTTGCAAAAAGGGGTGAGGAGTGCGAGCAGGCATGTGGGTGACAACCACGGGCTGTTGCTGGGAAGTGTCGCCTGGCAACGCATTTGAGGCAGGGACAGGGGGAGCGAGTTCTCCCTGCACGGGCGTGTCATTACGGCCGGACGGGCCGACCCTGGGCACGTCATCCTCAGAAGAGAGTCTGGTGGAGGATGATGAAGTGCCAGGCGTATTAGGGTTTGGAATTTTCTTGGGTGGTTTAGCCATGGCCGTAGATCCGATAATAATCTGGTGAAGGTCTGAATCAGGACTGGCCGCTGATACAGACGAAAAATTAGTTGGGTGAAAAGCAGGGCTCGTGAAGAAGCACGGCCCTGGAAAACACGGTGGTTAGTTTTGATTGGATCAACCGTCGAGAGGCTATAAATATGTATAGGGTGTGGTGGTATTTGCTACAAAAGACGTCTGCCTGATCCTGAGGTTTGAAGTCTTGCGTAGGCGCTATAGAAGTTTGCAGGTGTCTAAAAGTATCCGCAGATCGGCGGCGCTTACCGGAGGGGTGGAACGAGTGCCAAACTCCATCAACTCATAACAGTGTTCGAGTTGGTGGGCGCACCGGTGTAAAGGCACCAGGTCGGCGTAAAGGACCGTGCGGGACGTGTCTGTATCAAGTATCCAACGACGGTCCGACAGGTTGTAAGACAGACTGCCGACAGTACCGTCTCTCAGGGCTATGTTTCGAACGGCGAGGTCCTCCATTTCCAAGGCTCTCAGTTCTGCCAATAGGGCGCCCTCGTTCAGAACATCGCCTTTGAAATACCGGCCATCCAGTGAGTCGATATAGACTTCGTCGAAATCCAGATCGACTTTATAGACAACGCCGTCTGGCGTGATGACCCGTATCTGATCGATCAAATCTTGTGGGTCGTCGTAGTGCGGAAGGTGAATGACGGTATGTCCGATCAGCAGACAGTCGTCCACCCGTTTGATTCTGGTGTAGGCGAGGCTCGTTGCATCGAATTCCCAGGTAGACGCCGATGGCGATTTGAGTAGGGCGTTCGCTCGAGCGCCTGGCGTTGAAATGCCTAGCGTCATTTCGGAGCTGAGGTGGACAAGGTACGTCGAGCCGTCACCCTCCAGATGTTCGATGGTTGTTTGTTCAGGGTAAGCGACCAGTTGGACGCACTTCTCCCGGTTGCCCAGGTGATGGGCCTCGTTGTCCAAGGGCTGACAAAAAACAGGCGCTCCATCTCTGGCCACGAGTGGCAGCGGCACTTGGCGGGTGCGCTCCATTGGACCGTTTATTTCGAACTGATCGTTGGAAAAAGCTGAATCGGGCAAGGAGGGTGGATCGACTCTATAAGAAACACCGTCATTCATGATCAGAAGAACAGCTTGGTTCAACACGTTGGTGGGGCGCGTCAGTCGGCTTGTGATTCTCTGGTCGCCGCCCCAGATAGAGCTGGCCAGGTTGTTGATAGTCAATTGCTGACTGTCAAAGTGAAAGGTCACACCACACTCTTTATACATGATGCGATCAAAGTCACGTTGGCGCATCAGGTCTACCTTGAAGTAAGCCTCGACCCGCGTCAGTTCATGGCTGGCATATTCCAGATAAAGGGTTGCCAGCGTGTTTGTGCTTCGTTGTTTTACTGTAAGGATCGTATGTTTATTGAGTCGCGAAACAAAATAACTCGTGTTTTTGTCGTGTGCGATCGTGTATTCACGGTTGTAAAGGATGACCGGGTTCTGGGTTTTTCCCTGTTGAGTAACGACTGTTTTAATCTCGAGGGAACCGGCAGCCTCTATGGTTTCAGGAAGTTCAGGCATCAAATGAAACCCGTCCTTTGTAACGAAAGTCAGTTTCCTGTTCTGCAGTTGCCGTCGATCGTTGGCTGTTTTATAGACGCCCTTGATGTAGACATCCCGCTCTTTAAGATCGTCGAGATCAAAGCCTGAGGTGATGACCAGTTCGTGATTGTCGATTTTCCAGCTCTTTATCAGGTCCATTCTCCAGTCAAGTGCAATGACGCTCTCTTCCACGCCATCTTCAGTAATGAATACGTTGCCGGGTTTATGGGCCACCGCGTAGTGATCCTTTCCGGGACCTCCGGCGGCTGTACCTTCATTGTTCAGGAGATAGATTTTGTCATCCCCGGCGCCCGCCTCAATGGTGTCGCGACCGCGCGACTTGATGACATTCGGGCCGCCCGTACCGATGACCTTGTTTTGCGCACCGGCCAGGGTTTCGACGTTCTCAATGCTCTCCAGAAGCGTGTGCCGATAGTTGAAACGGCCCTCATTGGTCTGGTCACGGGTGATGATGGACAGTCGTCCTTCGTTCAGATCGATGAAATACCCGAATCTTTGGCGGTTGCCCTCAGGATAGCTCCCGGTAACCACTAGCGTATCGCTGCCCAAACCACCTTTCAGAAGAGTGGGTAGAGGGTCTTTTGGACCGTTTTTGAGAAGTTCGGCGGCGCCTTCGAAGATGAATTCATCGTCTTTCTCTCCCCCGGTCAGATGCTTGATACCTGCGCCGTAATAGAATCTGTTTGGCTTTTTTTCAACACCCACGATGGTGTCGTCGCCGCCACCCATAAACCACACCGCACCTTTGTTCTCTCCTGGCGTTCCGAACTCCGCGCCGGGCATGTCGTCAGTCACACCGTTCCGAGCATCAATCGTGTCGTTACTATCAATGACGTGCGGTTTTTGTATGGTTTTATATAGGTACTGTTGCGCCTCCCAATCGAAGCTAGGCACCTGTGTCGGCTTTAGCTCGACCTTGAACTTGCCGTTTACAATGACTTCTGTGCTGTCTTTTAATTTTCCTTCCAGTAATTTTCGGGCGGTCGCTTGTAACAGTCTCGAATGTTCAACCGTTGATTTGGCAATCGCGTGGCGGGTTTGTATGTCGTCGTCGGGGGGGATTCCCCAGAAGGCGAACCAGCCCGTGCGCAGGCGCTCATGGGTAGTGAGTTCGATGTAATCATCGATATCGTCGACAACGCGTACCGCCGCATAGACCTGAGAACCTGCCACCAGCAGAAGTCCGGCCGTCAGCCCCACCGGGCCGATAAAGGAGAAACCTGCCAGTGCGGCGGCACCCAGAATCAACGTCATGGCCGCGCTGGTCACACTCAAGCCAGCAGCGACATAGTGATCCGTGGCTTCTTTGCCTGTGGTTGCCGCTGCGCTATTAAAGGATTTGACGGCGGACATGACATCGAAGGGCAACGTCAGTGCGCTCGCGATCAGCCCCGCGCCACGCCCCAGTCGAACGCCGAAGCTGGTTTTGGCAAAATCCCTGTAGGCTTTTTGCCCGGCTTCGATCATGTATTTTGCTTGCTTGGTGACCGCCACTTCGACGGCTAATGAAGTGACTTCCGCTGAAGTGCTGAGGCTGTTGAATACAACTTCGCCGTGATCTTTTCTTGCAATAGCGTCTTGCAGGCCGCGCAGCCCGCTGTAAATACCGAAGGCCTGAAGCCCGGTCCCCATGCTGACCATGCTGCTACTTTTGACCCGATTCACCCAGGGAGGTGTGGTTTTGGACAAGTGCGCGTGGCGTATATCAAGCCTCTGCGCCGCGTTCAGCAATTTGTCCAGTTTGTGGCGGTACTGTTCAGGATCGGCAGCGGGATCAGGTAATTCTCTTAGCAGGGGCGGAGCCGTTAGTGGGCGTTGCGACGCCATTTCAAACAGCAAGGAAGGCAGTGCGTAATCATCCCGGGTGCCGGTGAATCGCATACGCGCTTCAATAAATAAAGGGTCAAATTGCAAGGCGTTGATAAAAGACCGCTTGGGGTGTCGAAAGAACGTGTTTTGAGCGTTCAATCCCTGACCATTTGATGTCGCGCCCAGTGCATCCAGTGCACACCGGGTAATCGAGTGGGTGCCTATTTTTACAGGGCCGAACAGCTCATCAATAACGCGTAGCTGGCTTTTATTGGCATTTGTTTGTTGCGGGGCGGAGGCGATGCTTTCTTTATCGAAATCAATAGTGGTTGGGGAGTACTCATTGGCTTGCAGTTCAATATCCGTCACTTCGACGGCATTGTAGTGATCGGGATCGGGGGTTTGGAAAACCATTGCCATAGGAACTTCCTTTTCCTGGCGTCGTGTGCAAAATCGCAGCGCCATGGTAGGGGGAGTTCTGAAAAGACAACTATATATATTTATATCGCGTGTTGCGGTTTGTTGCGGGGCGGGGTTGAAGTGTTGCCATCCTTGGCAAACACTTCTTAGTGCGTTGGCGTTGATAACATCTAATGAAACCAAGTGTTCAAGTAATAGGGCAATACGATCAGTGGTTGCTTAGTAAGGAGGCTGCGCCCGCTCCACTGAAGAGTCCTGCGCTCACCCGGTTAAACCAACTTTGTCCTTTGCCACTGCGTAAATACCTGGCCGCACCATGAGCGCCCAGCCCATAAGCTAATTTGCACAGCAGATCCAGCACAGTCCAGGTCGCAATCATCATCAGCAACTGCGGCAGGAACGGTTGTTCGGGGCTCAGAAACTGCGGCAGGAAAGCAGCAAAGAACAAAATATCCTTCGGATTGCTCGCGCCCAACACGAATGCGCGTCCGAAGAGGGCACGAAAACGCGGCACCGGTGCAGCCTGGGGCACTTCAGCGCCAACCGATGGCTGGCGCGATTGCTGCCAGCTCTGCCAGGCGAGGTAGAACAGGTACAGCGCACCAACGATTTTCAGCGCGCTGAACAACTGTTCCGATGCCAGCAACAGGGCGCCCAGGCCCAGCGCCGAGGCACTGAGCAGGCAGATCGAGGCAATAACGCCCCCCAGGAACGCCGGGTAAGAGCGGCGCAAACCGTAATTCAGACTGTTGCTGATCATCAGCAAAGACAGGGGCCCCGGGATCAGGATCACCACCAGCGCAGCGCCGCTGAACAGCAGCCAGGTTTCCAGACTCATCACTTTCCTCCATTTGTGCAAAAGCCCCACCCGACGGGGTGAGGCTGATTTGAAACACTGACGCCGTAACGCTTACAAGAAAATAAACTTGGCGATGAAGATCGCGCACAACACCCACAGACTGACGGAAATTTCCTTGTGTTTGCCGGTGAAGGCTTTCAGGACCACGTAGGTGATAAAGCCCAGCGCGATGCCATCGGCAACCGAGAACGTCAGCGGCATCATGATCGCAGTGACGATCGCGGGAATGCTGTCGGTCGCTTCGTCCCATTCGATGTGCGCCATGCCGCCCATCATCAGCATCGCCACATAAATCAGCGCACCCGCTGTTGCATAAGCAGGGATCATGCCCGCCAGTGGAGCGAAGAACATGGCTGCAATAAATAACACACCCACGGTCACAGCGGTAAGACCAGTGCGACCACCCGCTGCTACGCCAGCGGCACTTTCCACATAGCTTGTGACGGGTGGGACGCCGACTACAGCGCCAAACACGCTGGAAGCACTGTCAGCTTTCATGGCGCGAGAAAGGTTTTCGATCCGGCCGTCCGCGTTCACCAGGTTGGCGCGCTGGGCGACGCCCATCAGGGTGCCGGCGGTGTCGAACATGTGCACGAAGAGGAAGGCCAGCACCACGCTGATCATGCTGACGTTGAACACGCCGGCAACATTCATGGCCATCCAGGTGGGCGCCAGGCTTGGCGGGGCAGACATGATGCCTTCGTAGTGGACGAGGCCCAGGCCCCAGCCCGCGAGGGTCACGGTGATGATGCTGATGAGGATCGCACCGAACACTTTGTGGTAGCTGAGCACGGCGATCATCAGGAAGCAGATGGCGGCGAGCAACGGGCCGGGCTCGCGCAGGGAGCCGAGCTTGATCAGGGTGGCCGGGCTATCAACGACAATGCCGGCGGTTTTCAGGCCGATCAACCCAAGAAACAGTCCCACGCCGGCGCCCATGGCGTAGCGCAGACTCACAGGAATGCTGTTGAGCAACCATTCGCGAATCCGCGAGAAGGTCAGGAACATGAACAACACACCGGAAACAAACACCGCGCCAAGGGCGGTTTCCCAGTTGTAGCCCATCGTGCCGACCACGGTGTAAGTGAAGAAGGCGTTCAGCCCCATGCCCGGTGCCAGGCCGACCGGCCAGTTGGCATACAGGCCCATTAACAGGCAACCGAGCGCAGCAGCGATACAGGTCGCGACGAACGCGGCACCGTGATCGATCCCGGCGTCGGCCATGATGTTGGGGTTGACGAAGATGATGTAGGCCATGGTGATGAAGGTTGTCAGACCGGCAATCAGCTCGGTCTTCACCGTGGTGCCGTGCAAGCTGAGTTTGAAAATGCGCTCAAGCAAGCCATTGCGTAACGGCGGCGAGAGTTCCAGCGTCGGGGCTTCGGATTTGCGGCTTTCCACAGCGAATACTCCTCAAGAGTTTTATTGTTATTTCCAGGGCCGGACCCATGAGGGTGGCAGCGGCCCTTTGAGGCACTTGCGAATTTGTTGACCGGCTGGTCAGAAACTCGCACGAAGTGGATTATGCTTTTGTATACAAATAAAGCAAATAATGTTTTTGATTTTGTAGACGAAAAGTTTGGCAATAGGGATATATCGCCGGGAGGGAGACCTTCGTCGTACCGCTGACCGAGCCCGGCTCGCATCACAAGCAAGCGGGGAAACGACTGGGGGAGGGTAGAAACGAATAAACCGGCCAATGGGCCGGTTTATTTTTGTTCGAGATCCGCCGTGTCAGGCAGCTGCGAACCGCTTATCCAGATAATCAATAATCACCTTGGACTCATACATCCAGGTGGTCTGCCCATTTTCTTCAATGCGCAGGCACGGCACCTTGATCTTGCCGCCTTGCTCCAGCAGGGTCTGGCGATCCTGTTCGTTGTTCTTCGCATCGCGCAACGTTACCGGCACATTCAGACGACGCAGGGTGCGACGGGTTTTCACACAGAACGGGCAGGCGTGGAACTGATACAGCGTCAGGTCCTTGGCCGCTGTTTCGACCTGAGCCTGAGCGGCGGCGGGGCGCTGCTTCTTGCCTGGGCGAGTAATGAAGTCGATGAAGATGATCAGTTGGCCAAGGCCGACACGAAGCGCTTTTACGAACACGGAATAAGCCTCACAGGGCGAACGGAAGGCGCGCAGCTTACCTGATTTTTCACAGACGAAAAAAAACCGGCGATGAATGCCGGTTTTCTTCGTGTAACGAATTACTTGATCAGGCTGAGAAACTCGCTGCGTGTCGCGGCGTTTTCGCGGAACTCACCCAACATCACCGACGTGATCATCGACGAATTCTGCTTCTCCACACCGCGCATCATCATGCACATGTGCTTGGCCTCGATGACCACCGCAACGCCCAAGGCACCGGTGACTTGCTGGACCGCATCGGCGATCTGGCGGCTGAGGTTTTCCTGGATCTGCAGGCGGCGAGCGTACATATCGACGATCCGCGCGACTTTCGACAGGCCCAATACTTTGCCGCTCGGGATGTAGGCGACGTGAGCCTTGCCGATGAACGGCAGCAGGTGGTGTTCGCACAACGAGTAAAGCTCGATGTCCTTGACCAGCACCATTTCGCTGTTGTCGGAGCTGAACAAGGCACCGTTGGTGACTTCTTCCAGTGTCTGTTCATAGCCGCGGCAAAGGTACTGCATGGCTTTGGCGGCACGCTTTGGCGTGTCGAGCAGGCCCTCGCGGGAGACGTCCTCGCCCAATTGGCCGAGAATCGCGGTGTAATTCTGTTCCAGGGACATGAAACTACCTGTGGGGATTTTCGCAAAGGGCAAGGGTACGGTGGCAAACACGGCGCTGCAAGCGTGAAGCGACAGCTTTACTCGTCGCGACCTTCCATCATGGTCCGTTTGAGCATCACATACACCGCGCCGGCACCGCCATGTTTCGGTTGGCAAGAGGTGAAGCCGAGTACTTGGGAATGCTGACGCAACCACGTGTTGACGTGGCTTTTGATCATCGGCCGCTTGCCGTCCAGACGCACGGCTTTGCCGTGGGTGACACGCACACAGCGGATTTCGAATTTGGTTGCTTCAGCCAGGAACGCCCAGAGGGTTTCCCGGGCTTTTTCCACCGTCATGCCGTGCAGGTCGAGGCTGCCTTCGAACGGAATCTGTCCGATCTTGAGCTTGCGTATCTGGCTTTCCTGAACGCCGTCACGGGCCCACATCAACTCGTCTTCCGGGCCGACGTCGATCACGAACTGATCGGACAGACCATCAACGGTGGTAGCATCGGTGCGAACGGTCGCGGCCTGACGCAACTTGGCGATTTGCGCGCGGTCGGCCTTGGGTTTGCCGGTTTCGGCGCGATCGTGCTTGATCGGCTTGACGCCTTGGATCGCACTTTTGAACAGGGAAAAATCGTCGTCTTGCATGTCAGCCTCCGCGAAGGGCGGCCAGTTTACCCAAGTCGAGGCACTATCCATAACAATTGAGGCCCGCCTAAAAGCCGGGCCTTCGATTCAATCGTGTTTTTTCATCAGGTGCGGGGACATGTTCAGCTCTCGCGATTGGCGCGAACGACGCCGGCAACGACGCCACAGCCACACACCGATATAAAGCACGAACAGGCCAACGGCCAGAATGATCGCCGAGCCCAGCGGGCTGGCATTCAATTCGCCCAGGGCCGGAGGGCGGCCGAGCAGGCTGGCGGCGCCGGCCATTGCCAGCAACACACCGCACGTCGCCAGCAAGGCAGCAAAGGCTGCGCCGAATCGAAAACGCCAGTTGCGTTGGCCCTTGGGCCGCAAGCGGCGTGCGTCAAAACCATCGGATAACTTCATTCCGACCTTCCTCAATGGGTATCGGCCCTTCGACCGGGAGTTGTCCGGGTTGTTCCTGAGGCTAAGTCAATTGCAGCAAATGAGAGGCTTTTGCGGATGAGCGGCGGTATTGACCGCTCTTCGAGGCCGATCAGATCAGTTCATGAGTGAGCGCGAGGGTGGCGAAGTTGTCCGCCATGATCGCCATTTCGGTGTGCTGAACATGCTCGGCTGTGAGTACGCCACCTTTGTAGGGCAGATCGCGAGTCGCGCAGGCGTCTTCAACCAGTGTGCAACGAAAGCCCAGGTTCTTTGCCGCACGCACGGTGGTGCTGACGCTGGAGTGACTCATGAAGCCGCACACGATCAGGTCCAGGGAGCCGAGTTCTTGCAGTCGATCGTACAATGGGGTGCCGTGAAACGCACTCGGCAGTAGTTTGCCGATAATGGTTTCGTCCGCCAGCGGCTCCAGGCCCGGGATAAACTCACCGCGCTCGCCCTGTGGATCGAAAAGCCCGCCCACGGTGCCGAGATGGCGCACATGCACGATCGGACGACCGGCGGCACGGGCAGCGGCCACCAGTTGCTTGATGTTCGCGACGGCAGCATCCATGCCGGTCAGGGCCAGCGGGCCGCTGAGGTATTCTTTCTGGGCATCGATGATGACAAGGGTCGCATGACCCAGATTGGCTGCTGCGTAACCGCGGCCGCTGAGTTGAAACATCGTTTTTGGAACGGACATTCTGGGGCTCCTTGGAGTGGGGCTTTTGCGACATTGTCCTCTGGCTGAGCGGTTCTGTGAATCGCTACTATCGCAGGCGCCGTCGTTGCTGGCGTGCAGCCTTGTCAAGATGCAGGTTTTGTTCAATAGCCAACAGTAAAAATGGACATGTCCTACATCTGATCTGCTGTTTTCCCGCGTCGTCGTGGCGCGTTTTGGCTGTTAGAATCGCCAGTCGTTTTTTCTGGAGTTTACCCCCGTGATCACTTCCCGCCTTCGTACCCTGCGTGACCATATCCGTTGGGCCGTCAGCCGCTTCCATGGGGAGGATCTGTTTTTCGGCCATGGGACCGACAACGCCTGGGACGAAGCCCGTCAACTGGTGTTGGGTGCCTTGCACTTGCCGTGGGAGATCGCTGACAGCTACCTCGATTGCGCCCTGGAAGATGACGAACTGGTCAATCTGCAACGCTTGCTCAAACGCCGCATCGAAGACCGCATTCCGACCGCCTACCTGCTGGGCGAAGCGTGGTTTTGCGGGATGTCGTTCATTGTCGACGAACGTGTGCTGATCCCGCGCTCGCCGATTGGCGAGCTGATCGAAAAACGTTTCGAACCATGGCTGGGTGCCGAGCCGGCGCGGATTCTCGACCTGTGCACCGGTTCCGGTTGCATCGGTATCGCCTGCGCCTACGAATTCCAGAACGCCGAAGTCGTGCTGGCTGATCTGTCGTTCGAAGCGCTGGAGGTGGCCAACCAGAACATCGAGCGCCATGGCGTTGATGAGCGGGTGTACACCGTGCAGGGTGATGGGTTTGACGGCTTGCCGGGTCAGCGTTTCGACCTGATCGTGTCGAACCCGCCTTACGTTGACGCGGAAGATTTCGCCGACATGCCGGACGAATATCAGCATGAACCTGAACTGGGCCTGGCCTGCGGTGATGATGGTTTGAACCTGGTGCGACGGATGCTCGCTGAAGCAGCGGATCATTTGACCGAGAAGGGCTTGCTGATAGTTGAAGTGGGCAACAGCCAGGTTCACGTTGAGGCGCTGTACCCGGAAGTCGACTTCGCCTGGCTCGATTTCGAGCGCGGTGGGCATGGTGTGTTCATGTTGAGTGCGGAGCAGTGCCGCGATCATCAGGCCCTGTTCGCTTCCCGCGTCTGACTATAGGGCGCTTTCGCGGGCAAGCCTCGTTCCTACAGGTCTTGTGTGTGCCGCATCATATGGGCACGACGCAAAATCGGTGGGAACGTGGCTTGCCCGCGAAGACCGCGCCGCGGTCTCGGATCGTTACCGGTGCGTAGCAATCCAGATCAGTAACCCCGCCTGAAACACCGCAAACGCCACCAGGCACGTAATGGTAAAGCGCAGACCGGCGTCTTCACGCTTGTACTTGCTGACCTTCTCTTCGTGTTTCTTCAGCTTCACTTCCTGCTCGGCCAGATTCTGCTCGGCCTGTTGAAGCATCTGCGCGGCTTCGAGTATTTCCACCACTTGCAGCTTTTCGCTGTTCCAGTCACCCAGCAGGTCTTCGACCTTTACTTCTTTGACGCTGCCTTTCAAATGCTGGGCGTCGGCGTAGACCACTTCAAAACCATGGGCCTTGAGAAAGTGATCGCGGCGCAGGCGCGTGTCTTCGTTCAACGCATCTTTATTGTTCAGATCCGTGCCGTCGACGGTGTAGCCGGGCCAACGCTTCTTCGCCCAAGTGATGCCCTGGGCGGCCATGAACCGGCCGATGCCACGGTTCATCGGTTCAATCTGCAAACCGCTTTCAGGTTCGAAATGCACACGCTTGGCGGTGTGATCGACCCACACGTCCAGATGGTTCTGCTCTTTGCGCACGCGCTGGCCGGGCAGCTTGATGCTCATGCGCATCAGGCTGTGGTCCTTGCTGTGGCGGTCGGCGTAACCGAATTCGACAAAGCGCAATGGCCGCCCACCGGTATTGCGGTCGGTTTGCAGCGGCGCCAGGCGGAGCATCTTGTGGTGCTCGACGTGAACGTCCGCCCACGGCAGCTCGACCGCTGGCGGTGCGTCTTTTTCAGCGGTCGTGTCGGGTGAAGTCTGGGTATCAGTCATAACGGCGAGATCCTGTCCAAGCTCTGCTTGTCGTCAGTCATAGCGCTGGCGACAAAGGCTTATCGGCCGTTTTTTTCAGGACTGGAGGGTGAGTAGTGGCTAACTGGTGCGAAGTCCGTCAATAAACTCGAGGATTCGCGCGCCGAGTTCGGCGGCCAACGGCAATTGCGGGTCCTTGTAAGAGGCCATTTGCCGTTTCACGTCGTTGGGCACGATGCGCATGACGTGGTTCATGCCTTCGATCAGCGCCAGTTCGGCGTCCGGTTTGGCCGCCTTGAGCATCCTGGCGTCACCGACGCCGACCTGAATGTCGTTGCTGCCCTGGATGATCAACGCCGGCATTTTCAATTTGGCGAACGCTGCCTCCGGGTCCTGACGGAACAGCGAAATCAGATACGGCTGCACGCTCGGGCGGAAAATCACCTGTAACTGCGGCGGCACGTTGTCGTCGGTTTTGCCGGCCTTGAGGCTGTCGAGCAGCTCATTGCTGCGCAGCATCAACGGCGGTGGCAGGCGATTGCTCAATTGCTGACGCAACACCTGGTCGATCGGCCGGGCGCTGCCCGACATGGAGATGACCGCGGCGGCATCGACGCTGGGTGCCGCAAGGCTGGCGATCAAGGCGCCTTCGCTGTGGCCCAGCAGAATCAGCTGGCCAAAGCGCGGGTCGGTTTTGAGCTTGCGGCCCCAGGCCTCGGCGTCGGCGACATAAGCTTCCACCGACAGATTGCGCTCGTCCGGCGTCGCTGCGAGGCTCGCCGCCACGCCGCGCTTGTCGTAACGCACGCTGGCGATGTTGTGTTTGGCCAGCACCCAGGCCAGCCGCTTGAGGCTGTCGTTACGGCCGCCGTCGGGGTTGTTTCCGTCACGATCCGTAGGACCGGAGCCGGAAATGATCAGGACAACGGGCACGGGGGTGTCGGATTTAGGCAACAACAGCGAGCCGAAAAGCTCCCCGGTGCCGGTATCCAAAGTGATCGGGCGTTGCAGGACAGTGGCCTGGGCAAAGCCGGTAAACAGGGTAAGGCTCAAGGCTAGAACTCGCAGCATCATCACGCCATCATTCACAAAGGTGCCGGTTGGACTCGCGGGCACCCATAAGGTTCGAGGATGAACTACTTGGGTAGCCTGCGTATACTGGCGCGCATTACGTATTCAGGTTCATTTCACGGAGCGTCCTGCATGTCCGGCAATACCTACGGCAAGCTGTTCACTGTCACCACCGCGGGCGAAAGCCATGGTCCGGCGTTGGTCGCCATTGTCGACGGCTGCCCGCCGGGGCTGGAGATTTCCGTTGAGGATCTGCAGCGCGATCTGGATCGCCGCAAACCCGGCACCAGCCGCCACACCACGCAGCGCCAGGAAGCCGACGAAGTCGAAATCCTCTCCGGCGTGTTCGAAGGTCGCACCACCGGTTGCGCCATCGGCCTGTTGATCCGCAATACCGACCAGAAGTCCAAGGACTACTCGGCGATCAAGGATCTGTTCCGCCCGGCCCACGCCGACTACACCTATCACCACAAATACGGCGAGCGCGATTACCGCGGTGGCGGACGCAGTTCCGCCCGCGAAACCGCCATGCGTGTAGCCGCTGGTGCGATTGCCAAGAAATACCTGGCCAGCCAGGGCATCGTCATTCGCGGCTACATGAGCCAGCTCGGCCCGATCGAGATCCCGTTCAAGACCTGGGATTCGGTGGAAGAGAACGCGTTCTTCAGCCCTGACCCGGACAAGGTGCCGGAGCTGGAAGCCTACATGGACCAGCTGCGCCGCGATCAGGATTCGGTCGGCGCCAAGATTACCGTCGTCGCCGAAGGCGTGATGCCAGGCCTCGGCGAGCCGATCTTCGACCGCCTCGACGCCGAACTGGCCCATGCGCTGATGAGCATCAACGCCGTGAAAGGCGTGGAAATCGGCGCCGGTTTCGCCAGCGTCGCCCAGCGCGGTACTGAACACCGCGACGAAATGACCCCGGAAGGCTTCCTCAGCAACAACGCGGGCGGCATTTTGGGCGGGATCTCCTCCGGTCAGCCGATCGTTGCGCACCTGGCCCTCAAGCCGACCTCGAGCATCACCACGCCGGGGCGCTCGATCGACGTTCATGGCAACCCGGTGGACGTCATCACCAAGGGCCGACATGACCCCTGCGTCGGCATCCGCGCCACGCCGATCGCCGAAGCGATGATGGCCATCGTGCTGATGGATCACCTGTTGCGTCATCGCGGGCAGAATGCCGACGTGCGCGTGAGCACGCCGGTGCTGGGTCAGCTTTAATGGCTGACCTCAACGCCGCTGCGGTCTGACGACGTGGCGGCGCTCCCATACTGGCGGCTCTCCAGTTTCTATCTGTTCTATTTCGCCTTGCTCGGTTCGACAGCACCGTTTCTGGCGCTGTACTTCGATCACCTGGGTTTCTCCAGCGCGCGCATCGGCGAACTGGTGGCGATCCCGATGCTGATGCGTTGCGTGGCACCGAACATCTGGGGCTGGCTGGGTGACTACACCGGCCGGCGCCTGGCCATCGTGCGCTTCGGCGCCGTCTGCACCCTGCTGACGTTTTCGCTGATTTTCGTCAGCCAGACCTACGCCTGGCTGGCGATGGTCATGGCGCTGCATGCGTTCTTCTGGCACGCGGTGTTGCCGCAGTTCGAAGTCATCACCCTGGCGCACTTGAAAGGGCAGACGTCGCGCTACAGTCAGATCCGCCTCTGGGGGTCCATCGGTTTCATCATCACCGTGGTCGCGCTCGGCCGGATGTTCGAATGGCTGAGCCTCGACATTTACCCGGTGGCGCTGGTGCTGATCATGGCCGGCATCGTCGTCAGCAGCCTGTGGGTGCCCAACGCTCAACCGGTTCAGGGTGAACGCATTGCCGGAGACGGTTTTCTCAGGCAATTGCGCAATCCCGGCGTGTTGGCGTTTTACGCTTGCGTGGCGCTGATGCAGGTGAGCCACGGGCCTTATTACACCTTTTTGACGTTGCACCTCGAACGGCTCGGTTACAGTCGAGGCGTGATCGGGATGCTCTGGGCGGTCGGCGTGGTCGCCGAAGTCCTGATGTTTCTGGCCATGAGCAAAATCCTCGCGCGCTTCTCGGTGCGTCGGGTGCTGCTGGTGAGTTTCCTGCTGGCGGCCGTGCGCTGGTTGCTGCTGGGCTCGCTGGCCGAATTCCTTTGGGTGCTGCTGTTTGCCCAGGTGCTGCACGCTGCAACATTCGGCAGCTTTCACGCCGCTGCCATCCAGTTCGTGCAACGTAGCTTCGGTGCGCGTCAGCAAGGTCAGGGCCAGGCGCTTTACGCCGCGCTCGCCGGCACTGGCGGCGCATTGGGCGCGTTGTATTCCGGCTACAGCTGGAACGCCCTCGGGGCCACGTTCACCTTTAGTATTGCCAGTCTCGCAGCCTTCGCCGCTGCCGTTATCATTGCCACACGCATGCAAGAGGACAGGCCATGAGCCTTACCCGTGAACACCTCGCCCAGGAAATCATCGACGCCGGGCGTTTTCTGTACGGTCGCGGCTGGTCGCCGGCCACCAGCAGCAACTACTCGACCCGCCTGTCGCCGACCGAAGCGCTGCTGACCGTGTCCGGCAAGCACAAAGGCCAGCTGGGTGTGGATGATGTGCTGGTCACCGACCTGTCGGGCAACAGCCTGGAACCGGGCAAAAAACCGTCCGCCGAAACCTTGCTGCACACCCAGCTCTACAGCTGGCGCCCGGAGATCGGCGCGGTGCTGCACACCCATTCGGTGAACGCCACGGTGCTGTCGCGCCTGACGCCAGAAGATTTCATCGAGTTCGAAGATTACGAACTGCAAAAAGCTTTCAGCGGCGTCTCGACCCACGAGTCCCGGGTGCGCGTGCCGATTTTCGACAACGACCAGGACATTGCGCGCCTCGCCGCCAAGGTGCAGCCTTGGCTAGAAACCCATCCCGATTGCGTCGGCTACCTGATTCGCGGCCACGGCCTCTACACCTGGGGCGCGCGCATGAGCGACGCCCTGCGGCAGATCGAAGCGTTTGAATTTTTGTTCGAATGCGAGTTGAAGATGCGCGCGGTTTTGAACCGTCAAGCATGAACCGCAACGCATGAACCGTTAAGGAGTTGCCCTGATGAGCAGCCTGTCCGTTTACCACGTCTCAAGCCCTGATCTTCCGAACAAGGTGCTGACCCATTTCGAAGACATCGCCTCGACCCTGGCCGAGCAGGGCGTGCGTTTCGACCGCTGGCAAGCTACCGCGAAAATCCAGCCGGGCGCCAGTCAGGAAGAAGTGATCGCGGCGTACCAGGAACAGATCGACAAACTGATGACCGAGCGCGGTTACGTCACCGTCGACGTGATCAGCCTGAACAGCGATCACCCGCAAAAAGCCGAACTGCGCGCCAAGTTCCTCGACGAACACCGCCATGGCGAAGACGAAGTCCGATTTTTCGTCGCCGGCCGTGGGCTGTTCACCCTGCACATCGACGATTACGTTTACGCAGTGCTCTGCGAGAAGAACGACCTGATCTCCGTACCGGCCGGCACGCCGCACTGGTTCGACATGGGTGAGCATCCGCACTTCGTCGCGATCCGACTGTTCAACAACCCTGAAGGCTGGGTTGCCAACTTCACCGGCGAAGACATCGCCAGCCGCTTCCCGCGTCTTGAGGACTGAGCCGATGCCGATCAAAGCGATTCTCACCGACATCGAAGGCACCACCAGCGCGGTGAGTTTTGTGTTCGACGTGCTGTTTCCGTATGCCGCCAAACACCTGCCGGAATTTGTTCGCCAACACGCCGGGCGCGCAGATGTGGCCGAGCAACTGGCCGCCGTGCGCCGTGACAGCAACGAACCGGACGCCGACGTTGAGCGGGTGATCGAAATCCTGCTGGGCTGGATTGCCGAAGACCGCAAGGCCACGCCGCTGAAAGCATTGCAAGGCATGGTCTGGGAGCAGGGCTATCAGGCCGGACAGTTGAAAGGTCACGTTTACCCGGACGCCGTTGAAGCGCTCAAGCGCTGGCATCAGGACGGTTTTAAACTGTTTGTGTATTCCTCGGGCTCGATCCAGGCACAGAAGCTGATCTTCGGTTGCTCGGAGGCGGGGGACTTGTCGCCCTTGTTCAGCGGCTATTTCGACACCACGTCGGGGCCCAAGCGTGAAGCGCACTCTTACGAGCGCATCACCCAGGCGATCGGGCTGGAGGCTGCGCAGATTGTGTTTCTGTCCGATATCGTCGAGGAACTGGACGCGGCGCGCGCCGCTGGCATGGCCACTTGCGGACTGGCCCGAGAAGGCGGGGCGCTGGCAGGGCATGTCACCGTCGACAGTTTTGCCCGGATTGATCTTTCCGACTTTTAACGTCGAAACGACTTACCTGTAGGAGCGAAGCTTGCTCGCGAAGGCGGCGTGTCCGTCAACATTATTGACATCTGCCCCATCGCCTTCGCGAGCAAGCTTCGCTCCTACAAAGGCTCAGTGCAGCTTCAAAAACAAAACAGGCCGTGGAGCAAAAGCTCTCACGGCCTGTTTTTTTACAGCGCGTCTATTTACACAACCGCAAGTTACACAACCGCAAGGTTCACGCCGAGTGATAGGTCGGCAGGGCAAACCGCTGCTGGCTTTGCAGCATGGAGATCTGCGGCAGTTCGCTGGCCTGTTCGGCCAGATCACGGCGAATTGCACTGATCACCCACGACAACTGATCGCCGGCATGCAATTGCTGGTACGAAATCGAACGCTTGAACACTTTGCCTTCGGTGCTGCGCAGGGTCAGCAGAATGCCACCATCCGGACGTGGTTGGGTGTTCACTTCGAAGTTGGAGAACAGGGAGGTAAATTTTTCTTGGATCAGGCTCATGTCTATCAGCTCCGTTAGCACTTGATTGGCAAGCATGGAGAGGTAGTTGCAGTGATTGTGCCAGCACCTGATATTTTTAAAAACCTTATAAATCAATGAGTTATATTTTTGGTGGGTTTTCGCTTTCGTGCAATCTGCATGAATGGCCATCGTGCATCCTGCATTTTGCGGGGTTGGCCTCGATTGGATGGAACCAATCACCCGCGCTGAGGTTCGCGATCTCGAACGCTCGGGGCGCGGATACAAAACATTTCAAAAACCGCGTGTACAGCTCAAGAACCGCTGACGTATTTTCGGACTCATAGACCGCCGCCCGACAATAAGAAGATCGAACGGGAGCAAGCATGAGCGACACGATTACCTGGGGCATGATGCTCCGC
This sequence comes from Pseudomonas sp. FSL W5-0299, assembly GCF_005930655.1. Classification (NCBI taxonomy): domain Bacteria; kingdom Pseudomonadati; phylum Pseudomonadota; class Gammaproteobacteria; order Pseudomonadales; family Pseudomonadaceae; genus Pseudomonas; species Pseudomonas sp. FSL W5-0299. The sequence continues at coordinate 59,815 of NZ_RXHX01000006.1, forward strand.
AAACTGCCTTCCATTGCCAAAGCCATTCCGCGGGTGGTGAAGGGCATGAAGGTTGCCAACGTCAAGGACCCGACCCAAGCGTGTGGCCTCGGCTGGACGTTCGAGCAAGCGACCTTGCGCAATCCCGATGGCCCCGCGTTGCTGCAAGGCGACGTGACGCTGAGTTATGCACAGGTCAATCAGTGGGCCAATCGCATCGCCCATCACCTGATTACCCAGGGCATCCGCAAGGGTGATGTGGTGGCGGTTTTTCTCGAGAACCGTCCAGAACTGCTGGTGACGATTCTGGCAGTGGCCAAGGTCGGCGCGATCAGTGCGTTGCTCAATACCTCGCAAACCCGCGACACCCTGGCCCACAGCCTGAACCTCGTGGCGCCTGCGGCGATCATTGTGGGCGAAGAACTGGTCCCGGCTTTCAGTGCCGTCCGCGAGCGGGTGTCGATCGAGCCGACGCGCACCTGGTTCGTCGCCGATCAAGACACCTATCGACATCCCGGCCATGCGCCCGACGGTTTCATCAACCTGATGAGCGCCAGCGCCCAGGCGTCCAGTGAAAATCCGGCCAGCAGCCAGCAGGTTTTCTTCGACGATCCTTGTTTCTATATCTACACCTCAGGCACCACCGGGTTGCCCAAGGCGGGCGTGTTCAAACACGGTCGCTGGATGCGCAGCTCGGCGAGCTTCGGCCAGATCGCCCTGAATATGCAGCCTGAGGATGTCGTCTATTGCACCTTGCCGCTGTATCACGCCACCGGGCTCTGCGTGTGTTGGGGGGCGGCGATCAGCGGCGCCGCAGGATTTGCCATCCGCCGCAAATTCAGCGCCAGCCAGTTCTGGAACGACGTGCGCAAATACCAGGCGACCACCCTTGGTTACGTCGGCGAATTATGCCGCTACCTGGTGGATCAACCACCCACGGCCGAGGACAGCAAACACCGCGTGAGCAAGATGATCGGCAATGGCCTGCGGCCCGGCGCCTGGCGCGAGTTCAAGACGCGCTTTGCGGTTGAGCACATTTGTGAGCTGTACGCCGCCAGCGACGGCAATATCGGCTTCACCAACATCCTCAACTTCGACAACACCATCGGTTTTTCCCTGATGGCCTGGGAGCTGGTGGCCTACGACCACGACAGCGGCCTGCCGATTCGTGACGCCAAGGGCTTCATGCGCAAAGTTGCCAAAGGCGAGCAGGGTCTGTTGTTGGCGAGAATCGACGACAAGGCGCCGCTGGACGGTTACACCGATCCGCAGAAGACTGAAAAAGTCGTGCTCCACGACGTGTTCACCCGGGGCGACCGTTACTTCAATACGGGCGATCTGCTGCGCAATATCGGTTTTGGCCATGCGCAGTTTGTTGATCGGTTGGGGGACACCTATCGCTGGAAGGGTGAGAACGTCTCGACGACCGAGGTCGAGAACATCTTGCTGCAACACCCGAATATTTCAGAAGCCGTGGCGTATGGCGTGGAAATCCTGAACACCAACGGACGTGCCGGCATGGCCGCGATCACGCCTGCCGAATCCTTGGCGACCCTGGATTTCAGCGAGTTACTGGCGTTTGCCCGCGAGCAAATGCCCGCGTATGCGGTGCCGCTTTTCCTGCGGGTGAAAGTGAAAATGGAAACCACCGGGACCTTCAAATACCAGAAGACCCGGCTCAAGGACGAAGCCTTCGACCCCGGCAAAACCGGCGATGACCCGATCTACGCCTGGCTGCCCGGCACCCAGACTTACGTGCAAGTCACCGACCAGATCCTGGCGGATATTCGCGGCGGCAAGTACCGCTATTGAATGTGGCTATGGCGGCTCTTGAGAAAAAAGAAGTGACAGCCTTGGGGCTGCTCGGGAAACTGTCGGCTTTCCGAATGACAGACAGTGGAGTCCCCGATGTCAGACCAAAGCCGCCAGATGACCCCCGAAGAAGCCGCTGAATTTGCCGAACAGGTATTCAACAAGGCACGCGAGGGCGATGCGGCCATGATGGCTGCGTTGCTGACCAAAGGCCTGCCGCCGAACCTGCGCAACCACAAGGGCGACACCTTGCTGATGCTCGCCGCCTACCACGGCCACGTGGAGACGGTGAAAGTGCTGCTGGAACACAAGGCCGACCCGGAAATCCGCAACGACAATGGCCAGAGCCCGATTGCCGGCGCCGCGTTCAAGGGCGACCTGGCGGTGGTCAAGGCGTTGGTCGAGGGGGGCGCACAAGTGGAAGGCTCATCCTTCGACGGCCGCACCGCGCTGATGATGGCGGCGATGTTCAACCGCGTTGAAATCGTCGATTACCTGATCAGCAAAGGCGCCGATCCGAAAGCCAAGGATGCCAATGGCGTCACCGCGCTGGACGCCGCGAAAACCATGGGCGCGGTCGATACCACCGCGCAGTTGCAAAAATTGCTGGCCTGAATACGCACGCTCCCCTGTGGTATCGAGGCTTTTATGGCGAGGGAGCTTGCTCCCGCTGGGCTGCGAAGCGGCCCCAAAACCATTCACCGCAGTAGATCAGGTCGACCGCTTTCACCTGATTGACGACTGCTTTGCAGCCGAGCGGGAGCAAGCTCCCTCGCCACGCAGTTTTGGTCTGCTCGGTAACTCTCTCCGAATGCGCTATCCTTCGCGCCCTCAAAATTCACTCGCTACAGGATCCGCCCCATGAAAGCCGCACTCGTCGAACTCATCACTAAAATCAGCTCCGGGTGCATGAGCGATGACGAAATCCTGAAAGTCGCTGACGAAGCGGCTCAGGCCTACGCCGATCCCGAGGCTTTTCTGACGGCCAATCAGGATATCAACTACGACGATTCCTTCCCGATTCCACTGGGCGAGTGGGTTGTAGTGGGCAGCCTGCCGGAAACCGTGCTGTTCCAGGCCGACACCTACGTCGACCTGTTCGCCCAGATCGTCGCCTCGTTCGGCCCCGGCGTTGATTTCAACATCAAACCCAAGCAACTGGCCAAGACCGAAGCCCTGACAGCGCTCAACCGCATTCAGGTGCAGATGGGCAGCATGAACAAGGAAAACGGCGGTTACACGCTGATGAACTTCAGCCAGTTGCTCGACGACGAACTGCAAGTGGTGTTGGTCTACGGCAACGACGTACCGCGCGTGCTCGAGTTGTGCGCGCAAGTGGGTATCACCGCCGCGCCATCGCTCGAAGCCCTGAAAATAGCGGTCCACGTTTAAAATACGGAACCCTCGCAAGGCCCGGCTATCCTAAGAGTGCACACCACTCTTAGGGAGCGACACCATGGGTTCCACGTTCAATGGCCTGATCGGCCTGATTATTCTTGTCCTGGACATTTGGGCAATCATCAACGTGCTCAAAAGTGGCGCTGACACAGGGATGAAAATCATCTGGGTGCTGCTGATTCTGCTGCTGCCTGTCCTGGGCCTGATCATCTGGGCTATCGCCGGGCCCCGGGGCAATGTGCGGATCTGACCCCAACACCGCCCCCCTGTAGGAGCGAGGCTTGCCCGCGAAAAACGATTAAACGGTTTAACAGAGAGACCGAGTTATCGTTCTTCGCGGGCAAGCCTCGCTCCTACAGGTATGTGGGCGTCAGAAGGTTCGACCTGTCATCTTCCGCAACGTAGAATGCGCGCCTTTCCCGGTTAATCGAGCCGATCGATTGGCCATCATGGGCGGGTAACCGTCCGTTGCCACCGCATTCATCGGAGCACTTCCCATGAGCAATATCACCACCAGCGAATACCTGGAAACCCTCTACGAAGGCTACGGCCAGCGTTTTCGCATGGAAAAACTGCTGCACGAAGTGCGCACCGAACACCAGCACCTAGTGATTTTCGAAAACCCGCGCATGGGCCGGGTCATGGCGCTGGACGGCGTCATCCAGACCACCGAGGCCGACGAATTCATCTACCACGAGATGCTCACCCACGTGCCGATCCTGGCGCATGGCGCCGCCAGACGTGTACTGATTATCGGTGGCGGCGACGGCGGCATGCTGCGTGAAGTGGCCAAGCACCGCAGCATCGAGCACATCACCATGGTCGAGATCGACGGCACCGTGGTCGACATGTGCAAGGAATTCCTGCCGAACCACTCCAAGGGTGCGTTCGATGATCCTCGCTTGAATCTGGTAATCGATGACGGCATGCGTTTCGTCGCCACCACCACCGAAAAATTCGACGTGATCATTTCCGATTCCACTGACCCGATCGGTCCGGGTGAAGTGCTGTTCTCCGAAAACTTCTACCAGGCCTGCCGTCGCTGCCTGAACGAGGGCGGCATCCTGGTCACGCAGAACGGCACACCGTTCATGCAGATCGAAGAAGTCAAAACCACTGCGGGTCGCCTGCGCAGTCTGTTCCCGGACTGGCACTTCTATCAGGCCGCGGTGCCGACCTACATCGGCGGCTCGATGACCTTTGCCTGGGGGGCGACCAACACCGCCTATCGCAAGTTGTCCCGCGAAACCCTGCAACAGCGTTTCGCCGGCAGCGGCATCATCACCCGCTACTACAACCCGGAAATCCACATCGGCGCCTTCGCCTTGCCGCAATACGTGCTGCAAGCGATCAACAAGCCAAGCAACGACTAAACTGAAGATGTACGCATAACCCCCTTGCAGGAGCGAAGCTTGCTCGCGAAAGCTTCGCTCCTGCAGGTTCCTGTATGTTTTTCATACCTGCATGCGGTAATCCGTTTGAACGATCACTCAGGCCAAACGTCCAGATGGATGTAAGCCCATTTGCGGGTTTGTTCGAGGAGGCACTGATGCAAAAGTGGAAAATCACTTTCGTGGATGATCACGGTGAAACAGTCGATGAAGTCTTTGAGTGCGACGAGTGCCCGGATAACGAGCAAGCCGCGAAACTCATCAAAGGCCGGCTCCTTCCTGTCGCCGCTGAACTGGATCTGAATGATCTGGAAGGGCGCACCGCTGATGCCAGCGTAAAAAATCTCAAAGCGCAGAACAGCATTCAAATCCTCGGCATCACGCCAATCTGAACAACACCTGTCTCATTCTTATCCAGGCCTTGGCAGCGCCTCCGTCTTGGGGCTACTCTGCAATCGAGATCAGCGAACGGATCGCTAAGGTCTGGACTTGTCAGCTACATGCTTGCTTCCCACCGGCGACCTGGTTGCCGCATCGCTCGCACCAATCGGTTGCGCGTGCCGGGAATACGGAAAGTCTATCCATCATGATTGAGGGGGACGTTTCATGAGCACAGCCTATCAAGAAGACATCAGCAGCAGCGTGTTGCGCCGCATGAAAGAAGGCGGTTTCGATTTTTCACGGTTCCATCCCATCGAGTTCTACGCCATTTTCCCGGACGAGGAGCGGGCACGCAGGGCGGCAGGGCAATACAAAGGTGAATCCTTGAACGCGCAAATCAGTGTGCGCGATGACGGCGCATGGGCGCTCGAACTGAGCAAAGTCATGTACGCCACCTACGATGACATCGGCGATTTCGAACAGGGTTTCGAGGCGGTGGTTGAGCCTCTGGGCGGCATCCTCGAAGGGTGGGGCGTCAAGCAGGAAATACGAGGGCGTCTCGCATAACGTTATGAACAGTGACAACGCTCAGCAACGGCTGACCTTCGGGTTGGCCGTTTTCGTTTGTGGCATCCGCCCCTTGGCAAAACCCTGAAACAAGAATCCCGAGGCAAAAAAAACCGCCTGAGCAGGCGGCTAAAGGGAAGTTCGGTCAGGTTTTGCAGCGGATGCGCGGATTATCCGCACCGCCGGCCGGGCAGTGAAATCAACTCTGACTATGCTGGTGATAGGTGACAACGTCGCCTTGCAATGAAGCGGGGGCGATCAGCGTGGGGCGTTTGCTGCACAGGATTGGTGCGGTGCAAACGGCGTGATTCTCCAACTGATTGATAACAAAGCGTTTCTGCCGATGGCACGGGCCTTGCGATGCCTAGATGTCCGGGTGACAAGGAGTACGGCATGATCCGCACCTATTTTGATGAGATGTACGATGCCGGCGGCCAGGTCCGCCCGCATTATCGGGAGTTTGCCCGTTGGCTGGCCGAGACGCCTGACGAGCTCTTGGCACAACGGCGACGCGAGGCCGATCTGTTATTTCATCGCGCCGGGATTACCTTCACGCTCTACGGTGATGAGCAGGGGACAGAGCGCCTGATTCCCTTCGATACCATCCCGCGCAGCATCCCCGCCAGTGAATGGCGGATCGTCGAGCGCGGCTGTATCCAGCGGGTCAAGGCGTTGAACATGTTCCTCGCCGACCTCTACCACGAGCAGCGCATCATCAAGGCCGGCATCATTCCGGCCGAGCAAGTGCTGGCCAACGAGCAATACCAGCTGGCGATGCAAGGGCTCGATCTGCACCGCGATATCTATTCGCACATTTCCGGTGTCGATCTGGTACGCGATGGCGACGGCACGTACTACGTGCTCGAAGACAACCTGCGTACACCCAGCGGCGTGAGCTACATGCTCGAAGACCGCAAGATGATGATGCGACTGTTTCCCGAGTTGTTCTCGGCCCAGCGCATCGCGCCAATCGACCATTATCCGAACCTGCTGCTCGACACTCTGAAAAGCTCCAGCCCGATCGATAATCCGAGCGTGGTGGTGCTGACGCCGGGTCGCTTCAACAGCGCGTTTTTCGAGCACGCCTTTTTGGCGCGAGAGATGGGCGTGGAGCTGGTGGAAGGCGCGGACCTGTTCGTGCGCGACGACAAGGTGTTCATGCGCACCACGGACGGGCCGAAGGCGGTCGACGTGATTTACCGTCGCCTCGACGATGCATTCCTCGACCCACTGGCGTTCAACCCGGACTCGATGCTCGGCGTTCCAGGGCTGTTGTCGTCCTACCGAACCGGCAACGTGGTGCTGGCGAATGCCATCGGCACCGGGGTCGCGGACGACAAATCGGTGTATCCGTTTGTCACGGACATGATCCGTTTCTACCTGGACGAAGAGCCGATCCTGAAGAACGTGCCGACGTTCCAGTGTCGCAATCCTTCTGAACTGTCCCACGTGCTGGCCAATCTTCCAGACCTGGTGGTCAAGGAAACCCAGGGCTCCGGCGGTTACGGAATGCTGGTGGGGCCGGCGGCGACCGCAGCGGAAATCGAGTCGTTCCGCGCGCGGATCAAAGCCAAGCCCCACGCGTATATCGCGCAACCGACGTTGTCCCTGTCGACCTGTCCGACCTTTGTCGAAAACGGCATTGCGCCACGCCATATCGACCTGCGTCCGTTTGTATTGTCTGGCCGCGAAACCCGGGTTGTGCCCGGCGGTTTGACCCGTGTCGCCCTGCGTGAAGGCTCTCTGGTGGTGAATTCTTCCCAGGGCGGCGGAACCAAGGACACCTGGGTGGTCGAGGATTGAAGGAAGCCTGCCATGTTAAGTAGAACTGCCTCGGATTTGTATTGGATGTCGCGTTACCTGGAGCGGGCGGAAAACCTCGCACGGATGCTCGACATCAGTTATTCGCTGTCGCTGATGCCGCAGGACGGTCGCGGTGACGGTCTGCACGAACTGGCCATGCCGCTGCTGATTACCGGCACCCTGGACGATTACCTGGAGCGCCACGGTGATTTGCACGCCGAGCGGCTGCTGCATTTCTTCGCACTGGACGCGGCCAACCCGGCGAGCATCTACAGCTGCCTGGGCGCGGCGCGGGCCAGTGCCCATGCGGTGCGTGGGCGAATCACCGCCGACATGTGGGAAAACATCAATGCCACCTGGCTGGAAATTCGCGGGATCGCCGAGCAAGGCCTGAGTCGCTACGGCATGAGCCGTTTTTGCGAGTGGATCAAGGAACGTTCCCACCTGTTCCGTGGCGCGTCCTACGGCACGATCATGCGTAACGATGCGTTCCGCTTCATTCGCCTGGGGACGTTTATCGAACGGGCCGACAACACGTTGCGCCTGCTCGACGCCCGCTACGAAATGGCCGGCGATCAGGCCGAAGCGGTCAGCGACGGCACTGCTCACGCGTATTACCAGTGGAGCGCGTTGTTGCGGGCGTTGTCGTCGTTCGAGGCCTACACCGAGATTTATCGCGATGCACCCGGTGCCCGGCATGTGGCCGAGTTGCTGTTGCTGCGCGCCGATGTGCCACGTTCCCTGCGTGCCTGCACCGAAGAAATCGACCAGATCCTTGCCCAGTTGCCGGGGGCCAATGGCCGTCCCGCACAACGTCTGGCGGCGGAGATGGACGCGCGCCTGCGCTACACCGGCATCAACGAAATTCTCGACGAAGGCCTGCACGCCTGGCTGACCGAATTCATCCCGCTGGTGCGCCAGTTGGGTAACGCCATTCACAGTTCCTACCTGGAGGCTGCATGAGACTTTCCATTAGCCACGAAACCACCTATCACTACGAAGATCAGGTGCGGGCGAGCATCCAGTACCTGCGACTGACACCCCACGACAGCGAGCGTCAGCATGTGCTCAGCTGGCAACTCGACCTGCCGCGCCCGGTGCGCGCGCAACTCGATCCGTTCGGCAACATCCTGCATGTGCTGACCATGGACGAACCCCACGAGGCGATCATCATCGGCGCCCGTGGCCAGGTGGACATCGACGAGCTGCGCGAAGCCGAACATGAAAGCCAGTCGGCACTGCCGTTCCTGCGCTTCACGCGCCTGACCGAAGCCGACGAAGCCCTGCGTGCGTTCGCGGAAAAGGAATGCAAAAAACGCCGGGATCGCACGGCGTTGATCGACTTGATGCATGGCCTCAATTCGCACATGACCTACACGCCGGGCTCCACCGAAGTGGACACCAGCGCCGCCCAGGCCTTCGCCGGGCGTTCCGGTGTCTGTCAGGACCACACGCACGCGTTTCTCGCGTGCGCCCGCAGCCTGGGCATTCCGTCACGTTATGTGTCGGGGTATTTGTACAGCGAGAATAGCGAACACCTGGCCAGTCACGCCTGGGCCGAAGCCTGGCTCGATGACGCTTGGTACAGCTTCGATGTGACCAATGAATTGGCCCGGCCGGAACGGCATTTGAAACTGGCGGTGGGCCTGGATTACCTGGATGCCTGCCCTGTACGCGGGATGCGCCGGGGCGGTGGGTGTGAGCAAATGCACGCGAAGGTGTTTGTTTCGCCGACGCCGATGCCAGCGCCGATTATCTCCGTTCAGCAGCAATAACCGGAACACCACGGCCCCCTTGCAGGAGCGAGGCTTGCCCGCGAAGGCGTACTGTCATTCACATTGATGTCGACTGACACTACGCCTTCGCGGGCAAGCCTCGCTCCTACAGGGAATGGATCAGGGCTTAGCTTTGCGCCCAGCCATATGCTTCAAATACCCCACCAGCATTTTCAGATCCCCCTCCGGCAACACCGTCGGCGCAAAACCCGGCATCTTCGCCTGAGGCCACTGGCGCAAACTCTGCGGATCTCGAATGTAGCGCTTCAGAAAATCCGCCCCGAAGTACTCGGTCGGGCTAAACGGAATATTCAGATCCGGCCCGAACTGCGCATCCCCTGCACCGTTCAATCGATGACACGCCAGGCAATTCTTCTGAAACAGCGCAAAGCCTTTGTTCACCGGATCATCCGCCTTCAAGGCCGGATCCGGCAGCAGCGCAGGAAAGCGCTCGGCCACGGGCGCCATGCGCTTGATACTCGCCACTTGAAACGGCCATTGCTCCGGGCTGATGTTGCCGGCTTGCGGATCGACCCACACCAGATAAAACGGCCCGGCCCCCGGTTTCCCTTCAGATAACGCCGGCCACGGTTTCGCCGGGTCTTCAATCGCCAGCCACGCGCGCGCGCCCTTGGCGTTCAGCAACGGCGCCGCCGACAGTTCAGCGGCAAATCCGTCCAGCGCCACGGCTTGCAGATGGTCTTCAGGCTTGATGCCGGTCAACAACGCCGCCAACGGAACTGCGCGATAACTCATGTCCCGCTTGTAGGAAACGTCGTCGCTGATAGTGATGGTCTGGACCTGAGGATGCTTGAGCAATTCCTCGGTCTGCCAGGTGCGACTGCTCGCGCCCAGCTCAAGGTTCAGCTGTGCGGCATACGAGGGCGTGCTGAGCAGCAAGGCCCCAAAGAGAATGAGCGTTTTCAAATGATCGCCGTCCATGTCGTGGAAGTGCCGCAAAGGTTGGCACACCCACGCTGGCCCGGGTAGCGAGCCAGTCACATTTTTAAGAGGGCGATGTAAAAACCTGGCGCCGTATTATTTGAAGACCGCTTAACCGATCACCTTGGTCAAGTTCGGCAAAATCAACAACAGCGTAGTGGCGAAAAGAATGAGCCCGGCTTGACGTACTTTCGAATGCTTGAACATGGCTTGACCGCCTTTTTTGTTATTTCCTGATGCCTGCCTGCATATCTCCATGACGGCAGAGCGCTGAACTTCCTGTAAGACGAGTGCCTCGGCAAAACCCGACGACAACTTCGTACATGTTCACCTTAGAGCCCGCGTCACGCTTGGTTTAGATCCATTTCGTATGGTTTGCTTACTTAAAGCTTTTAAAAAGGCATGAGGCCTATTGCCAGCTTCTTGGGCGCCCGTTTGCTAGACAGCTTGGTGACGTTAATCGGTTAATCCGCACCCGAGTGACCGTCCGTCTGAGCGTGTCCGTCAACGCCAGTGAGCATTGCGGTCATTGAATCCATGGCGGCTCGGCCTAAGGTGGAAGCTCAGTATTTACTCACCGCCCAGGTTCGAGGACGTCATGACCCAAGCTTTGATTTTCGACGCGTTACGCACGCCCCGTGGCAAAGGCAAGGCCGATGGCGCCTTGCACAGCGTCAAACCAGTAAATCTGGTGGCCGGGTTGCTCACGGCGTTGCAGCAGCGCACGTCGCTGGACACCAGCCAGGTCGATGATGTGGTGCTCGGTTGCGTCACGCCAATTGGCGATCAGGGCTCCGATATCGCCAAGACGGCGGCACAAGTCGCCGATTGGGACGTCAGCGTGTCTGGCGTGCAGATCAATCGCTTCTGCGCTTCGGGGCTTGAAGCCGTGAACCTGGGCGCGATGAAGGTCCGTTCCGGTTTCGAAGACCTGGTGGTGGTCGGCGGCGTCGAATCCATGTCCCGTGTGCCCATGGGCAGCGACGGCGGCGCTTGGGCGCTGGACCCGGAAACCAATCTGCACAGCCATTTCACCCCGCAAGGCGTCGGTGCCGACCTGATCGCCACGATTGAAGGTTTCAGCCGCCAGGACGTCGATGCCTACGCGCTGCATTCCCAGCAAAAGGCAGCGCGGGCGCGGGCCAACGGTTCGTTCAACAAATCACTGGTGCCGGTGCAGGATCAGAACGGCATCATCCTGCTCGATCACGATGAGTTCATCCGCGCCGAATCCACCCTGGAAGGACTGGGCAAACTCAAGCCCAGCTTCGAGATGATGGGGCTGATGGGCTTCGACGCCACCGCGCTGCGCGTTTACAGCCAGGTCGAGCGGATCAACCACGTTCACACACCGGGCAACAGCTCCGGGATCGTCGATGGTGCCGCCCTGATGCTGATTGGCTCCGAGGCCAAGGGCCGTGCGCTGGGTCTGCAGCCTCGGGCGCGGATTGTCGCCACCGCAGTCACCAGCACCGACCCGACCATCATGCTCACCGGCCCGGCACCGGCCACCCGCAAAGCACTGGCCAAGGCCGGGCTGCGGGTTGAAGACATCGATCTGTTCGAGGTCAACGAAGCCTTCGCCTCGGTGGTACTGAAATTCATCAAGGACATGGCCATCGACCCGGACAAGGTCAACGTCAACGGCGGTTCCATCGCCATGGGCCATCCGCTGGGCGCCACTGGCTGCGCCATTCTCGGCACGCTGCTCGATGAACTGGAAACCCGGCGTCTGCGCTATGGCCTCGCGACCCTGTGTGTCGGCGGCGGCATGGGCATTGCCACCATCATCGAACGCCTCTGAGCCCCGACCTTAAGGAACAAGTGACATGACTGAAGCCATTCGTTACGAAAAAGGTCAGGACCAGATCGTCGTCCTGACCATCGACATGCCGGGCCAGAGCGCCAACACCATGAACGCGGTCTATCGCGAGGCCATGGCCGCCTGCGTCGCCCGCCTGGTGGCCGAAAAGGACAGCATTGCCGGGGTCATCATCACCTCGGGCAAGAAAACCTTCTTTGCCGGTGGCGACCTCAATGAACTGATCAAGGTCGGCAAACCCGAGGCCAAGGCCTTTTACGACATGGTCCTCACGCTCAAAGGCCAGTTGCGTACCCTGGAAACCCTTGGCAAACCGGTGGTGGCCGCGATCAATGGCGCGGCGTTGGGCGGTGGCTGGGAAATCTGCCTCGCCTGCCATCACCGCGTTGCGCTGGACAATCCATCCGTGCAACTCGGCCTGCCGGAAGTCACCCTTGGCTTGCTGCCGGGCGGTGGCGGGGTAGTCCGTATGGTGCGCATGCTGGGCATTGAAAAAGCCTTGCCGTACCTGCTCGAAGGCAAGAAAGTCCGGCCGCAACAGGCCTTGCAAGCGGGTTTGATCGATGAACTGGCCGCAGATCGCGATGAATTGCTGAGCAAGGCGCGCGCCTGGATTATTGCCAATCCGGCCGCCGCACAGCGGTGGGACGTGAAGGGTTATCAGATACCCGGCGGCACGCCGTCGAACCCTAAAGTCGCGCAAATGCTCGCCATCGCACCGTCGATCCTGCGCAGCAAAACCCAGGGCTGCATGCCTGCGCCGGAGAAGATTCTCTGTGCCGCTGTCGAAGGCGCTCAAGTGGATTTCGACACCGCGCACCTGATCGAAACCCGCTATTTCACGGAACTGACCACCGGGCAAATTTCGAAAAACCTGATCGGCACCTTCTGGTTCCAGCTCAACGAGATCAACGCCGGCGGCTCGCGGCCCAAGGGTTTTGCACCTTGTGTCACGCAAAAAGTCGGCGTGCTGGGCGCCGGGATGATGGGCGCGGGCATCGCCTTTGTCAGCGCTTCGGCCGGCATTGAAGTGGTGCTCAAGGACATCAACCTCGCAGCAGCGGAGAAGGGCAAGGCCCACTCGGCGGCGCTGCTGGACAAGAAAGTCGCACGCGCCCAGATGCTCCCGCAACAGCGAGAGGCAATCCTGGCGCGGATCCACACCACCGAAAACGATGCCGACCTGGCCGGTTGCGACCTGATCATTGAAGCGGTATTCGAAGATCGCGAGCTGAAAGCCAAAGTCTCCTCGGCGGCACAAAAGGTCGTCGGCCCGGCCGCAGTAATCGCCTCCAACACCTCGACCTTGCCGATCAGCGGCCTGGCCACCGCCGTGCCGGATCAAACGAAGTTCATCGGTCTGCATTTCTTCAGCCCGGTGGAGAAAATGCCGCTGGTGGAAATCATCAAGGGTGCCAACACCAGCGACGAAACCCTGGCGCGCGGGTTCGATTTCGTCCTGCAAATCAAGAAGACGCCGATTGTGGTCAACGACAGCCGTGGTTTCTTCACTTCCCGGGTGTTTGGCACCTTCACCAACGAAGGCATCGCCATGCTCGGCGAAGGCGTGAGTGCACCGATGATCGAGACGGAAGCACGCAAGGCCGGTATGCCGGTCGGGCCTCTGGCGATCTCCGACGAAGTTTCCCTCAGCCTCATGAGTCATATCCGCCAGCAGACCGCCAAAGACCTGCAAGCAGAAGGGAAACCGCTGATTGAGCACCCCGCATTCGCCGTGATTGACTTGCTGCTCAACGAATACAAACGGCCCGGTAAAGCCGCAGGAGGCGGGTTCTACGAGTACCCGGTCGGTGGCCAGAAACATCTGTGGCCTGAGCTGAAAAGCCGTTTCGAGAAAGCCGACGGGCAGATTTCGCCAAAGGATGTGCGCGATCGCCTGCTGTTCGTGCAAGCCATCGAAACCGTGCGTTGTGTGGAGGAGGGTGTGCTGACCTCGACGGCGGACGCCAACGTCGGCTCGATCTTCGGTATCGGCTTCGCGGCCTGGACCGGTGGCGCGCTGCAGTTCATCAACCAGTACGGGGTGAAAGACTTCGTCGCCCGCGCCCAGTACCTGGCTCAGCAGTATGGCGAGCGTTTCGCGCCGCCTGCGTTATTGCTGGAGAAAGCGGCCAAAGGGGAGGCGTTCTAAGGGACGTATGACGCCTTCCGGGGCTTGCCTTGTCACCGTGTTTCGAGGCAGGCTCTGGGGTGTGCATTATTCCCATCACGTGTCAGGTATTTTTTATGTCGTTACGCATCTGCATTCTGGAAACCGACATCCTGCGTCCGGAACTGGTCGATCAATATCAGGGTTACGGGCAGATGTTCCAGAATCTGTTTTCGCAGCAACCCATCGCTGCCGAGTTCACCGTGTACAACGTGATGCAGGGCGAGTACCCCAGTGACGATCTGACCTTCGATGCCTACCTCGTCACCGGCAGCAAGGCCGATTCCTTCGGCACCGATCCGTGGATCGAAACCCTGCGGGCTTACTTGCTGAAGCGTTATGAACGCGGCGACAAGTTACTGGGCGTGTGCTTCGGCCATCAGTTGTTGGCGCTGCTGCTGGGCGGCAAGAGCGAACGTGCGACCCAAGGTTGGGGCGTTGGCACTCACAAATACAAACTCGCTGCCAAGGCGCCATGGATGAGTCCGGTGCGTGAAGAACTGACCTTGTTGATCAGCCACCAGGACCAAGTGACGTCGCTACCGGAAAACGCCACGGTTATCGCCTCGAGCGATTTCTGTCCGTTCGCCGCGTACCACATCAACGATCAGGTGCTGTGCTTCCAGGGGCACCCTGAGTTCATTCACGATTATTCCCGTGCGCTGCTGGAGATTCGACAGGAGGCACTGGGTCAGCAGGTTTATACGAAAGGTGTGGCGAGCCTTGAGCAAGAGCATCACGGCACGACCGTTGCGGAGTGGATGATGCGGTTTGTGGCGCATAAGCCAGAAGCTAAAGCGGTTTAAAACATTGCAGTGAATGTGCGGCGAGGGAGCAGGCGCCCTCGCCACACAAGCGTTTCAAAGCCACCCGGACTTTTTGAAACTCGCCCACAAACTCACACACCCCACCGCAATAAACCCCAGCACCGCAAAATACCCGTAATGCCAGGTCAACTCCGGCATGTTCTGGAAGTTCATCCCGTAAATCCCCGCCACCGCCGTCGGAAACGCCAGGATCGCCGCCCACGCCGCAAACTTGCGCTGCACAACGCTCTGCCGTGACGCCTCCAGCAACACACCGACCTCGATGGTCTGGCTGGCAATGTCCGCCAGGGTCGTCAGGTCTTCCATCTGCCGTGTGACGTGAATCTGCACATCGCGAAAGTACGGGCGCATGTTCTTGTCGATAAACGGAAAGCTCAGCTTCTGCAGTTCCTCACCGATCTCCACCATCGGCGCCGCATAACGCCGCAAGCGCAAGACGTCCCGGCGCAGGCCGTGCAGCTTCTGGATGTCATGTTCATTCAGCGCGCTGCACAACACATTGCGCTCCAGCTCATCGATCTCGGCATGGATCGCTTCGCCCACCGGCTGGTAGTTTTCAATCACGAAATCGAGGATGGCATAGAGGACGAAATCTTCCCCGTGCTCCAACAACAGCGGACGCGCCTCACAACGTTGGCGGACAAGGGCGTAGGACGCCGAATGACCGTTGCGCGCGGTAATGATGTAACCGTTGCCGGCAAAGATATGAGTCTCGATGAACTCCAGTTTGCCTTCATGCCGGACCGGTGAATACGTGACGATAAACAAGGCATCGCCGAAGGTTTCGAGCTTCGGTCGGCTGTGTTTTTCCAAGGCGTCTTCGATGGCCAGCTCGTGCAGGTTGAACTGGCGTTGCAGGTTGGCCAGTTCCTGCGCGTTCGGCTCTTCAAGGCCGATCCAGACAAAGTGGCCAGGCTTTGCTGCCCAGGCCGCGCCTTCGTCGAGGGTGATATTGGTGACTTTTTTACCGGCGCTATAAACCGCAGCAGCAACAACTCTACCCATGATTTTGGTTCACTTCTTATTAGCGCTTTTGATTAACAAAGACCCAGTGGCGAGCCGTGCTCAGCTTAGCCTTGTCTGCTGCTTGAGAGTCAATGAAATCTGCCGAGTTCGCCGGCAGAAGTTCACAGGCGAAAAAAACCCGCACTAGGCGGGTTTTATTGTCAAACGGCTTGGAGTTGCCGGTCCATCGATTCGATGCATTCGCGCATCTGCTCGCGGCACTGTGCCATCAGACGGGGCATGTCATCCAGGCTCAATCCCGCCGTAGGAATTGCTGGCAGCGAGCGGATCAGAATTTTCCCACTGCGCCAGCGGTTCAATCGCATGTGTTTGACGTAACTGCTGACACACACCGGCACGATCGGCACGCCCGCGGCGATCGCCATCTGGAACGCGCCTTTCTTAAACGGCAGCAGATCTTCACCGAGGTTGCGCGTACCTTCGGGGAAGACCCAGATCGATGTGTCTTGATGCTGCAAGGTGTGCGTGGTGGTCAACATCGACTGGCGCGCCTTGTGCGCATTGCCGCGGTCGATCAACACATTGCCGGCCAGCCAGAACAACTGCCCGAACAGCGGCACCCACTTCAGGCTCTTTTTGCCGATGCATACGGTGCGGCGGGGCACCACGTTGCCGAACACAAACAGATCGTAGTTGGACTGATGGTTGGCGATGATCACGCAGCTGTCGGGCTTATCCATCAACGGCCCGACATCGGCCTTCACCCGCAAACGCAAAATACACATCGCCGGCCACGCATACAGGCGCGCACACAACCGGCTGTTGTCCGGGTTGAACGGGCGGCACAGGCCCAGAATCACCCCAAGCACACCTGCCAAAATAAAGTGCAGGCCCATCAATAACATACGAAACGCAAACAGCATTTACAGGCCCCACCGGGACAAAAGGTGGCGCAGTGTACGGATGTGCACTGTTTTCGGCAATTGCCGCTATAGAGGAAGGAGATAGGCGATGTTTGTGCGCATGTTTCCGACTTGAGGGTCAGACGCGTGCTAGAGCGGTTGTGGATTTTTCAACAGCGTGCGTATGAAAAAGCCCGACACGACGGTCGGGCTTTTCTGTGCAGACTGTCCGGGCTTAACCCATGTGTTCCTGATCCAGGATGATCGCGTTGTCCAGCGTATCCAGCAGCGCCTTGCGCACTTTCAGCTTGGTGTTCTTGTGCGCGGTCATGTTGATCTTCTTCAACTGACGCGCCGCCGCCAGCGCAGCACTTTGCAGCTCTTCGGCCGACACCACCAGGTCGAGGAAGCCGGCATCCACGGCGCTCTGTGGATTAAACATCTCACCGTTGATGACGGAGCGGTGGAACGCCGACTTGCGCAGACGATCACGCGCGATCTCGATACCGGCATGGTGCATGGTCATGCCGATCTGCACTTCGTTCAGGCCAATGCTGAACGGGCCGTCGACACCAATGCGGTAGTCCGCCGACAACAGCAGGAACGCGCCCTTGGCCACCGCATGCCCAGGGCACGCCACAATCACCGGGAATGGATGCGACAACAGACGACGGGCCAGCGTCGAGCCGGCCGTCACCAGCGCGACCGCTTCTTTCGGGCCGGACGTCATTACCTTCAAGTCATAACCGCCGGACAGAATCCCCGGCGTACCGGTAATGATCACCACTGCACGATCAGTCACCGCCTGATCCAGCGCAGCATTAAACGCAGCAATCACGTCCGGGGAAATGGCATTGACCTTGCCATTGCTCAAAGTCAGGGTCGCGATACCGTCTTCGAGATGGTAGGAAATCAACTCACTCATGACGCTATTCCTTGTATGAAAGTTGGGCAGACGTTACCCACCGCCGCAGGCCAGGTAAAGCGCCGTGACTGACCCGCCAGTCACCCTTTCCCCGCCGGGCAAGCGTAGCTCGCCACTCCCGCCGCGCATTCCTCTGCTTATAGAAGAGGGCGCGAAGCCGGAGATTGGCAGGTTTGCCATCGCCCGGAACCGACAGGAACGACTGAAACGCTAAGCGCATGAAAATTCTGCAAAAAAAGTTTGCCATCAGAAAAGCTTTCGACTACATTAGCGCGCCTCGACAGACAGAACATGTTTGAAGAGATACGGTGAAGTGTCCGAGTGGCTTAAGGAGCACGCCTGGAAAGTGTGTATACAAGAAATTGTATCGAGAGTTCGAATCTCTCCTTCACCGCCAAATTCGATGTAACCAGAACCCCTGATTTCGAGAGAAATCAGGGGTTTTGTGGTTTCTGGCGTTAGTATTTGAATCATGGCACCGTTGTTGGCTCAAGCGAATAAGCGAAGTCGCTTCTGAAAATGGTGTAGGAATAGTGAAAGGCGTGTGGGAAGTAACGCAGGAGCGCCAGGCGGATGGGGGCTTCCGACGGCAAGCTTCTTTGACTCTGTAAATATGCCTGAAGAACTGTGATACCTGATTATCGAAGCCCAGCCGTTGCTGGGCTTTTTGTTTCCAACGATTGGCCGCAGAGGAATAATGCGCGCCTCTATGAAGAAGGAATCCCCATGATCACCACCACAACCTACGCCATCGAAGGCCGCCAAATCACCGCCTATCTGGACATCGTCAGCGCCGAATCGGTGCAGGGCGTCAACGTTATTCGCGACGTGTTCGCCGGCATGCGGGATTTCTTCGGTGGGCGTTCCCAGACGCTGGAGCGGGCGTTGAAGGAGGCACGGATTCAGGCGACCGAGGAGATCAAGGAGCGGGCGCGGGCGCTTCAGGCGGATGCGGTGGTGGGGCTCGATTTTGAGATCAGCATGCCGGCCGGCAAGGGTGGGATGGTCGTGGTGTTTGTGACCGGGACGGCGGTCAAGTTGAGGTGAGTGACGGAATGAATCTGTTTGATCGCCAGCTGATTTTGTAGGAAACGGCGGGGTCCATTCGTCGGGCATGCGGAGATCTGAACTACAAGTCCGGTAATGACCGGCTAGTCTCAAAAGCCTTGGTGGTCGATATTTTTCAGGCAATAGGGCTTGCCGGTATCGATCCCGCTTTGAGAGGGGAAGCGCTATGACTGATCCGTATATCGAAGACGACGGGGCAGAATTTCCAATCAACAATTGCGTGCAGTGTGGCCAGACGGAGTATGTGGCGAGCTTCGGTGAAGATCAGGTCGAAACCAGCAAAGTCAGATCCGCGGCAACCAAGGTGCTCAGGTCGAAGTTTTTGCCAAAACGAGTGACATCCAGGAAGTAATGGTCAAACGGACAAACCCCGCCAATGAGTGGGGTTTTTTATTTTTACAGGGGCTCGACACCCCAAAAAATGGTCGACCGACAAACGAGAATTTTCTGTTGATGTTTTTTCACAAAGTTTTCACACCCAAGTACGTAGTCTCAGCTCATCCGTTAGAAAGCAGTACCCTAGCCCGTTCCCCAGCGGGCTTTTTTTTGCCTGTCATAAAACCTTTTCCATAAAAGCTGTCCAAACGTCGCCAATTGCGAGGAGCGGCGGATTTTGTGTGGACGTTTCCTCCTCGAAAGCATTCAATCCCCGGCTTTTCGGTATTCCCTATTTTTGAGGTTTTTCGTCATGCGTTTAACACTGCCTGCTCTGGTTCTGGGACTTCTGGTGACTCAAGGTGCGATGGCTGCCGGTGATGGCACTGCTGCGATCGGTGGTGGTCTGGGTGGTGCGTTGGGTAACGTAGTCGGCCAGAGCATGGGCGGCAGTACCGGCGCGGCAATCGGCGCGGGTGTTGCGGGCGCAGCTGGCAGTGCCGTGGCAGCACGTAAAGGCAGCCGCACCAAAGCGGCCATTGGTGGCGGCGTCGGTGCGGCCGGTGGTTCGGTGATCGGCAACAGCCTGGGCGGCAAGACTGGTTCGACCATTGGTGCAGGTTTGGGCGGCGCATTGGGCGGCGGCGTGGGCAGCAATCTGGCCAAAGGTCACAAGCGTCACTGATCCTGAGCGATAACCTCGAAAAGCCCGGCTAAATGCCGGGCTTTTCGTATCTGGATGTTTCGTTTTTCACAGACTTTGAATTTGCAGATGTCCAACCTCCATCGCTGGCCGGATTCAGTGAGTGCAGGTGTTAGACTCACGCCCATCCGCAATGCGTACTCTTACCCCCGATGCGGAATTTGAGGTTCATATCATGCGTTTGACATTGTCCACGTTGTTTCTGGGACTTTTGGTCGCTCAAGGTGCAATGGCTGCCGGTGATGGCACTGCTGCAGTTGGTGGCGGTCTTGGCGGCGCACTGGGTAACGTAGTGGGTCAGCAAATGGGCGGCAGCACAGGCGCAGCGATTGGCGCCGGCGTTGGCGGTGCTGCGGGCAGCGCTGTTGGCGCGAACAAGGGCAGTCGCACAGAGGCCGCGATTGGTGGTGGGTTAGGTTCGGCAGGCGGTTCCGTGATCGGCAACAGCCTCGGCGGTTCTACCGGTTCGACCATTGGCGCAGGCCTGGGTGGCGCAGCGGGTGGTGCAGTCGGCAACAACCTCGGCAACGACAACGGCGGCTCCCATTCCGGAGGCGGTCATAAGAATAAGCACAAAAACAAGCACAAGAATAAACATCACTGATTCGACATCGAGTGATATCAGAAACCCGGCCCAGGCCGGGTTTTTTCGTATCTGCCTGGTAGTCCCCGGAACGTTTGGTCGCAAGCCGCCTCGAACGTCATACACCCCCAACGTCGCGAGGACTGCCATGACTCCTGAAACCGAAGGCAAGGAAGAAAAAGGCCCAAGTGGGCTTCCGTTCATCAATGACCCCGGCAACGAAGATCCGGGTTCTTTGATGGATGATGCAACGGTCCCGCTCAACGACTCCGATGACGCTGGGGATGTGGGAAACGTTGAGTACGAAGAAGAGGAAGAAGACGACGATTGACCGGCGTTGATGTGCTATCGACCGATCGTCTCACTGATCGAACGCAAGCATTGCCCAGCCCTCGAAATTTCAGGGCCTGCTTTTCAGGCCCTTCGAGAGGTGCTTTATGAATGCTGGTCCGAAAGTCGACGATGACGACACCCCTGAATACCCGCTGCCTTCGCCCACCGATTCCCTGAGTCGCGATCAACGTCCGCCGGACGACGACACTGCGGTCGAGCAAGTGCCGACTGATGATGTGAAACGTGGCGATGTTGAGGCCACCCCCGAAGACCCGGACATTGCCGGTAACGATGGCTCCGGTGAGCCCAGCTGAAAAGCCATTCGTCGATTGAGCGGCACCTTTAAAAAGCCAATGCTGCCAGAAATCAGGTACGCACCTTTTTAGAGGAGATGCACCATGATCAGGTCAACATTGATGGTCCTGACGGTGAGCAGCGTGTTGTCGATCAGTTCAATGGCGGCGTTTGCTCAGTCTTCCGGCAACGATGCTCCGGTCGATAAGGGCGGGATGCCGCCGTCTACTGAAATGAACGCGGGTTCTGGAGACGGGAAGGCGTTGCCGCCTGGCTCCATTGGTGGTGGGAATGCGGGTGATGCGAGCGGAAGTAGCACCAGCCCGGGAGCGGGAAGCGGGTCGATGAGTGGTGGAAGTTCGATGGGGAGTGGTTCTGGGAGTGGGTCTGGAGGATCCGGTAGCTCTGGTGGTTCCGGGATGAGCGGTGGTGGGAGTGGTGGGAGTTCGGGAAGTGCGGGAGGAGGGACGGGTGGTGCTGGTGGGGGGACGAGTGGTTCCGGCGGTTAATCCAGGTTCTTTTCTCAGTGACTCCGCAGGAGTTTATGGATATTTCTATTGTTTTGTTCGCGATCACTTCCTGCGTGGGTTGGGAGTTGAGTAGCCCTTGTAGCTGCCATCCGGCATAAATAAATCTGTCCCCTGAGCCAAATGAACGCGGGTTCTGGAGACGGGAAGGCGTTGGCGCCTGGCTCCATTGGTGGGGGGAATGCGGGTGATGCGAGCGGGAGTAGTGCAGGGAGCGGTTCTGGAGGTGGATCGGGAGAGTCCGGTAGTTCTGGTGGTTCGGGTGGTTTGCCCGGCTGTTATTCAAAAGTCAAAGCCCAGCAACGAGCTGGGCTTTTTGTTGAATAGGCGAGCGGATTGTAAAAATCGAGAGGCGAAGTTGGTTATCGTTCCTTATTGATCACATTCTGAGCAGCATTTATCTGTTCGATAAGTAATCGAATCGTATCAGCCGTTGAGTACACAAGTGGCGCGTCCCAGTCGTAATCCTTGATAACTCTGATTTGAAAAGATCCTTTTATATCGAATGAGGGATACCAGCCGACATCTAGCAAGTGTGTGCCTTGATAATCCACTTGAAGCATATCTTCTTTCAATAGGTCGATCTGATTTGAAAGATCGATCTTTTTCAATACGGAAATCTCATCGTAAGTGATTTTTCCCGTGATGAATGTTAGGTCAATCACTTTGTCAGTCTCCTATATTCGATCTCTGAAATTGGATGTCCATGAATCGTTCTGGCGCTTAGCTCGATGCGAATCCAGCGGCTGGGTTTTCCTTCGCTGGCACCTATCTCGGTCTTGTACTCTTTGATTTTCCAAGATTTTCCATTGGTGGCAGGGGAGCCAGTTTTGTAAGCGTCTCGCTCCATGCTTTCAATATCGATTCCATGCTTGTATTTGGCGGGCCCCGACTTGGTTGAGTTTATCGTTTCCTTCCATGTCATGTTTTTTGACGGGCTGTGCTTGTAACCGTGCGGCGTCCAGTTGACGTTCTCTGGAAATGGAAGATGAGGATCCCCCTCATCAACCTTCACCTTCCCCGCCGGATCCTCATCCCCAAACGAAGGCCTCTTGCACCCGTCCCCTCCAGGGCAATCATTCAACCCCAACGGATCAACCCACCCCGTTGGATTGCGCGTGTACTGATATCCGTTTAACCCACCCGCCAACTTACTCGGATCCGGCGTCAGATACCGTCCCAGATCCGGGTTGTAGTACCGGTGCCGGTTGTAATGCAGTCCCGTCTCCGCATCGTAATACTGCCCCTGAAACCTCAATGGCTGATCCAGAACCTGATGGGTATCGCGGTTCAGGCGAGTCAGGCGGCCATAGGCTGTGTATTGGGCGGCCCAGATAATGTCGCCGCTGTAGTCGGTGAGTTCTTGTGGTGTGCCGAGGTGGTCGAGTTGGTAGTAGAACGGGCAGGCCTGGTGCGGGCCTTTGCCGTCGAGCATGGCCAGTGGGCGGAAGGTGCCGGGTTCGTAGACGTAGCTGCGGTAATGTTCGCGGCCACTTTCGGCAACGAGGTTGTCGCCCTGCCAGAAGTACTCGGTGATGTGGTCGTCGACGGTTTTACAGATGCGGCGGCCGAAGGCATCGTAGCGGTAGCTGGCGGTGTTGCCGCTCGGCAGGGTGACGCCGATTAATCGATGCTGGCAGTCGTAGCGGTATTCGGTGACGAGTTTTTGGGCGGCGCCGCGGCGCTCGCGGATCAGGTTGCCGAAGGGGTCGTAGACGAAATGGCGATCGCCCTGCATCAGCAGGCGATTGCCTTTGAGGGTGGCTGGGCCTGGCCGGTCCTGCATCAACAGGTTGCCGGCGGGGTCATGGGCGAAACTTTCGGGCTGCTGGTCGCGGGAGTGGCGGACGCGGATCAGGCGGTCAAGCGGATCGTATTGATAGCTGCGTTGGCCATGACGGGTGTCGGCGATGTGTTCGAGATTGCCGTTGGCGCTGTAGGTATAGTCGCGCCGATACAGCGGATGCTGGGGTTGGCTGATAGCGTGAGCTTTCAGGCGACCCTGTTCGTCGTAGTCGTACCGGCTCGACAACATGCCTTGCTGACGTTGCAGTTCGCGGTCGGCTTTATACGTGTGGCTTGTAAGTCGTGTGCCGTTAAGGTCGATGGCTGTCAGCGCACCGCCCTTGGCGTGGTGATAGTCGAGTTGGCTGTTGTCCGGCAGACGCAGATGGTTGAGCTTGCCGCAAGCGTCGTAGCCGTAGCGCAGCGTGCCCCAGCCTTGATGTTCAGTGATCAGACGGTTTTGCTTGTCGTACTCGAACTCCAGCGGATGGTCGTGGCCGTCATCGACGCTGACCAATCGGCCGAGGCTGTCATAGCGATATTCGACGTTGACGCCGTCGGGCAGGTTTTTGACCAGCAGGCGTCCGGCCGTATCCCGTTGGTAACTCGTAAACAGCTGCGAGCCGTCATCACCGAATTCGGTTTTTTCCAGCAGATGGCCGTTGAGGTCGTAGGCATACGCTGTGCGACGGCCGTCAAAGCCGGTTTCCTGTCGGATCAGTCCGCCAGGTGTGTAGTCCAGTCGATATCGTTCGCCGGATTCGTTTTCGATTTCCGTCAGTAGCAGCCGGGCGTTGTCGTAGCGATAGCGCAGCTGCGTGCCGTCGGGATTGATTCGGCGGCTGACCAGATGCAGGTCATCGTCGTATTCAAAACGGGTGACTCGCCCCAGTTCATCGCGTTCGGCGGTGATTTTGCCGTAGGCGTTGTAACTGAAGGCGCGGCTGGCGCCTGTAGGAAGAACCGTCTGGATCAGTCGGCCAACGGCGTCCCATTGGTATTGAGTGACGGCACCATGTTCGTCCTGACGGTCAATCTGACGACCTGATACATCGTAGGAAAACCGCCGCTGACTGCCGTCTGGCAACGTCTCTTCGACCAGTTGCCCGATGGCATCCCACAGGAACACATGACGGCTGGTGTCCGGGTAACGGATAGACAGCAGCCGTCCTTGAGCATCGTAGTGGTAGTGAGTGATGTGGCCATCGGGATCGATGGCCTCGGTGACATCCCCTTGAACATTGCGTTGGTATTTCCACACCGCTTTACCGCGATATCGCGCATGCAGGAAACCGTAGCGATATTCGTAGGACGTTGGCTCGTCTTCCGGTGGAATCAGCGCGATCAGCCGCCCGACCTCGTCGTAGCGATATTGAGTGATTGCCCCTGACGGACTGCACTCATTCGTCAAACGGCCCTGGTCGTCGTAGGTGTTGAGATGCTCTGCGCCATCCGGCTCAACCCGGCGCACCAATCGGGCCTTATCGTCATGGACGTAAACTTCTTCGCTGCCATCGGCGTTTTTAACCAGCACTGCGCCGTCGTCATCCCAGGCATATCGCGTATCCATCTGCGAAAAAGTCGCCCAGTGCCTGACACATCTGGCCGCCTTGCCAGACCTTTCCCACTCCCAGAAGAAACTGGCCCCACCGGCCAGTTGTCGCTGGAGAATCACATGTTGGTCGTCGTAGTCGTACCGCTCGCTTTCGCCGGCAGCATTGGTCGCTTCGATCAGGCGGTGACGGGCGTCGTAGCGGTAGGCAATCAGCGTTTGCTCTGTACGCCAGGCGTCCACCAACCCGTCGGCGGGATGAAACGACTGATACTCGACCGTAACGATGTGCCGGCGCTCGTAACGCAACAGCAGTGAACGTCCCGCGCCGTTATCGACGCGTTGAATGCGATCCTGACGGTCGCGGGTGATATGCAGCCGGTTGTCGTAGGCATCACTGATGGACGTCAGGCGACCATTCTCAAAGTGATAGAACCGTGGAGACTCACCCGCCAGAGCAACAATCAGCTCCTCGGGTTTGTTTCCGAGATAAATGGCCGAGCGGGACAGGCTGTTATGAATCGCCGGACGCAAAATGCTGGGCAGTGGAAACGTCGTACGACGGTTTTCATGGTCGGTCCAGACGACCTGTTCTGCGTCCAGCTCCAGGCGATGCGCCAGCGAATGACTCCAACCCCAACCCAGCCCGCAATCCATTTCCACGGCGCTGGTTCGGTACAACCGGGTAAACGCGAAAGGCAGCAAGCCGTTAAGCGATCCATCGTCCAGTGTCAGCAATTCTTCGCCGGTGACCATCGACACCGGGCAACCGTTGGTGCAGGTCAGCGGCCCGCAATCGGCACTATCGCCGTTGGGATTTTTCGCTTGATCGGGAACGTCGTCACGGTGCTCCTGCCGACCCAATCGGGTCATGGCTGCGGATTTGTCGCGAGCGATGGCGACTGGATTCTGCACTGTCAAAACCGGCGCAGTGCTCAGGTTGATCTGCAACGGCACCGCGGGTGCGGGGTTTAGCGGAGCATTTCGGACATTGACCGCAAGGGGTTTGAGTACGCCCGCGTGGGTCGTCAGGTCGGACTGGGTGCCGAGCTCGGCCAACCTCAGGCTCGCGGCAGCCAGCCATTTGCGCGCGCGCTCGGATTTGATCTTGTCCAGCACCTTGGCGCTGATGCCGAGCTTCAACCCGGCAGGGCCTGTGAAGCGCGCCAGCAGGAAGCCGATCAATATGCCTGTGCGAATCTGCGCCACGACTTCGGCGATGAACTGCGGCGGCAACATCCTCAGCCAACTGGTGATCGCCGCCAGATGAATGAACATCAGCGGCTCATCACTCAACACCAGCAACAGGTTGGCGATGGATTCCGCTGAAGCCTCCAGCAGCGTTTCAAGTTCGGTTTCGGTCAGGTACTCAAGGAGTTTTTCACTGTTGGCTTGCAGGTCCGCGATCAGCGCGTAGATCTGCTTCACGTCATCCCACAACCCGTTCAGCGAGTTCTCGAAACCGCGCCAGTCGGCCTGTTGCAGTTGGCCGTAACGCTTGATGAAACCGGCCTCGGCGAACTCGGCCCATGAGGGTTCGAATTCGGTCGTCCACTCATTACGCAGCCAGCCTTCCAGACCGCTGATGACGCCTTGATAAGAGGCATAAAGCGCTTTGACATGCTCAGCGGAAACATTCGGGAAGAAGGTGATGCGATAACGCAGGCTGCGTTCGCACTCGCGGATTTCGAGGATGCCGCTAGGGCCGATCTCGTCATAAACCGGCTTGCCGAACGTACCGTCAGCGTTCAAAGTCTCAAGCATCACCGGGGTGTTTCCGATAGGCACGAACCGCGCAGCGTCGAACATGTGCACGAGGGTCAGGGGACCCGCTGCCGGGCATGCGGCGACGGTCGAGCTGACAGGGGTGGTGGAGTTTTTCGGCGCGACCAGGCGAACGTCGTGCCCCACCTTGAACACCTGCTCGATATCCAGCGCCTTGCCGGTCCAGAAACTTTCGGCCCAGGCGTCGTAGTCATTGAGGCAAAGCCGGAAGTCAGCGAACAGCGCTTCGACATCCGGCCGCTCGGGGTCCATGGCGGCAACCACCAGCAGGCCGATGGCGTTATTCAAGGCCAGTACCTTGTCAGGTACGAACATTCGCAGTCCCTCGCGCAGATCAAGTTTGAGCGCGGGACTTTGCTTGGGATCAACGGGTAAAGAAGTCGGGAAAGGAGGCGTTTTATGTAGGGAAAATCGCTAAATGACGACGAGCACTTTTTGTATCTGTCAGGGATTGCCCGTTGCTCGATGGCCGCCGCGCTCGCTATGCTGCTGAATCCTTTAATCGATCACGGACCCGGCCGCACCTGAGCCGCCTCTGGGATGTCATTAGAAAACGGATCAGATGCGATGAATGCACCGCTGAATGAATACGGCCCGATCAAGGCCGTAATTTTTGATATGGACGGCTTGCTGCTGGACACCGAGGGCATTTATACCGAGGTCACGTCCATGATTGCCGAGCGCTACGGTCGGGTCTTCGACTGGAGCATCAAACAGAACATCATCGGCCGTGGCGCGGGTGATCTGGCGCGGTACGTGGTCGAGGCTCTCGACCTTCCGATCACCGCCGAAGAGTTTCTGGTGATCCGCGAACCGCTGATGCGCGAGCGTTTTCCGCAAGCGCTGGCGATGCCTGGCGCCGAGGAATTGGTCAGGCACTTGAAAGCCAACAACATTCCGATCGCGGTCGGCACCAGTTCTTCGCGTCAGTCGTTCGGCCAGAAAACCACCTTGCACCGCGATTGGTTTGCGCTGTTCGACTTTGTCGTGACGGCCGATGACCCTGAAGTGGGCGCGGCCAAACCGGCGCCGGACATCTTCCTCACGGCGGCGCGGCGCCTGGGCGTTGCGCCCGAGGACTGCCTGGTATTCGAAGACTCGCCGTTCGGTGTCACGGCGGCGAAAGCGGCGGGGATGACGGCGATTGCGATTCCCGACGCGGCGATGGCTGACGAAAAGTATGCGCATGCCGATGGCATTCTTCGTTCGTTGAAGGCGTTCAAGCCGAGTGCTTGTGGTTTGCCAGCCCTCGAATGGGCTTGAAGTAAAAAGTGTGGGGGCGAGCCTGCTCGCGAAAGCGGAAGGTCAGACGACATCAATGTCGCCTGACGCACCGTCTTCGCGAGCAGGCTCGCCCTCACATTGTGATTGCGTCTAGCGCATCAGGCGCCAAAACCACCGTCGATGGTCAGGCTCGCCCCTGTGATGTAACCGGCTTCCGGCCCGACCAGATAGGCCACAAAGCTGGCGATTTCCTCGGAAGTGCCGTAACGGCCCACCGCCATCAGCGGGATCAGGCTGTCAGCGAAGTCACCGTCGGCCGGGTTCATGTCGGTGTCGACCGGGCCCGGTTGCACGTTGTTGATGGTGATGCCGCGCGGGCCGAGGTCGCGGGCCAGGCCTTTGGTCAGACCTACCAGCGCTGATTTGCTCATGGCGTAAGGGCCGCCACCGGCGAAGGGCATGCGGTCGGCGTTGGTGCTGCCGATGTTGATGATGCGACCGCCTTCAGTCATGTGTTTGGCGGCGGCCTGGGTGGCGATGAACACGCTGCGCACGTTGATGGCCAAGGTCTGGTCGAAATCTTCGAGTTTGAAATCCTCCAGTGGCGCAACGGCCAGCACGCCGGCGTTGTTGACGAGGATATCGAGGCGGCCAAAGGTGTCTACGGTGGTGGTCACGGCGCGGCGAATGGCCTCGGCGTCAGCGCTGTCGGCCTTGATGGCGAGGGCTTTGCCGCCATTGCCGGTGATGCTGTCTTGCAAGGCTTCGGCTTTGGCCGTGGAGCTGACATAGGTGAAGGCAACGGTTGCGCCTTCAGCGGCCAGGCGTTTGACAATGGCGGCGCCGATGCCGCGGGACCCGCCTTGAATCAAAGCCACTTTGCCGCTGAGGTTCTGAGTAGTCATAACGATCTCCGAAGTCCCGAGGCGAGATGCCTCGGTTGATGGAGCCTAGTATTGATTGCGGATTACACGCTGTGTAGACGGCAATTGCGATAGTCTGTGTAAACCAGAAGTTTATAGTGGCGCCTATGGAAACCTTCAGCAGTATCGAATGCTTCGTGCGCAGCGCCGAGGTTGGCAGCTTCGCCGAAGCCGCGCGACGCTTGAGCCTGACCCCGGCGGCGGTGGGCAAAAGTGTTGCCAAGCTTGAGGCCCGGCTGGGTGTGCGGCTGTTCCAGCGCAGCACGCGAAGCCTGACGCTGACCGAGGCAGGTCACCTGTTTCTCGGCGAAGTCAGTTCCAGCCTTCACACGATCCAGAATGCGGTGGCCAACCTCGCCAGCGCTGAGGGTCGGCCAGCGGGAACACTGAAAGTCAGCATGGGCACGGTGTTCGGGCGTTTATATGTGGTGCCTTTACTGGGCGAGTTTCTGCGGCGATTTCCGGCGATCAACCCGGATTGGCATTTCGACAACCGGCAGGTCGATCTGATCGCTCAGGGCTTCGATGCGGCGATTGGTGGGGGATTTGAGCTGCCGCAAGGCGTGGTGGCGCGCAAGCTGACGCCGGCGCATCGGGTGCTGGTGGCGTCGGCGGAGTATCTGGCGGCGCGGCCTGTGATCGTCGAGCCCGATCAACTCAAGGACCACGACGGCATCCTGATCCGCTCCCCACAGACCGGTCGGGTGCGTTCCTGGCAATTGACCAGTCGTACTCAGCAACACAACCCGCTGGCGCTGAAGGCGCGCATGACCATGAGCGATTCGGAAGCGGCGTGTGCGACGGCGGCGCAGGGGTTGGGCATTGCGTTGGTGAGCATGCCGTTTGCTGTGGGGTATCTGGAAGCCGGGACGTTACACCGGGTGTTGCCGGACTGGTATGTCGACGACGGCAACATTTCTATCTATTACGCGGAACACAAACTGCTGCCGGGCAAGACCCGGGCGTTTGTGGATTTCATTATTGAGCAGTTTGCGGAGCGGGGGTGGGTGCAGCGGTTCAGTGCGGTTTGAGCCTGGCTTGAGACCGAGTCGCTGCTTTCGCGAGCAGGGGATTTGTGAATGACACAGATCCAATGCGAGCCTGCTCGCGATGAACGATAACGCGGTCTACCGCCCGAACCGCCCCGGCCAACCAATAATGTTCTTTGGCCGTGGCGTCGCATACGTCCGCACCTTGGAAGTGGACAACCCTAATCGCACCATCGATTCGGCAATGGTCACCGCCGCCGTCACGCCATCCACCACCGGAACCCCGGTGCGTTGGCGAATCTGTTCATCCAGCCCGGCCATGCCGCCGCAGCCCAGGCAAATCACTTCGGCCTTGTCTTCCTGCACCGCCAGTTCCGCCTGACGGACAATCGCCTCCAGCGCCCGTTGCGGATCGGATTCCAGTTCCAGCACCGCCAGACCACTGGCCCGCACCGACGCGCAGCGGTCCCACAGCCCCGACAGTTTTAGCCGGTCCTCGATCAGGGGCACGGTGCGGTCCAGGGTGGTGACCACCGAATAGGCATGGCCGAGGAACATCGCCGTACTGGCCGCTGCATCGGTGATGTCCACCACCGGCACGTTGAGCAATTCCTGCAAGCCTTCGCGACCGTGTTCGCCGTAGCCGGCCTGGATCACCGCATCGAAGGGCTGGTCGTAGGCCATGACCCGGTCCATTACGGCGATGGCGGCCAGATAACTTTCGAAATTGCCTTCGATGGAGTCGGCGCCGAAGTAGGGCGTCAGGCCGACGATTTCCGTTCCCGGCGCGGCCACCGCCTGGGCGGATAGGGCGATGGCCTGGGTGATGGACTCGGTGGTGTTGACGTTGACCACGAGAATTCGCATGAGTAGTCCTTATTGCAGGGCGGTTCTGCGGCCCGGCGCTGGCGGGCCGCGAGTGGATTAGTGGCAGACGTTGTCGACTGCGATGCTTTCACCGCTGACGTCGGCGTAATGGGGCTGTCGCTTGGCGATGATCAGGTAGAGCATTGCGCCAATCCCGGCGCCGATCAGCCACGAGAACGGTGAAACGAGGTGGAAGCCCGGCACCAGCGCCAGGACGATGGCAATCAATGCGGCAGGAATGAACGCCGCTACGGCGCGTAAATTGACTCCACGGCTGTAGTAATAAGCGCCATTGGGATCTTCGCTGTACAACTGCGGCACGTTGACCTGGCCTTTTCGTACAAGCCAGTAGTCGACCATGATCACGCCGTACAACGGGCCTAGCAGGGCGCCGAGGCCGGACAGGAAATACACGATCACCAGTGGGCTGTTGTAGAGATTCCACGGCAGGATCAGCACCGCGATGGTTGCGCTGATCAGCCCGGCGCGGCGGAAGGTCAGGTATTTAGGCGCCAGGTTACTGAGCACGAACGCCGGGGCGACGAAGTTGGCCATGATGTTCACCGCTACGGTGACGATCAGGAACGCCAGGCAGCCGAGCACCAGGAAGAAGGTGTTGGGGATCGAGGCGATGATCTCAGTCGGGCTTTCGATGATCCGGCCATTGATCTGAAATTGCGCACCACAAAGCAGGACGGTGATGGCCGCGAACACCAGAATATTCACCGGCAAGCCCCAGAAATTTCCGACCTTGATGGTTTTGCGGCACGGCGATGAACGGGCGAAGTCGCAGAAGTTGAGGATCAACGTCCCGTAGATCGCCAGCCACAATGCGCCGCCGGCAAAAATATTGCGCCACATCTCGCCACCGGTCAGCGGCTCGCGGATCGACCAGGCGATGGTTGCGTCGGCTTGGGTGTACATCCAGGCGGCGAGCGCGGCGACGGTCAGCAGAATCACCGGCCCGGCGAACGCTTCATAGCGCCGTACCATTTCCATGCCGTAGGCGAGGATGCCCAGTTGCACCAGCCAGATCGCCACGAAACATACCCAGCCCAGGCTCGACAGACCAAGGATCGAGTTGTGGTCGTAGTCGGCGAAGCCGGGATGCACCGCCGTCAGCAGCACGCGAAACACTACGGACGCCAGGTACGTCTGAATGCCGAACCAGGCGATGGCGATAATGGCGCGGATCAACGCAGGAATTTGCGCCCCGTGGATACCGAAACTGATCCGGCTGATGACAGGAAACGGCACGCCGGTCTTTTGCCCCATGTAGCCGGAAAGGTTCATGAAGCCATACACCAGCGCCGCGCCGATCCCCAGGGACAACAGAATCTGCCAGCCACCCAGACCCAGCGCATACAGGCCAATGGCGAAGGAATAGTTGGCGATGTTGTGAACGTCGTTGGTCCACAGGGCGAAGATGCTGTAGCGGCCCCAGCGTCGGCCTTCGGCCTTGGTCGGCGCCAGGTCCTTGTTGTGCAGGCGCGGGCTGAGCACCACGGGTTCTTGAACAGTTTGATCTTGAGCGGTGGGTGGAAAGGAGGGCAGATCCAGCGCGATGTTGTTATTGGAGAGGCTAGTACGCATTCCGGCAGGCTCCGAGCTTGGCGTCGCGATGACTGTGCATGAGCGTGAGCTCGACAAATCTTCGTCGCGGGCAAAAGCATCATTGGTTACGGGGCATCTGCAGCCTGTACGGGATAGGGCGCTTCAGGCTTGCGGATCTAAGTGTGTGTATGTTTTGAGTTGATTGTATACAAAACATGTATGCACTTAAGCCAGTTCCATGCCAGCTACCGATCTATAAAAATAGGTTCTCATTTCGTTTTGTTGATGGATCACGATAAGTAACTGAAAAAAAGGCGATATAAATTGACCGGTTGAACAGGTATTTATTTTTCGTAGGAAGAAGTGGGAAAACTCGACTGGGGAAGTCAGGAAAAGAGGGTGTAACTTTTTGGGGCGTAGAAAACAAAAGTGCACACATAAATGGCACCTATGGTGACATTCGTGTGTACACATTTATAAAGCAGAACACTAAGCCCGTGGGAGTGAGATCGGCTTGCCGGGGCATTCAACAGTATTGTTGACTGTTACACCGCTATCCCGTGCAGGCTCGCTCCCACAGGGGAATTCACCCGGCTCGGGCTCAGGCCTTGGACTTGCTGATGATATTCCCCGCATGCAGCCCGCATTCTTTCTGCGTCGCCTCTTCCCACCACCAACGGCCTTCACGTTCATGCTGGTTCGGCAGCACCGGGCGGGTGCAGGGTTCGCAGCCAATGCTGATGAAGCCGCGTTCGTGCAGGCTGTTGTACGGCAGTTCGAGCATGCGGATGTAACCCCAGATCTCTTCGCTGGTCATCTGCGCCAGCGGGTTGAATTTGTAGAGGGTGCGTTCCGGGGTGGAAAACGCGGTGTCGATTTCCATCACCGCAACAGCGCTGCGGGTACCCGGGCTCTGGTCCCGACGCTGGCCGGTGGCCCAGGCGCTCACGCCCGACAGTTTGCGACGCAGCGGTTCGATCTTGCGGATGCCGCAGCACTCGCCATGGCCGTCCTTGTAGAAACTGAACAGGCCTTTTTCCTTCACGAACGGCTCCAGTTTCGTGTAGTCCGGGGACACCAGCTCAATGTCGATCTTGTAGTGCTCGCGCACCTGATCGATGAAGCGGTAGGTCTCCGGGTGCAAGCGGCCGGTGTCGAGGCTGAACACTTTGACGTTCTTGTTCAGCTTCCAGGCCATGTCCACGAGCACCACGTCTTCGGCGCCGCTGAAAGATATCCACAGGTCATCGCCAAACTCGGCAAACGCGAGTTTCAGGATGTCCTGGGCGGATTTGTTGGCATAGGTCGTGGCGAGTTCCACAACATCGAACGATGGGCTCATCAGGGCGGCTTCCTACAGGTCGGTGGCGCTGGGCGCTCTATATGGGGCTGATGGTAACAAAATCCTGCGGCGGCGGGCGCGCCCTGTGCGTTGCGCGGGGCAGCCTGAGTCGCTAGAGTTCGGCAGTCTTTTACTCGCTCGACTCAATAATCAATACAAATGGGAGTGTCTTGTGGAAATTGCCTGTCTGGATCTCGAAGGTGTGCTGGTCCCGGAAATCTGGATCGCGTTCGCTGAAAAAACCGGTATTGAATCCCTGAGGGCGACCACCCGGGACATTCCCGACTACGACGTGCTGATGAAGCAGCGCCTGCGGATTCTCGACGAGCACGGCTTGAAGCTCACTGACATCCAGGAAGTGATCGCCACGCTGAAGCCGCTGGACGGCGCCATCGAGTTCGTCAACTGGCTGCGTGAGCGGTTTCAGGTGGTGATTCTGTCGGACACGTTCTACGAGTTTTCCCAGCCGCTGATGCGTCAACTGGGCTTCCCGACCTTGCTGTGCCATCGCCTGATTACCGACGATTCGGGACGGGTGACGAGCTATCAGTTGCGTCAGAAAGATCCGAAGCGGCAGTCGGTTCTGTCGTTCAAGAGTCTTTACTATCGGGTCATTGCGGCAGGGGATTCCTACAACGACACCACCATGCTCGGTGAGGCGGATGCGGGGATTCTGTTTCATGCGCCGGATAATGTGATTCGCGAGTTTCCGCAGTTCCCGGCGGTGCATACCTTTGAGGACTTGAAGCAGGAGTTCATCAAGGCTTCGAATCGGGCCCTAAGTCTGTAAACACAACCTGTGGCGAGGGAGCAAGCTCCCTCGCCACAAAAGCCCGGAATCAAAGGTTTTGCAGGGTGTCGAGCAGAACCTTCACCTTGGTAATCGATTCCTGATACTCCGCCTGCCATTCCGAGTCCGCAACGATCCCACCACCGCCCCAGCAGCACACCTGCCCATCCTTGACCAGCAAGCTGCGAATGGCGATGGAGCTGTCCATCTCGCCGCGCACGTCCAGATACAGCAATGAGCCGCAGTACAACCCACGTCGGGTCGGCTCCAGCTCGTCGATGATCTGCATGGCACGAATCTTCGGCGCACCGGTAATCGATCCACCCGGAAAACTGCCAGCGATCAGATCCAGCGCATCCCGGTCATCCGCCAGTTCGCCGGTCACGCTGCTCACCAGGTGATGCACATTCGGATAGCTTTCCAGACTGAACAACTCCGGCACCCGCACCGAGCCGATGCGGCAAGTGCGACCGAGGTCATTGCGCAGCAGGTCGACGATCATCAGGTTCTCGGCACGGTCCTTGGGACTGGCCAGCAGTTCGGCAGCGTTCGCGGCGTCTTCGGCAGCCGTCAGGCCACGCGGACGGGTGCCTTTGATCGGGCGGGTTTCCACATGACGTTCACTGACTTTGACGAAGCGCTCAGGCGACAGACTCAACACCGCGCCGCCGTCGGGCAGGCTCTGGAAACCGGAAAACGGTGTCGGGCACGCGGCCCGCAGCGCGATATACGCGGCCCACGGATCACCCGCACATTGCGCACGAAAGCGCTGGGCGAAATTCACCTGATAACAATCGCCCGCCTGGATGTACTGCTGAATGCGCTCAAGTGCGTGGCGATACTCGTCAGCGCTCAGGTCGGCCTTCATCGGGGCTTTCAAACTGAACGGCTCGATCGGCTCAACCGCAGGCTGACTGAACAAGGCGATCAAGCGCTGGCGCTCGCTGTCGATCAGTGTCGGGTGGAACACCAGTTGACTGGTAGCCAACTGGTGATCGCTGATCAATGCCCAGTCGTACAGCCCGAAACGCGCATCCGGCAATTGCAGGTCGTCCTGCGCCTGGCTCGGCAGGTGTTCAAGATGCCGTCCGAAGTCATAACTCAGATAACCGATCAGCCCGCCGGCGAATGGCAGTTCATCGGAGACTGCCGCTTCACCCAGTCGTGCCAGATGGTCGCGAAGGCGTTGCAGGAAATCGCTGCCACTTTCGTCAGGCAATACTGCTATTTGCTGCAGCGGCCAGGCGCTGAGCAGGTCATAACGCCCGCGATCAGCGGTGGGCCGGCCGCTGTCGAGCAGCACGGCACCGGGGGCATGACGAATCGCCGCGAAGTACTCGGCGGGGTTGGCGCGATAGGGCAGCGGGTGTACGGAACAGGTCAACATGGGCGGGGCAGATCAGCCATCGAGGCGGGGGTGCGATTGTAGTCCTCTGCAGGATTTGCTCCTAGAGGGGATGTCGGGGATTGGCAGATTGGGGACAGGGTTGCGAGGTTTGGTGACTGTTAGTCAGTCTTCGCGGGCAAGCCTCGCTCCTACGGGTTTGTGCCGTTCGCCGAGAATGTGAACGACGCTAGATCTGTAGGAGCGAGGCTTGCCCGCGAAGGCAGCGACTCGGTTTCGGATCAGCCTTCGACGGCAGGAATATGCCCAAACATCTCCTGAACAAACTCGACCCGCTCCTGAACCGACTCAACAACCCCGCGCGCTTTCAGCTCTTCCAGCCGCGCTTCAACCGCATGAGTGCGCAGCGTCAGGCCGCAATCGTTGGCAATCTGGATGTTCAACCCGGGCCGGGCATTGAGCTCAAGAATCAGCGGGCCTTTTTCCTGGTCGAGCACCATGTCGACACCGATGTAGCCCAGCCCGCACAGCTCATAACAGCCGGCAGCGAGTTTCATGAAACCGTCCCAGTAGGGCAGTTGCACGCCGTCTACCGCGTTGGTG
Source organism: Pseudomonas sp. FSL W5-0299 (assembly GCF_005930655.1). Taxonomy (NCBI): domain Bacteria; kingdom Pseudomonadati; phylum Pseudomonadota; class Gammaproteobacteria; order Pseudomonadales; family Pseudomonadaceae; genus Pseudomonas; species Pseudomonas sp. FSL W5-0299. Next base: position 96,117 of record NZ_RXHX01000006.1, read on the forward strand.
GTGTCCGGATGTTTGGTGATGATGTTGTTCAGCCAGGTGCCGCGCAGCGTCTGCCCGGTTGCGAGGTCGACGCCGACGCCGATGGCGCCCTGGTGCAGGTTGGCCTTGCCGCCGGACTGGCGCGTCGGCAGGCGCAACATCGCCATCACCGGATAGCCCATCAACACGATGATGCGAATGTCCGGGACGCCTTCGTAGCTGATGCTTTTGAAGATCTGGTCCGGGATCACGCGGTATTCGATCAGTGCGCGGTCACGGTGACCGCCCAGGGAATACAGGCCGGTGAGGATGCTGGAGACATGGTGCTCGATCTCCTCATGACTGATGATCTTGCCGGACACCGTGCGATAGCGGCCCTCGAAACGGTCGGCAACCACAATGATGCCGTCGCCGCCCGCGCCCTGGGCCGGTTTGATCACGAAGTCGGTGCGCCCGCCGATGATCTTGTCGAGGTTATCGATTTCCTTCTCGGTGGAGATCACGCCGTACAGTTCCGGCACATGAATACCGGCGGCGATCGCGCGTTCCTTGGTGATGATCTTGTCATCGACAATCGGGTACAGGCTGCGCTTGTTGTACTTGAGCACGTAGTCCGCGTTACGCCGATTGATCCCCATGATGCCCCGGGCTTCCAGGGCCTTCCAGGTCTTCCAGAAGCCGAACATCAAGAGTCAGCCTTCTTGAGGAAAGCCTTGAAGCGCACCAGTTCGGTCAGGCGGTAACCGCGATAACGCCCCATCGCCAGCATGAAACCCACCAGGATCAGCAGGATCGCCGGGAAGGTGAACACGAAGTACACCAGCTCCGGCACGCTCATGATCAGGTGCGCCAGGGAGGCGGCAAACAGCGTACCGATCGCCACTTTCATCGCATGCCCGGAACCGCGTTCTTCCCAGGTAATCGACAGGCGTTCGATGGTCATGGTCAGAATCACCATCGGGAACAGCGCCACCGACAGCCCGCGTTCCAGGCCGAGTTTATGGCTGAACAGGCTGATCGCCGCGATCAGCACCACCACGAAGGTCAGCACCACCGACAGCCTCGGCAGCATCTGCAACTTCAAGTGTTCAAGGTAGGAGCGCAGTGACAGCCCGAGCGCCGTGATGACCGTAAACAGCACGATGCCGAAGCCAAGCTGGGTTTCGCGGAAGGCGAGGGCGATCAGCACCGGGGTAAAGGTGCCGAGGGTCTGCAGGCCGATCAGGTTACGCAGGATCAGGATCACCAGCACGCCGATCGGGATCATCACCATGATCATGAAGGTCTGCTGGGTTTGCAGGGGCAAACCGTACAGCGAGTATTCGAGGAAGTTGGCGTCGGTGTTTTCGTCGGTCAGCTTGGCCAGTCGAATCGCGTTCATTTCGCTGTTGTTCAGGCTGAACGTCACGTTGGCTTTCTTGCCGCCATCGACGGTGATCAGGTTCTCGTCGCCGGTCCACCACAGCAGGCGGTCGGACGGCAGGCCTTGTTCGCCGGTTTCCGGGTTGAAGTACAGCCAGTCGGTGCCGTTGAAGCTGCGCAGCCAGAGTTCCGGCGTTTGCGGCTGATCGGCCACCAGACGGATGGTGTGGACCTTTTCCACCGGCACGTGGGCGATGGACAGGACCAGCTCGACGATTTTCGCCTTGTGCCCGGGAGAAGGATCGCCGCCCAGCAACAGCTTCACGTTGTCATCGTTGAGATTGTTGACACGCTTGATGGCTTCGCCGATGAAGGTTTCGACGTCGGCCGAGTGTTGGCGGATCGGCGCGAGCAGGGCTTCGGCGGCGATTTTTTCCGCACCTTCGACGGCGATGCTGTCGCGGAAGGTCGGGCCCTTGACCTTGGATTTTTCGCCGGTGTAGCGCTTGGTCAGCACCAGGCGGTAATAAAGGGTCTGGTTGCCCTTGGCCCGGCGCGCCGACCAGGTCACCTTGCGGTTGCCATCGACGCGGTTCACGGCGACGCCGTAGTTATTGGAAATGAAACTCTCGTTGAGGCTGACGTAGTCGCGGCTCAGCGGCGGCACGAACATCTGGATCTTGACCGGGTCTTTGGCACTGGCGACGAACTCGACCTTGGCGTCGATGTTCCACAAGTCGTCGGTGGCGTCCTCGGTCACGGGAATGCCGAGCACGAAAATCTGATAGGCCGTAACTGAAATGCCCAGCACCACCAGGATGGCGATCAGCAGTTTCAGATGGAGGGTAAGAGCGCGCATTGGAATTACTCTGCGGTATGTGCGTCGGTGGCGCAGGCGGGTTTGCCAGCAGCGTATTTAAGACTGGGGTCGACCAGCGCGTCGAAGCGTTTCAGCGCTTCGGAGCCGATCAAGAGCGGGTATTGGAAGGCGCTACGGTCGGTTAGGTTCACTTCGATACTGCGTAAAGCCGAACCCATGCAGATATCCAGCTCGATCACCGGACGGGCGGTGTACTTCTTGCCCTCTTCCGGGTCGTAGTCGCCGGCACGACGCTTGATCTTGCTGACGCGGGCCAGTGGCCGTTCGATGGGGTGCGAATGCGCTGCGTCGATGGCCAGATAGAAGCGCACCCAGGACTCGCCATTGCGTTTGAAACGTTTGATGTCGCGGGCACTCAGGGACGCTGTTTTCGCCCCGGTGTCGAGTTTGGCGGCGACTTCCAGGTTGATGCCGTCCAGGGAAGCATACTCGTTGAGGCCGTACACGGTCTTTTCCCCCGCCACGGCGAAACCGGGCAGGCAAAGAAGATAAAGGAATGTCGGGAGGGGCTTGAGTCTCATAAATCCTGGTGCGCAGCGGTCCGTACTTCAATTCAAGGCCCTGGCATCGCTGCGCAAGCTCCCTCGTATGCCTATCAACTATTTATGACAAGCCGTGCAGATGTCACAGACAAATGCGGGCGGCATTCTAGCACGGTGGGTTTATGGCGCCAGCGCTGGCGGGGGGCTATAAACAGAAGGGCTGCTTTGTTGTGGTGCAGTCGGTTATTAGACGATTGTCGACAATACCTATTTATCCTTTGACTGTTGCGGCTGTTTTCGCTAGTTTTTGCGGCATTGGCTTTCAAGGTGTCGACAATATGCTGGATCAACTCGATCCCCCGGTGGTTACGCAAGACGAGTCGGAGACGCTTTCCGAAAACGTCTTCCGCCGCATTCAGGCGGCCATCGTCAAAGGCGAGATCGCCCCGGGCAGCAAGATCTCCGAGCCGGAGCTGGCGCGCACCTATGGCATCAGCCGCGGGCCGTTGCGCGAGGCGATCCATCGACTGGAAGGCCAGCGCCTGCTGGTCCGCGTACCGCACGTCGGGGCGCGGGTGGTTTCGCTGAGCCATGCCGAGCTGCTGGAGCTCTACGAGATTCGCGAATCCCTCGAAGGCATGGCCTGTCGGCTGGCGGCCGAACGCATGACCGGCGAAGAAATCGACGAACTGCGCCGGGTCCTCGAAACCCACGAGCGCGATGAGGCGTTTCAGGCCGGCGTTGGCTATTACCAGCAGGAAGGCGACTTCGATTTCCACTACCGGATCATCCAGGGCAGCGGCAACCGCACCCTGACGCAGATGCTGTGCGGCGAGCTTTACCAACTGGTGCGCATGTACCGCATCCAGTTTTCCACCACGCCCAATCGCCCGCACCAGGCCTTTGCCGAGCACCACCGAATTCTCGACGCCATCGCCGACCGTGACGGTGAGCTCGCCGAGTTGTTGATGCGCCGTCACATCGGCGCCTCCAAACGCAATATCGCCCGTCACTACCAGGACGGCGCTAACCAGACAGCCACTGAACGAGGTGAGTCATGAGTTCCAACAAGAGCACTCCAGGCCAGCGTTTCCGCGATGCGGTCGCCAGCGAACATCCGCTGCAAGTGGTCGGCGCGATCAACGCCAACCACGCGCTGCTGGCCAAGCGCGCCGGTTTCAAGGCCATTTACCTGTCGGGTGGCGGGGTGGCTGCCGGCTCCCTCGGCGTGCCGGACCTGGGCATCACCGGCCTGGATGACGTGCTGACCGACGTGCGTCGCATTACCGACGTGTGCGACCTGCCGCTGCTGGTGGACGTGGACACCGGTTTCGGTTCCTCGGCGTTCAACGTCGCGCGCACCGTCAAGTCGATGATCAAGTTCGGCGCGGCGGCGATCCATATTGAAGACCAGGTCGGCGCCAAGCGCTGCGGTCACCGTCCAAATAAAGAGATCGTGTCGCTGCAGGAAATGGTCGACCGGATCAAGGCCGCCGTCGATGCGCGCACCGATGACAGCTTCGTGATCATGGCTCGCACCGACGCCCTGGCAGTGGAAGGTCTGGAATCCGCGCTGGATCGCGCCGCCGCCTGCATCGAAGCCGGCGCCGACATGATCTTCCCGGAAGCCATCACCGAACTGGACATGTACAAGCTGTTCGCCAACCGCGTGAAAGCGCCGATCCTGGCCAATATCACCGAATTCGGCGCGACGCCGCTGTACACCACCGAGCAACTTGCCGCTGCCGATGTGTCGCTGGTGCTGTACCCGCTGTCCGCTTTCCGCGCGATGAACAAGGCGGCGGAAAACGTCTACACCGCAATCCGTCGCGACGGCACGCAACAGAACGTGATCGACACCATGCAGACCCGCATGGAGCTTTACGATCGCATCGACTACCACACCTTCGAGCAGAAGCTTGATGCGTTGTTTGCCGCGAAGAAGTAACGAAAGCCCTGTAGGAGCGAAGCTTGCTCTGGGCGGCGATCCGACGAAGACGCACTGACATTCAACATTAATGTCGTCTGATACAGCGCTTTCGCGAGCAAGCATCGCTCCTACAAGTTTCCCTGACAAATTCAAGAAAAACTGGAGACAGCAATGGCCGAAGCAAAAGTACTCAGTGGCGCCGGGCTCCGTGGCCAGGTTGCCGGGCAAACCGCTCTGTCCACCGTGGGCCAATCGGGCGCAGGCCTGACCTATCGCGGCTACGACGTTCGCGAACTGGCGGCCGACGCGCAATTCGAAGAAGTGGCTTATCTGCTGCTTTACGGTGAATTGCCGACCAAGGCACAACTCGCCGCTTACATCAGCAAACTGGGCAAGCTGCGCGACCTGCCGCAAGCGCTCAAAGAAGTGCTGGAACGCATTCCTGCCGACGCCCACCCGATGGACGTGATGCGCACCGGTTGCTCGTTCCTGGGCAACATCGAGCCGGAGAAAGACTTCTCCGAGCAACACGACGTGACCGACCGCCTGCTCGCCGCGTTCCCGGCGATCATGTGCTACTGGTATCGCTTCAGCCATGACGGCAAGCGCATCAGCTGCGTGAGCGACGAACAATCCATCGGCGGCCACTTCCTGCACTTGCTGCACGGCAAGAAACCGAGCGATTTGCACGTCAAAGTGATGAACGTTTCGCTGATCCTCTACGCGGAACACGAGTTCAACGCCTCGACGTTCACCGCACGGGTGTGCGCCTCGACGCTGTCGGACATGTATTCCTGCGTCACCGCGGCCATCGGTTCGTTGCGCGGCCCTCTGCACGGCGGCGCCAACGAAGCGGCGATGGAAATGATCGAGCGCTTCTCGTCGCCTGAAGAGGCCGTCGAGGGCACCCTCGGCATGCTGGCGCGCAAGGACAAGATCATGGGCTTCGGCCACGCGATCTATAAAGACAACGATCCGCGTAACGAAGTGATCAAGGGCTGGTCGAAAAAACTCGCTGAAGAAGTGGGCGACACCGTGCTGTTCCCGGTTTCCGAAGCCATCGACGCGACCATGTGGGAACAGAAGAAACTGTTCCCGAACGCCGACTTCTACCATGCGTCGACGTACCACTTCATGGGCATCCCGACCAAGTTGTTCACACCGATCTTCGTTTGCTCGCGCCTGACCGGCTGGGCGGCGCACGTGTTCGAACAACGCGCCAACAACCGCATCATCCGCCCGAGCGCCGAGTATGTCGGCGTCGAACAGCGCAAGTTCGTGCCAATCGAACAACGCTGAATGGTGAAGGCCTGCACCGGGATCTGAACTCTACGCAGATCCCTGTAGGAGCGAGCCTGCTCGCGATGACGGACTGACATTCAAAATGGATGTCGACTGATTGACCGCTATCGCGAGCAGGCTCACTCCTACAGTGGATTGTGTGCATTTCAGGTGCTGTGCCAGGCCCCACCTTTTGAAACTACCGTGACCGAGTCCTGACGATGAACACTGAATTCCGTAAACCGCTGCCCGGCAGCCATCTGGATTACTTCGACGTCCGCGCGGCTGTCGAGGCCATCCAGCCTGGCGCCTACGACACTCTGCCGTACACCTCACGCGTGCTGGCGGAAAACCTGGTACGTCGCTGCGACCCGGCCACGCTCACCGAATCCCTGAAGCAATTCATCGAGCGCAAACGCGACCTCGACTTCCCGTGGTTCCCGGCTCGCGTGGTGTGCCACGACATCCTCGGCCAGACCGCGCTGGTCGACCTCGCCGGCCTGCGTGACGCCATCGCCCTGCAAGGTGGTGACCCGGCGCAAGTGAACCCGGTGGTGCCGACGCAGTTGATCGTCGACCACTCCCTGGCCGTCGAGCGCGGAGGCTTCGACCCGGAGGCGTTCGAGAAGAATCGCGCCATCGAAGACCGTCGCAACGAAGACCGTTTCCACTTCATCAACTGGACCAAAAAGGCCTTCAAGAACGTTGATGTGATTCCACCGGGCAACGGCATCATGCACCAGATCAACCTGGAGAAAATGTCTCCGGTGATCCAGGTACGTGACGGCGTGGCGTTCCCCGACACTTGCGTCGGCACCGACAGCCACACCCCGCACGTCGATGCACTGGGCGTGATCGCCATCGGTGTCGGTGGTCTGGAAGCCGAGAGCGTGATGCTCGGCCGTGCGTCGTGGATGCGTCTGCCGGAAAGCGTCGGCGTTGAACTGACCGGCAAGCTGCAACCGGGCATCACTGCCACTGACATGGTGCTGGCGTTGACCGAGTTCCTGCGCAAGCAAAAAGTGGTCGGCGCATGGCTGGAATTCTTCGGTGAAGGCGCCGCCGCGCTGACCCTCGGCGACCGCGCAACCATCTCCAACATGGCCCCGGAATACGGCGCCACGGCGGCGATGTTCTACATCGACCAGCAAACCATCGACTACCTCAAACTCACCGGCCGTGAAGACGAGCAGGTGCAGTTGGTCGAGAACTACGCCAAGCAAACCGGCCTGTGGGCTGACAGCCTGAAAGGCGCGCAATACGAGCGCGGCCTGACGTTCGACTTGTCCACCGTCGTGCGCAACATGGCCGGCCCGAGCAACCCGCACGCCCGCGTCGCCACCTCGGATCTCGCCGCCCAAGGCATCTCCGGTCAGTGGGACGACGTTCCTGGCCAGATGCCGGATGGCGCGGTGATCATCGCCGCCATCACCAGCTGCACCAACACCAGTAACCCGCGCAACGTGATTGCCGCCGGCCTGCTGGCGCGCAACGCCAACAAGCTCGGCCTGACCCGCAAGCCGTGGGTCAAATCGTCCCTGGCGCCGGGTTCCAAAACCGTGGCGCTGTACCTGGACGAAGCCGGCCTGACGACTGAGCTGGAGCAACTTGGTTTCGGCGTCGTGGCGTTCGCTTGCACCACGTGTAACGGCATGTCCGGTGCGCTGGATCCGGTGATCCAGCAAGAGATCATCGACCGCGACCTGTACGCCACCGCCGTGCTCTCCGGTAACCGCAACTTCGACGGCCGGATTCACCCGTACGCCAAGAACGCGTTCCTTGCTTCGCCGCCGTTGGTGGTCGCTTACGCCATCGCCGGGACCATCCGTTTCGACATCGAAAAAGATGTGCTGGGCCTGGACGCCGAAGGCAAGGAAATCCGCCTGAAAGACATCTGGCCGAGCGACGAAGAAATCGACGCCGTGGTCAAGGCGTCGGTCAAGCCGGAGCAGTTCCGTCAGGTCTATATTCCAATGTTCGCCATCCATGAAGACACCGGCCCGAAAGTCACGCCGCTGTACGACTGGCGCGAGATGAGCACTTACATCCGCCGTCCGCCGTACTGGGAAGGCGCGTTGGCCGGCGCACGTCCGCTCAAGGGCATGCGCCCATTGGCGGTGCTGCCGGATAACATCACCACCGATCACCTGTCGCCGTCGAACGCGATCATGCTGGACAGCGCGGCGGGTGAATACCTGGCGAAAATGGGCTTGCCGGAAGAGGACTTCAACTCTTACGCGACTCACCGTGGCGACCACCTGACCGCGCAGCGCGCCACCTTTGCCAACCCGAAACTGTTCAATGAAATGGTTCAGGAAAACGGCAAGGTCAAGCAGGGTTCTCTCGCTCGCGTCGAGCCGGAAGGCAAAGTGATGCGCATGTGGGAAGCCATCGAAACCTACATGGAACGCAAGCAGCCGCTGATCATCATTGCCGGTGCCGATTACGGTCAGGGTTCGTCCCGCGACTGGGCGGCCAAGGGCGTGCGTCTGGCGGGTGTCGAGGCGATTGCCGCTGAAGGTTTCGAGCGCATCCACCGCACCAACCTGGTGGGCATGGGCGTGTTGCCGCTGGAGTTCAAACCGGGCACCGACCGTCATACCCTGGCCATCGACGGCAGCGAAACCTACGACGTGATCGGTGAGCGCACGCCGCGTGCCGAACTGACGCTGGTGATCAACCGCAAGAACGGCGAACGCGTCGAAGTGCCGGTGACCTGCCGCCTCGACACCGCTGAAGAAGTGTCGATCTACGAGGCCGGCGGCGTGTTGCAGCGTTTCGCTCAGGACTTCCTCGAAGAATCGGCGGTTGCCGTTTAACACGATGAGTTCGGGCGGGACCCTGCGGTCCCGCTCGATCCTAAAAGGACCATCATGGCTCACGCACCTCAGATCAAAATCCCCGCCACCTACATGCGCGGCGGCACCAGCAAAGGCGTGTTTTTCAGCCTCAAAGACCTGCCCGAAGCGGCACAGATTCCCGGCCCGGCGCGCGATGCCTTGTTGCTGCGCGTGATCGGCAGCCCCGACCCCTACGACAAGCAAATCGACGGTATGGGCGGCGCGACGTCCAGCACCAGCAAAACCGTGATCCTGTCGAAAAGCACCAAGGCTGATCACGACGTCGATTACCTGTTCGGTCAGGTCTCGATCGACAAGCCTTTCGTCGACTGGAGTGGCAATTGCGGCAACCTGTCGGCAGCGGTCGGTTCGTTCGCCATCAGCAATGGTTTGGTGGACGCCAGCCGCATTCCGCAGAACGGCATCGCCGTGGTGCGCGTATGGCAGGCCAACATCGGCAAGACCATCATCGCCCACGTGCCGATCACTAACGGTGAAGTGCAGGAAACCGGCGATTTCGAACTCGACGGCGTGACCTTTCCCGCCGCTGAAGTGCAGGTCGAATTCATGGACCCTGCCGCGGAAGAAGAGGGTGGCGGCGGTTCAATGTTCCCCACCGGCAATCTGGTGGATGACCTGGAAGTGCCCGGCGTCGGGACCTTCAAGGCAACCATGATCAATGCCGGCATCCCGACGATTTTCGTCAATGCCGAAGACATTGGCTACACCGGCACCGAGTTGCAGGGGGCGATCAATGGCGATCCGAAAGCGCTGCTGATGTTCGAGACGATCCGTGCTTATGGCGCGTTGCGCATGGGCCTGATCAAGGACCTGGACGAAGCGGCCAAGCGTCAGCACACACCTAAGGTGGCCTTTGTGGCAAAGCCGGCGGACTACGTGTCGTCCAGCGGCAAAGCCATTGCGGCAGGGGATGTCGACCTGCTGGTACGTGCGTTGTCGATGGGTAAATTGCACCACGCGATGATGGGCACGGCGGCCGTTGCCATCGGCACGGCAGCGGCGATTACCGGCACCTTGGTCAACCTCGCGGCGGGTGGAATCGAACGCAATGCCGTGCGCTTCGGGCATCCGTCCGGCACCTTGCGGGTGGGCGCTGAAGCTAGCCTGGTGAACGGTGAATGGAAAGTGAACAAGGCCATCATGAGCCGCAGTGCGCGGGTGTTGATGGAAGGTTACGTCCGCGTGCCAGGTGACAGTTTCTAAACCGGACACAGAACCAATGTGGGAGCGAGCCTGCTCGCGAAGAGGCCATGACATTCAGCATCAATGTTGCCTGTCACACCGCCTTCGCGAGCAGGCTCGCTCCCACAATTGATCTCGATTACCACAATAAGAAAGTAGCGACTGACAGAGATTTAACCTGAACCGAGGTCCCATCAACGAACCACTTCAAGAGTGAATCGAACATGAGCGCCAACGTCGACCTGAACAACCGCCCCGACTACGACACCGTCCTGCAGGACATTGCCGATTACGTCCTCAACTTCAAAATCGAGTCCAAGGAAGCGCTCGACACTGCCCGCAACTGCCTGATCGACACCCTCGGCTGCGGCCTGCTGGCCCTGCGCTTCCCCGAATGCACCAAACACCTGGGCCCTATCGTGGAAGGCACCATCGTCCCGTTCGGTGCACGCGTGCCAGGCACCCCATTCCGGCTCGATCCCGTCAAGGCGGCCTGGGACATCGGCTGCATCGTGCGCTGGCTCGACTACAACGACACCTGGCTCGCCGCCGAATGGGGCCATCCGTCCGATAACCTCGGCGGTATTCTTGCAGTGGCCGATCACCTGTCGCAAAAGCGTCTGGCCAATGGCGATGCGCCGCTGACCGTTCGCGCAGTGCTCGAAGCCATGATCATGGCCCACGAGATTCAAGGCGTGATCGCACTGGAAAACTCCTTCAATCGGGTAGGACTCGATCACGTCATCCTGGTGAAAGTCGCCTCGACCGCCGTCACCGCCAAACTCATGGGCGCCAATCGCGAGCAGTTGCTGTCAGCGTTGTCCCACGCCTTCGCCGACGGCCAGGCGCTGCGCACGTATCGGCATGCGCCGAATGCCGGGTCGCGCAAGTCCTGGGCGGCGGGCGATGCGTCCAGTCGCGGTGTGCGCCTGGCGGACATGGCGATGCGTGGCGAGATGGGCATTCCCGGCGTGCTGACGGCGAAGCAGTGGGGCTTTTACGATGTATTGTTCAGCCACACCAACAACGATCTGGCGATCAAGCCCGAAGACAAACGCGCCTTCAGCTTCTCCCGCCCATACGGCACCTACGTGATGGAAAACGTGCTGTTCAAAATCAGTTTCCCCGCTGAATTCCACGCACAAACCGCGTGCGAAGCGGCAGTGACCCTGCATTCACAGGTTAGAAATCGTCTGCATGAGATCGACAAAATCGTCATCACCACCCACGAGTCGGCGATCCGGATCATTTCCAAGGTGGGCCCGCTGGCCAACGCTGCCGACCGCGACCACTGCATTCAGTACATGACGGCGGTGCCGCTGGCTTTCGGCAATCTGGTCGCCGAGCAGTACGAAGACAGTTTCCACGCGGCGCACCCGATCATTGATGTATTGCGCGAGAAAATGGTCATCGTCGAAGACCCGCAGTACACCCGCGAGTACCTCGAGGCGGACAAGCGTTCCATCGCCAACGCGATCCAGGTGTTTTTCAAGGACGGCTCCAGCACCGAGAAAGTCGTGGTGGAATATCCGATCGGGCATCGCCGTCGCCGCACCGATGGCATTCCGTTGCTGGAGGACAAGTTCAAGGCCAACCTGGCGACGCGCTTCACCGCCCAGCGCAGTGCGGAGATTTTTGCGTTGTGCAAGGATCAGGCTGCGCTGGAGGCAACCCCGGTCAATCGCTTCGTCGACCTGTTCGTGATCTGACACGAATTCCTGCAAAAGACAGGGGGGCGGCGATCCGACTTGCTGGCGACGGCGTATTTGAAGACGCCTTCGCCGGCAGCCTGGCTCCTGCAGGGGCGGCCGGCGTCAACCCTTGAGCCATTTTTCGACGGGTAATTTGGTGATGGCAAACCCGGTCAGCAACACCGCCGAATACCCCATCAACTCCCGGGTCAGACTGTGCCCCTCATACCACGCGCCAATCACCACCGCGAACACCGGAAAAATAATAAACACGAACGACAGAATGATCGGACTCAAGCGTTTGAGCAGCAAAAAGTAAACGATAAACCCGCCCACCGAGGCCACAAGTCCCAGATACAGCAAGGCGCCCCACGAACGCGCAGTGATGTCATCGAACACCGGAGCCTCAACGCTCAGTCCCGCCACAAACAGCATCAAACCGGCCAGGCCAATGGGCAGCGTGTTGTAAGTAATCACACTGATCGCACTGCCTTGCTTCTTGGTGATGACGTAACACAGCGCATGCATGACCGCCGCCGCCAGAATCGCCAGCACCCCGAATAATTCGGCATGGTCCAGGTGCAGCCCCTGGCTGCGGATAATCATGAACAGACTGCCAAAACCGATGGCGATGCCAATCACTTGCGAAGGATAGATTTTCTGCCGCAGAAACACGGCGGAAAACAGCAGGATGAACACCGGCATGCAGCTGAACAGCAGCGCGGTCAGGCCGGACGACACGTGCATCTCGCCGTAGTTGAGCAAGTAATACGGCAGGCTGAAATACGACAGGGTGACGAACACGAAAAACCAGCGGCTTTGCCGGGGAAACAGCAGCGCCTCGCGACGCAGCAGGGCGAAGCTCAAAAACAGCGGAAAGGCAATCAGAAAACGCAGCCCGGCGGCGGTCAGCGGGGGCACACTTTCGACGGCAATCTTGATGCCCAGCCACGTCGTGCCCCAACTCAGGCAAACGATCAGGAACAGCACGCTGGTGACCCCTCCGGCTAGCCACGGTTTTCGGATACTGGAAAAGGCGCTGAGGGCCGTGGACATGATCGTGCTCCTTCGTCGTCGAAATTGACCCCGTTACCAAATAGGTCTATCCCTGATTGAACCTGTTTTCAGCACGCTATTCGGGATGGAAATGACTGTCAAAGTAAGTATTGCCACGGTGTCAATCTTGCGCGAAGGCCTGGCTCAGGGGCGCGGCGTGAAGTACAAGCGCCTCGCCGAAGCCCTGGAAAAGAGTATCGGCGAAGGTTTGATCGAACCCGGCAGCAAGCTGCCACCCCATCGTCTGTTAGCGGACAGCCTGGGAGTGACCATCGGCACCATCAGCCGTGCCTATGGCGAACTGGAACGGGTAGGGTTGGTCGTGGCTCGTGTAGGAGATGGCACCTATGTGCGTCAGCGCGGGATGGAGCGGGTGCGGGATGGCGGCTTTCGCAATGTCAGCGACGACCCACAGCCTTACTTCGATATGAGTCGGAATCAGCCGATTCCGGGGCAGGAAGGCGCTTTTCTGAGTCAAAGCCTGCAGGCCCTGGCCAGCGATCCATACACCTTGCAACTGCTTAGCGGATATACGGCCGATGCCGGGTTACCGCGCCATCGTGCGGCAGGTGCCCATTGGCTGCGGCATCAGGCCTTCGTACCGAGCGCCGAGCAGGTTATTTGCGTCAATGGCGGCCAGCACGGCTTGCTCTGCGTGTTGATGGCGCTGCTCAAGCCCGGCGACACTCTGGTCACCGAGCAGTTGACTTACCCCGGGCTGATCAGTGTCACCCGCATGCTCGGCATCAAACTGATCGGTGTCGGGATGGATGACGAAGGATTGTTGCCCGAGTCTTTGTCGGAGGTTTGCCAGCATCATCGGGTATCGGCGGTGTACTGCACGCCGACCCTCCAGAATCCTACGGCGGCGGTGATGTCCGTCCCGCGACGTGAGGCGATTGCCGAGGTCTGTCGCCAACATAATCTGCTGATCATCGAGGACGAAGCCCACGCCGTGCTCGCGCAGCAGCGTCCGTTGCCCTTGAGCCACTTTGCCCCGGAGCGTTCGGTGTTGATCGGCAGTCTGAGCAAAGCGGTTTCGGCGGGTTTACGGGCGGGTTATCTGCATGCACCGCAACCGTTGATCGGACGTTTAAGCGCGGCGGTGCGCGGGACGTGCTGGATGGCGAGTCCGCTGTCGATGGAGCTGGCGACGGCGTGGATCGAAAACGGTATCGCCGAGCAGTTGCTGGGGCAGCAGATTGCTGAAATCAGTCGCCGCAAGCGTTTGGTCAGCCCCATGTTAGAAGAGGTCGGGTACAAGACTCATCCCCACAGCCCACACTTCTGGATCGAAGTGCCCGAGCCGTGGCGAGCATCGCAGATTGCGGCGGAGCTCAAGCAGAACAATTACCTGGTGGCCACCGCGGAGGCGTTTGCGGTCGGGCATGCCGCAGTGCCGCAATTCATTCGGGCGAGTGTGTGTCATTCAGCGGGGGATGATCGGTTGTTGCTGCAGGGGTTTGAAGCATTGGCGAGGGCATTGGCGGAGACCGTGTAATCGTTCTTCGCGAGCAGGCTCGCTCCCACAGTGGATCTCTGTCGTACACAAACTTTGTGTCCACTGGAGATCAACTGTGGGAGCGAGCCTGCTCGCGAATGCGCTATAACGGGCGCCGCAGAACTATTTGAACCGCCGCTCCACCCCTTTCTCCACCAGGATTTTCGCCGAAATCTCTTCCACCGAAAAATGCGTGGAATTGATGTTCGGAATGTTCTCCCGGCGGAACAGGTTCTCCACCTCGCGCACTTCAAACTCGCACTGGGCGTAGCTCGAATAGCGGCTGTTGGGCTTGCGCTCGTTGCGGATCGCGGTGAGACGATCCGGGTCGATGGTCAGGCCGAACAGCTTGTGCTGGTGGGCGCGCAGGGCGGTGGGCAGTTGCAGGCGTTCCATGTCGTCTTCGGTCAGCGGGTAGTTGGCCGCGCGGATGCCAAATTGCATCGCCATGTACAGGCACGTCGGTGTCTTACCACAACGCGACACGCCCACTAGGATGAGGTCGGCCTTGTCGTAATAATGCGTGCGCGCGCCGTCGTCATTGTCGAGGGCGAAGTTCACCGCCTCGATCCGCTCCATGTAATTGGAGTTGGTGCCGATGGAGTGGGATTTGCCGACGGTGTAGGAAGAATGCTCGGTCAGTTCCTGTTCAAGCGGCGCCAGGAAGGTCGAGAAAATGTCGATCATGAAACCATTGGACGTGGCGAGGATCTCACGGATGTCCTGATTGACGATGGTGTCAAAGATAATCGGCCGGAAACCGTCGGTTTCGGCGGCTTTGTTGATTTGTTGTACCATGGCCCGCGCTTTATCCACGTTGTCGATGTACGGACGCGTGAATTTGCTGAAGGTAATGTTTTCGAACTGCGCCAGGAGGCTTTGGCCGAGGGTTTCGGCTGTGATGCCGGTGCCGTCGGAAATAAAGAAAGCAGATCGTTTCATTTGCACCTTGGGCCTTAAGCTAGTGACGAATCTTGGATATGATAGGCGCGATTTGCCGGCCGCCAGTGGCCCGCATTCTCACTTATTTTCCAGGTCCAGGCCATACAGCTGGCAAACGCTCCCCCGAGCGCCCGGCTTCTGAGCTTTTCCAACACAGTTAGTGGAGAGATCACCTTGGTAGAGTACGTAGTTTCCCTCGATAAGCTCGGCGTCCATGATGTAGAGCACGTAGGGGGCAAGAACGCATCCCTGGGCGAGATGATCAGTAACCTCGCAGGTGCCGGTGTATCGGTACCCGGTGGCTTCGCCACGACAGCTCAGGCTTATCGTGATTTTCTGGAACTGAGCGGCCTGAACGATCAGATCCACGCCGCCCTCGACGCCCTGGACGTCGACGATGTCAACGCCTTGGCCAAGACTGGCGCCCAGATCCGTCAATGGATCATGGAAGCCGAATTCCCCGAGAAACTCAACGCCGAGATCCGCACTGCGTTCGCCACGCTGTCGGCCGGCAACCCTGACATGGCCGTGGCCGTGCGTTCTTCCGCTACCGCCGAAGACCTGCCGGACGCTTCCTTCGCCGGTCAGCAGGAAACCTTCCTGAACATCCGTGGTGTCGAAAACGTTATTCGCGCCGCCAAAGAGGTGTTCGCCTCCCTGTTCAACGACCGCGCGATTTCCTACCGCGTCCACCAGGGCTTCGACCACAAACTGGTTGCCCTGTCGGCTGGCGTGCAGCGCATGGTCCGCTCCGAAACCGGCACCGCCGGCGTGATGTTCACCCTCGATACCGAATCGGGCTTCCGTGACGTGGTGTTCATCACCGGCGCCTACGGCCTGGGTGAAACCGTCGTACAAGGCGCGGTGAACCCGGATGAGTTCTATGTCCACAAAGGCACGCTGGCCGCCGGTCGTCCGGCCATCCTGCGTCGCAACCTGGGCAGCAAGGCCATCAAGATGATCTACGGCGAAGTCGCCACGGCCGGCAAGTCGGTCAAGACCATCGACGTGGACAAGGCCGATCGCGCCCGTTTCTGCCTGACCGACGCTGAAGTCAGCGAACTGGCCAAGCAAGCGATGATCATCGAGAAGCACTACAAGTGCCCGATGGACATCGAATGGGCCAAAGACGGCGACGACGGCAAGCTCTACATCGTTCAGGCCCGTCCTGAAACCGTGAAGAGCCGCACCCAGGCCAACGTCATGGAACGTTACCTGTTGAAAGAAACAGGCACCGTGCTGGTTGAAGGTCGCGCCATCGGCCAGCGCATCGGCGCCGGCAAGGTCCGCATCATCAAGGACGTGTCCGAGATGGACAAGGTCCAGCCAGGCGACGTTCTGGTCTCCGACATGACCGACCCGGACTGGGAACCGGTCATGAAGCGCGCCAGCGCCATCGTCACCAATCGTGGCGGCCGTACTTGCCACGCGGCGATCATCGCACGCGAGCTGGGCATCCCGGCCGTGGTCGGTTGCGGCAACGCCACCCAGCTGTTGCAAGACGGCCAGGGCGTGACTGTTTCCTGCGCTGAAGGCGACACCGGTTACATTTTCGAAGGCGAACTGGGCTTCGACATCAAGAAAAACTCCGTCGATGCCATGCCTGATCTGCCGTTCAAGATCATGATGAACGTCGGTAACCCGGACCGTGCATTCGACTTCGCGCAACTGCCGAACGCCGGTGTGGGTCTGGCCCGTCTGGAATTCATCATCAACCGCATGATCGGCGTGCACCCCAAGGCGCTGCTGAACTACGCCGGGCTGCCGCAGGACATCAAGGACAGCGTCGACAAGCGCATTGCCGGTTACGACGATCCGGTCGGTTTCTATGTCGAGAAACTGGTTGAAGGCATCAGCACCCTGGCCGCTGCGTTCACGCCGAAAAAGGTCATCGTGCGTCTGTCGGACTTCAAGTCCAACGAATACGCCAACCTGATCGGCGGCAAGCTCTACGAGCCGGAAGAAGAAAACCCGATGCTGGGTTTCCGTGGCGCCTCGCGTTACATAAGCGAATCGTTCCGCGACTGCTTCGAACTCGAATGCCGTGCCCTCAAGCGCGTGCGCAACGAGATGGGCCTGACCAACGTCGAAATCATGGTGCCCTTCGTCCGTACCCTCGGCGAAGCCAGCCAGGTTATCGATCTGTTGGCGGAGAACGGTCTGAAGCGTGGCGAAAATGGTCTGCGCATCATCATGATGTGCGAGCTGCCGTCCAACGCCATCCTCGCTGAAGAGTTCCTCGAGTTCTTCGACGGCTTCTCCATCGGCTCCAACGACCTGACCCAGCTGACCCTGGGCCTGGACCGTGACTCCGGGATCATCGCGCACCTGTTCGACGAGCGTAATCCGGCGGTCAAGAAGCTGCTGGCCAACGCGATTCAGGCCTGCAACAAGGCTGGCAAGTACATCGGTATTTGCGGTCAGGGCCCTTCGGACCACCCTGATCTGGCCAAGTGGCTGATGGAGCAGGGCATCGAAAGCGTTTCGCTGAACCCCGATTCCGTGCTGGAAACCTGGTTCTTCCTGGCTGAAGGTCAGGCTTCGGCTTGATGGTGTGAGTGAAGCCCCGGCCGCTTTAGTGGCTGGGGCTTTAAGATTCAAGTAGGGCGGGCTCCTCTGGAAGCCGCCCTTTTTTGTGCAAGAGCATTATGCAAAGCAGCAGCAACCTATTTCCTGTCGCCCTGATCAGCGCCGAGCGTCGCGGCGATCTGAGCGAAGATGTCTATCGTTTGAAACCTGGCAACAGCCCTGACGGCACCGTCGAACTGGCTGTGACGCGTCTTGGCATGGCTGATGAATCGTCCGTGCGTGGCGTGCCGGTGATTTTGTTGCACGGCAGCTTTTCCAATCGCCGGTTCTGGTTCTCGCCGAAAGGACTTGGGCTGGGCGCCTACCTGACGCGCCTGGGATTCGATGTCTGGATTCCCGAAATGCGCGGTCACGGCCTGTCCCAGCGTAATCAGAACTACCGCAAGAACCGTGTTGCCGACTACGCCCGTTACGATCTGCCGGCCATTGGCGCGTTCGTACGCGAGCAGAGCGGTCAGGTCCCGCACTGGATCGGTCACTCGCTGGGCGGCATCACATTGGCGGCGGCACTGGGTGGTGAATACATTGGCGAGCCTGTCGTGGCGTCGGCGGCGTTCTTCGGCACGCAGGTCAGTCGCACCTACTGGCCGTTGAAAATTCCACCGGTGGAGTGGAGCGGGCGCTTCATTCTCAAGCGTTTCGCCCAACTGTCCGGTTCGCGGCTCAAGCGTGGCCCGGAGGACGAGCCGATTGGCCTGGCCTTGGAAAGCATGCGCTGGTATGGCCTGTTCGGGCGCTTCGGCGATGCGGAGAAGGACTGGTGGGCGGGATTGGCCGACGTTCAAATACCGGTGCTGGCCGTGAGTGCCGCTGGCGATCACCAGGATCCGGCATGGGCGTGCCGCAAGTTGTTCGATCAAATGGGTTCCGAACACAAACAATTCATCAACCTTGGCCGCGAGCAGGGCTTTGGCGATAATTTCGGTCACGTGGAAATGCTCGTCAGCAAAGCAGCCCAAACCGAAGTCTGGCCGTTGGTAGCGCGCTGGCTGGCCGATCAGCAAGCGCCTTTACTGGGAGAAAAGCCGGATTTGGCCACGGCAATCTGAGCCTGATGCTCTAACAAGGGCATTTCGCTCTGTCCGGCTTGAGGCTAAGATATGACGCATTGAGCTGTTCCGGTCACTTTGCGACACACTCGATTGTCTTCCTCTCTACAGGAGTTTCTCGATGAACCATTACCTCACGCCTGACCTGTGCGACGCCTACCCGGAGCTGGTGCAGGTGCTGGAACCGATGTTCAGCAATTTCGGCGGCCGTGATTCTTTCGGCGGCGAAATCGTGACCATCAAGTGCTTCGAAGACAACTCGCTGGTCAAGGAACAAGCCGAGCTCAAGGGCAATGGCAAGGTGCTGGTGGTCGACGGTGGCGGTTCCCTGCGTCGTGCCCTGCTGGGCGACATGATCGCCGAGAAAGCCGCGAACAACGGCTGGGAAGGGCTGGTGATCTATGGTTGCATCCGTGACGTCGACGTCATTGCGCAAACCGACCTGGGGGTTCAGGCACTGGCGAGCCATCCCATGAAGACCGACAAGCGTGGTGTCGGCGATCTCAACGTGGCGGTGACCTTTGCGGGCGTGACCTTCCATCCAGGCCATTACATCTACGCGGACAACAACGGCGTGATCATCTCGCCAAGCCCGCTGAAGATGCCTGAATAAAGCGCAAGACCAACAAAGGGGTGAGGATGTTCGAGGAAGAAAACGCGCAGTGGGGGCTGGTGCATGCCCTGGTGCTGGATGGTAAAGGCGGTGCGCGTTCGATAGCCCGGACTGAACTCGATGACTTGCAGCTACAGGCCCATGAAAGCCTGTGGCTGCACTGGGATCGCAGTCACCCGCAAACCCAGACCTGGCTGCGCAAATCCAGCGGTCTGAGTGAATTCAGCTGTGACCTGCTGCTCGAAGAGAACACCCGTCCGCGCCTTCTGCCGCTGCCGGACTCCGAACTCCTGCTGTTTCTGCGCGGGGTCAACCTGAACCCGGGCGCAGAACCGGAAGACATGGTCTCGGTGCGTATCTTCGCCTCAGCCCAGCGTGTGATTTCCCTTCGCCTGCGTCCATTGCGCGCCACTGATGAGTTGCTGGTCACTCTTGCCGAAGGCAAAGGGCCGAGAACCGCCTCCGAACTCATCCTTTATATGGCTCAGTACCTCACCCATAAGGTGCAGGATCTGGTCAGTTGCCTCTCGGAAGTGGTCGATGAGGAAGAAGAAAAACTGGATGCCGACGAACGGTATACACCCGAGCACGGCGCCATTTTGCAGATCCGTCGACGGGCTGCTGCACTGAAACGTTTCCTTGCTCCGCAGCGGGAAATTTTCGGACAGCTGACGCGGATAAAACTGCCCTGGTTCGTCGAAGACGATGGCGATTACTGGAACGAATTGAACAACAGCCTGACCCGATATCTTGAGGAGCTGGAATTGACCCGGGAGCGGGTGGGGCTGGTCCTCGAGGCTGAAGACCGACGTTTGAGCGTGCGCATGAATCGCACGATGTACCGCTTCGGGATCATCACCGGGATCTTTTTGCCGATGAGTTTTCTGACCGGTCTTCTGGGCATCAACGTCGGTGGAATTCCATTCTCCGCCAGCCCTTATGGGTTCCTGATCGCGTGCCTGATGATGGTTTCGGTAGCGCTCGGACAGTGGTGGTTATTTAGACGTTTGCGCTGGGTGTGACGATGAGCCATGTGACCCGGGCAAATTTGACCGCGTCTTTCACAGACATCACGAGAGGTGCGTATGCACGATCCGTTTGAACAGTCTTTGCGCGACATGCTGAACGCCTCGCCGTCCACCCGTGACGACGATGCGTGCCTTGGGCGTGTCCTGAAAACCGCCAACCGCCAGGTCGGCGCTGGCGATCTGTTCAGCCTGCTGGGCCGCTGGTTGCCCGCGCTGATGATTGCCCTCAATAACGGCTCGGCCCACGTCTCGCCGGTATCCCGCCACCGTAAACCTACCGCTCGCACCGCTGATAAGGCTGATTGAATATGGAACTTGATCTCTGGACACAGAGCCTCGTCACTGCAATGACTGCGTTATGGACCAAGGTGGCCAATTTCATCCCGAACCTGTTCGGCGCGCTGGTTGTGCTGCTGTTGGGTTTCGTCGTTGCGAAACTTTTGGATACTTTGCTGTCGAAGTTGCTCGCCAAGCTGGGCCTTGATCGCCTGATGGGCGGCACCGGTCTGACCAAATTGCTGTCCCGGGCCGGCTTGCAAGTGCCGATCTCGACCCTGATCGGAAAGATTGTCTATTGGTTCGTTCTGCTGATTTTTCTGGTTTCTGCCGCAGAGTCCCTTGGACTTGAGCGAGTTTCGGCTACGCTTGACATGCTTGCGCTGTATTTGCCGAAAGTATTTGGCGCCGCGCTGGTGCTGCTGGTGGGTGTGTTGCTGGCGCAACTGGCCAATGGGCTGGTGCGTGGTGCCGCAGAGGGCGTAGGGCTGGATTACGCTGCGGGACTTGGGCGAATTGCCCAGGGGCTGGTAATTATCATCAGTATTTCGGTCGCGATCAGCCAGTTGGAGGTCAAGACTGACCTGCTCAACCACGTGATTGTGATCGTTTTGATTACCGTTGGTCTGGCAGTTGCGCTGGCCATGGGATTGGGAAGCCGGGAAATTGCCGGTCAGATTCTTGCGGGAATCTATGTGCGTGAGTTGTATCAGGTTGGGCAACAAGTGCGTGTTGGCGAGGTCGAAGGTCAGATCGAAGAGATCGGCACGGTTAAAACCACATTGCTGACCGATGAGGGTGAGCTAGTCTCTCTCTCCAATCGGATCCTCCTGGAGCAGCATGTGAGTAGCCGCTAACCCGGCAAACCCTGCTAATGTATGCCGCCGCAAAGTGCCCTGTAAGGGCTGCGGCGGACATTGACCTGACTGTCGGCCCGACTTGTTTTGAATAAAGCTCAATCGCTCTCCACGCGCTACGACCCCCGCGAGCTCTCTGATGAGGAGTTGGTCGCGCGCTCGCATACCGAGCTGTTTCACGTAACACGCGCCTATGAAGAACTGATGCGGCGTTACCAACGAACATTATTTAACGTCTGTGCACGATATCTGGGGAACGATCGCGACGCGGACGATGTCTGTCAGGAAGTGATGTTGAAGGTGTTGTATGGCCTGAAGAACTTCGAGGGAAAATCGAAGTTCAAAACGTGGCTCTACAGCATCACGTACAACGAATGCATCACACAGTATCGGAAGGAACGGCGAAAGCGTCGCTTGATGGACGCTTTGAGTCTGGACCCCCTCGAGGAAGCGTCTGAAGAAAAGACGCCGAAACCCGAGGATAAGGGTGGACTTGATCGCTGGCTGGTGTATGTGAACCCGATTGACCGTGAAATTCTGGTGCTACGATTTGTCGCAGAGCTGGAGTTTCAGGAGATCGCAGACATCATGCACATGGGTTTGAGTGCAACAAAAATGCGGTACAAACGCGCTCTAGACAAATTGCGTGAGAAATTTGCAGGCATTGCTGAAACTTAGTTCGGCGCAAATATCTCTTACGTGTAGGCAAGTTCTGATAGACTTGCCGCCGAGTTGTCCCCCGGTTTGCGGGACTGCTTCACAATCACCAGATGGGGATTTAACGGATGAAACTGAAAAACACCTTGGGCTTGGCCATTGGTTCTTTGATTGCCGCCACTTCGTTCGGCGCTCTGGCACAAGGCCAAGGCGCAGTTGAAATCGAAGGCTTCGCTAAGAAAGAACAATTCGACAGCGCTCGTAACTTCAAGAACAACGGCAACCTGTTCGGCGGCTCGATCGGTTACTTCTTGACCGACGACGTTGAACTGCGTCTGGGCTACGACGAAGTGCACAACGTTCGTTCCGACGACGGTCGTAACATCAAGGGCGCTAACACCGCTCTGGACGCTCTGTACCACTTCAACAACCCAGGTGACATGCTGCGTCCTTACGTCTCTGCCGGTTTCTCGGACCAGAGCATCGACCAGAATGGCAGCAACGGCCGCAACCGTTCGACCTTCGCCAACGTTGGCGGCGGTGCCAAGCTGTACTTCACTGACAACTTCTATGCCCGTGCTGGCGTTGAAGCTCAGTACAACATCGACCAAGGCGACACCGAGTGGGCTCCAAGCGTCGGTATCGGTGTGAACTTCGGTGGCGGCTCCAAGCCTGCTGCTGCTCCAGTTCCAGCACCAGCTGAAGTCTGCTCCGACAGCGACAACGATGGCGTTTGCGACAACGTTGACAAGTGCCCGGACACCCCAGCCAACGTAACTGTTGACGCTGATGGCTGCCCAGCAGTTGCTGAAGTTGTTCGTGTTGAACTGGACGTGAAATTCGACTTCGACAAGTCGGTAGTCAAGCCTAACAGCTACGGCGACATCAAAAACCTCGCTGATTTCATGAAACAGTACCCATCCACCACCACTACTGTTGAAGGTCACACTGACTCCGTCGGTCCTGACGCTTACAACCAGAAACTGTCCGAGCGTCGTGCAAACGCCGTTAAGCAAGTTCTGACCAACCAGTACGGTGTTGAATCGACCCGCGTTCAGTCTGTTGGCTACGGCGAATCCCGCCCAGTTGCTGACAACAAAACTGAAGCTGGCCGCGCTGTAAACCGTCGCGTAGAAGCGCAGGTTGAAGCTCAAGCTAAGTAATTAGCCCGCAGCTCTGAGAAAAGCCCGGCTTAGGCCGGGCTTTTCTTTGTCTGCGATTTGGTGAGGGGCGAGCCGTCAGGCGCGTTGATATCCAGCATTGATGTCGACGGACAAGTCCGCTTCGCGAGCAGACTCGTTCCCACAGTAAAGCGCAGAGCGGGCTGCTACCGCGCCAATGACCAGGATCGCCGGGCTTTTCAATTCGAATGCTGAGGCATCCTGTTCCATGGCCGTCAAATTGCTCCGACATTCCCGTTGGTGCGGCAGGGACGCGTTTTCAATCATCGCCACCGGCATATCCGCCGCCATCCCCCCGGCCAGCAGCTGCTCGCGGATCTCGCTCAGCTTCGCCACGCCCATATAAATCACCAGCGTCGTGCCGCCCTGGGCCAGGGCCTGCCAGTTCAGGCTGCTGCCGTCCTGAGTGTGGGCGGTGACCAGCGTCACGCCACGGGCAACGCCTCTGAGGGTCAGCGGAATATCGCATTGCGTCGCACCCGCCAGCCCGGCAGTGATGCCGTTGACCAGTTCGACTTCAACGCCGTGCTCGCGCAACCACTGTGCCTCTTCACCGCCGCGACCGAAGATGCACGGATCGCCGCCCTTGAGCCGTACCACGCATTTGCCGTGGCGGGCATAACGCAGCATCAGGCGATGAATGAAGGCTTGAGGCGTGGAACGACAGCCGCCGCGTTTGCCCACAGGAATGATCCGCGCGCCGGGGCAATGCTCCAGCACCGCGTCATTGACCAGATCGTCGATCAGCACCACATCTGCTTCTCTCAATGCCCGAACAGCTTTGAGGGTCAGCAATTCAGGGTCGCCGGGACCTGCACCCACCAGCCAGACTTTTGCGCTCATCGTATTTTCCTCACGCGATAACGGCGATCGGCTGCGCAGCGGCAGCCAGCAGACGCTTGATTTCAGGTACACAGGAGCCGCATTGCGTGCCGCAGCCCAATTCTTGTTTCAGGCCCTGCAAGTCCAGGCCACGGCTGATGCCGGCGCAGACCGCGCGTTGACTGACGTTCTTGCAGTTGCAAAGGGTTTTGGTGCCCGCTGCCGCCGTGCCCGCGTTACCCGGCTGCGCGCTCAGTGGTGCCAGCAGCCAACGGCGCAGTTGTTCGTCGACGCGTCCCTCAAGCCAGAGGTTTTGCAGCCAGTGTTGGGCGAGTGTTTCGCCGGCCAGGCGAATCGCGGTGATCCGACCGTTCTCGATCCGCACGCGTTTGCCGATGGAGCGTCGTGGGTCGTCGTAGGCCAGTACGGGACCGTCGTTGAGCGCCAGGCACTGATCGATGTCACGCAGCAGTTGCGGATCAGGCGCGGTGGCGCTGGCAGCGCGTATCAGCAGCGCAGGGCGTTCACGGCCGACCAGGCTGAGGCTGGCGTAGGAAAACGCCTCGCAGAGCGGTCGTAGCGTCTCAAAATGTTGTTGAACATTGCCTTCGACCAGGGCGAACAGCTGCCACGGCAACTGCACCGGCTCAAGTCGCACGCCGCTGTGTTTGAGTTCCGGTTGTTTTGACAGCGGATCAAAAGCGGGCAGGGTGAGGGTGTTCACGCCGCCCTTGAGGAAACGGTCACCAAAATGCATGGGCAGAAAGGCCTGGCCAGGCCGCACGCTGTCGTCGCTGGCGACCGGCACGATCACCGCGCCGCGCCGACTTTTCAGGCTGATCAGATCGCCGGGTTGCAGACGATGCCGACGCATTTCATCCGGATGCAGGCTCAACACGGCCTCGCTGACATGCCCGAACAGCTGCGCGGCGGTGCCGGTGCGGCTCATGCCGTGCCATTGATCGCGCAAGCGACCGGTGATCAGCGTCAGCGGGAAGTGTGCGTCGCGTTGTTCCCTGGCCGCGCGATACGGATCGGCCACAAACTGAGCACGTCCGCTGGCGGTCGGGAAAATACCGTCGAGATACAGGCGTGCAGTGCCTTCGCTGGCGCCAGTGGGGAAGGGCCATTGTTGTGGGCCGAGGCGGTCGATCAGCTCATGACTGATGCCGGACAAGTCCAGATCACGCCCGCGGGTCAGGTGTTTGTATTCGTCGAAGACCTGCGCCGGCGTTTCAAAGGCAAACAGGCTGTTTTGCCCGGGGCGCAGCTGTTTTTCCAGGCGTTGTGCGAAATCCACCGTGATCGCCCAGTCGGAACGCGCTTCACCCGGTGCGACGATGGCCCGGCGAACGTGGGAAATGCGCCGTTCGGAGTTGGTCACCGTACCGTCCTTTTCGCCCCAACTGGCGGCAGGCAACAGCAGGTCGGCGAACGCGGCGGTTTCGGTGGTGCGAAAGGCTTCCTGCAACACCACGAACGGGCAGGCCTCCAGGGCAGCGCGCACGGCGGTCTGGTCCGGCAACGATTGGGCCGGGTTGGTGCAGGCGATCCACAGGGCTTTGATTTTTCCGCTGCGAACCTGCTCAAACAACTCGATTGCGGTAAGCCCGGCATTTTCCGGAAGTTGATCAACGCCCCAATAGGCCGCCACTTCCGCGCGATGCTCGGCATTGGCCGCTTCGCGATGGCCCGGCAGCAGGTTCGACAGGCTGCCGGTTTCCCGTCCACCCATGGCATTTGGCTGACCGGTCAGGGAGAACGGTCCTGCGCCGGGAAGGCCGATTTGCCCGGTGGCCAGGTGCAGATTGATCAGTGCGCTGTTTTTGGCGCTACCGGCGGTGGACTGGTTCAATCCCATGCACCACAGCGACAGAAAACTCGTGGAGGTGCCGACCCATCTGGCGCATTCCTGTAATTGCTCGACCTCGATCCCACACAGCTGCGACACCATTGACGGCGTGTAATCGCGTACAAGATTGGTCAGTTCGGCCAAACCTTCGGTATGAGCCTGGATGAAATCGCGGTCGACCCAGTCTTCGCACAGCAGCAGGTGCAAAATCCCATGGAACAAGGCGACATCGGTCCCGGGAAGAATCGCCAGGTGCAGGTCGGCCAAATCGCAGGTGTCGGTACGACGGGGGTCAATGACGATGACTTTCATCTGCGGGCGGCGGGACCGGGCTTCTTCCAGGCGACGAAACAGTACCGGGTGGGCGTAGGCCATGTTGCTGCCGACGATCATCACGCAGTCGCTCAGTTCCAGGTCTTCGTAGCTGCATGGCGGCGCATCGGCCCCGAGGCTGCGCTTATAGCCGACCACTGCGGATGACATGCAAAGCCGCGAATTGCTGTCGATGTTGTTGGTGCCCACCAGCGCTCGCGCCAGTTTGTTGAAAGCGTAATAGTCCTCGGTCAGCAACTGCCCGGAAATGTAGAACGCCACGCTGTCCGGGCCGTGTTCGGCGATGGATCGGGCAAAGACATTGGCCGCGTGGTCGAGGGCGGTGTCCCAGTCGGTGCGGCTGCGGGCCAGGCCTTTGCCCAGGCGCAGTTCGGGGTACAACGCTCGCGCAGTCAAGTCGCCCGTCAGGTGCAAGGTCGAACCCTTGCTGCACAGCTTGCCGAAGTTCGCCGGGTGGCTCGGATCGCCGCTGACGCCGAGAATGCGCTCGCCGTCATGCTCGATCAGCACGCCGCAGCCGACCCCACAGTAGCAACAGGTGGAAGCGGTAATCTGGTTCATCAGCGTGCTTCCCTGCCGGAGTGTCCTGCGTCGCCGATGGCCTGCTCCATGAACGAAGCGTCGCCGAACATCAGGTGATCGCGGATCTCGTCGATGTCGTGATTTTCACGAATCTGTCGGAAATACCACCCGCCATCGGCCGTGTCGCCGTACAGACAGGCGCCGACCAGCACGTCATCCTTGATCACCAGTTTTTTGTAGACCCCACCGATCGGGTCGGAGAGGGTGATGGTTTCGGTACCTTCGCCGCCCATGAAGTCGCCGGCGGAGAACAGGTCGATGCCTGTGACTTTCAATTTGGTCGAGGTCACCGAGCCTTTGTAGGTGGCGAAGCCCAGTTGCGCGAGGTGGTTGGCGCAGACCTTGGCTTGCTCGAACAGCGGCGCGACCAGGCCGTAGGCGGTTCCGCGGTGGCTGGCGCATTCGCCGATGGCGTAGATCCGTGGGTCATAGGTTTGCAGGGTGTCATTGACCAGAATCCCGCGATGGCAGGGGATGCCGGATTTTTCCGCCAGTTCGGTGCTTGGGCGGATGCCGGCGGCCATGACCACCAGGTCGGCGGGGATGATGTCGCCATTCTTGAATTCAACCGAGCCGACCCGGCCGTTGCCGGCATCGTGCAGGGCCTGGGTCTGTTCGCTCAGACGAAAATGCAGGCCGCGGGCTTCCAGGGCGGTTTGCAGGAGTTGGCCACTGGTTTTGTCCAGCTGCCGCTCCAGCAGCCACTCGCCGATGTGCACCACGGTGACGTGCATGCCGCGCAGCATCAGACCGTTTGCAGCTTCCAGGCCGAGCAGACCGCCACCGATCACCACGGCGTGCTTGTGGGTTTTCGCGGTGTTGATCATGGCCTGGGTGTCGGCGATGTCGCGATAGCCGATCACACCCTGCAAAGCGTTGCCGGGGATCGGCAGGATGAACGGGGTCGAGCCGGTCGCGATCAGCAGGCGATCGTATTCCGCCTCGGTGCCGTCGTCGGCGATCACGCGGCGTTTGACCCGGTCTATCTCCACTACTTTGCGGTTGAGCAGCAACTTGATGCTGTTGTCCAGGTACCAGTCGAGATCGTTCAGTACGATCTCGTCGAAGGTCTGTTCACCGGCCAGTACCGGTGACAGCAGGATGCGGTTGTAGTTGGTATGGGGTTCGGCGCCGAAGACCGTGATGTCGTACAGCTCGTTGCTCAACTTGAGCAGTTCTTCCAGGGTACGAACCCCGGCCATGCCGTTGCCGATCATCACCAGTTTTAGTTTTTTCATCAGGTTCTCCGGGGAGCTCGGACCCGCCTCATCAGGGCTGTCAGGTCTTGCTCGACATATTTTGCGCAAACAAAAAAAGGCGTCCCGCTAGTTGCCTAGCGAGGACGCCTTTGTCCTGGTCCCGTTCTCTCGGGAAGCACACCCTTCATCGTTGAAGGCTGGGCTTTATGTCTGTTGGGAGAGGTAATGCAGTGGTTGTGCCAAGTTGTCAGAACCCGGGTTTAGAGCGGGAAATAACAGTTTTGAGTCAAAGCGTCCGATTTATTGCACCGAATCAAAGCGCGTTGCCCATTAATGGAGCGAGTTGCTGATGGGGCAGGCGGGGCTGTCAGTCCGCCATCGCGAGCAGGCTCGCTCCCACAATGGTCTCCCGGACACTGGAGATCCCCTGTGGGAGCGAGCCTGCTCGCGATGGGCGCGACGCGGAATCAGCCATGAAACAGCAAAACCAGCAGCACCAGATTCACCACCAACATCACCAGCGCCAGTGTCCGCCAGACCTTCAACGGCTCGCGCTCCAGCAGCGGTCTGGGCCGCACACTCAAACTGCGTCGCTCTCCCTGCTCCAGCAACAGCAACCACTCTTCCGCCGTTTCAAACCGTTGACCCGGATCCGCCGCGACCGCGCGCTCCAGGCTTTGCGCGATCCAGTCCGGCAGGTCTGGGCGGTAACGGCTGGGGCTGACGGGCACGCCAAAGCGTGGACGCTGGAAGGCTTCGATTTCGCCGTAGGGATAATGCCCGGTCAGCAGGAAATACAGGGTGACACCGACTGCGTACAGATCCTGTTGCGGTGTCGGTGCCTCACCGGCAAAGGCTTCCGGCGCGATATAGCTCGGCGTGCCGGGCAAGGTCGTGGGTTGATCTTCTGACAGACCGGGGCAGTAGGCGAGGCCGAAATCCAGCAAGCGCAATTCACCGTCGTCGCCCAGCAACAGGTTCTCCGGTTTGATGTCGCGATGAAGAATCTGCCGGCGATGCAGCATGCCGACGGCCTTGAGCAGACGCTCGGCCAGATCCTGCCATTGCGCCAGCGGCAGCGCGGCAACCCGTTCGTGCAACTGCGCCAGAGTGGAACCGGAATACTCGCGCATCACGTAATACAAATGCTGACGCTGGCTGGCGGCATGAACTTCAGGGAAATGCCGTCCGGCCACGCGCTTGAGAAACCATTCCTCCGACAGCAAAGCCTGACCGGCGAGGTGATCGTCGCGCAGTGCGCCGGGCAAGGTTTTCAGCAGCCAGGGGTGTTGTTGGCTGTCGCGAACCCGATAAAGCAGCGACTGCTGGCTCTGGCCGAGCATCCCTTCGACCTGCCAGCCCTCGAACATCTGGCCCGGTTTCAATGCGGGTGGCAGTGGCCATTGCTGCAGATGAATCAGCGCATCGCCAATGCTCGTCTCACCGAGGGCATCGACTCGCACCAACAGGGCGCTGGCATTGTCCTGACTGCCCGCCAGGTGCGCTGCGCTGACCAGGGTTTGCGCCGCGCTGTGCAGGTCCGGTTGGTCGCGCAGAATCGCCGCAATGGCGGTGTCGCCCAGCACCGCCCAGATGCCGTCGCTGAGCAGCACAAAGCTCTCATCGAGGCGAAGTTCACCGTCAAGAAAATCCAGGACCAGATGCTGATCGAGCCCCAGCGCTCGCTTGAGCACATGCTGCATGCCCGGCTGGTCCCAGACGTGATCTTCGCTGACCCGCTGCAAGGTGTCGGCGTGCCAGCGATACACCCGGCAATCGCCGACATGGGCCAAGGTAAAACGCCTGCCGCGCATGACCAAAGCACTGACAGTCGTGAGCAATGGTTGCCCACCGCCATTGGCCTGCAACCAGCGATTTTGCGCCAGCAGCAGGCGATCCAGCGCTTGCGCGACACCCCAGGTTTCCGGGGTGGCGTAATAGTCCAGCGCCAGGGCCTGCAAGGTCGAACGGGCGGCGAGACCGCCGTCGGCGCACTGGCTGACCCCGTCGGCGATGGCGAACAGGTAACCCTTGCTTGCCGCCAGCGCCGGGGCCGGAGTGACCAGGCGCAGGGCGTCCTGGTTTTCCTCGCGAGGGCCGATGGCGCTCGCTTCGGCAAAACTCAATTGCAGGCTCATTGCGGTCTCAGACCCGGGCAGCGGTCACAGCGGCCGAACCCCAGGTGGTTCTCCAGCGACGTTTCACCCCGTGCAGGCCGAACCAGGCGAGCACGCCAAGGCTGGCGAACAACCACAGGGCCATTTGATAACTGCCAGTGCTTTGCTTGATCGCGCCCATGCCCGCCGCCAGTGCGAAACCGCCGATGCCGCCGGCCATGCCGATCAAGCCGGTCATTACACCGATTTCCCGACGAAAACGTTGCGGGACCAATTGGAAGACCGCGCCGTTACCCGCACCCAAACCGAGCATGGTGCAGACGAAAAGTGCCAGCGCTGCATAGGAACTCGGCAGGTTGAAACCCACCGCCGCGATGCAGATCGCTGCGACTGTGTACATCCCCAGCAACGTGCGAATCCCGCCGAATCGGTCGGCCAGCGCGCCGCCTAATGGGCGCATCAGGCTGCCACCGAACACGCAGGCTGCGGTGTAGTAGCCGGCAGTGACCGGGCTCAGGCCGTATTGGTCGTTGAAATAGCCGGGCAGGGCGCTGGCCAGGCCGATGAAGCCACCGAAGGTCACGCTGTAGAAAAACATGAACCACCAACTGTCGCGGTCGCCCAAGGCCTTGAAGTAGTCGGACATGGACTTGGCTTTCGGCCGTTCAGGGGCGTTTTTGGCCAGCCAGGCGAACACGATGATGGTCAGGATCAGCGGGATCAGGGCGAAGCCGAACACGTTGCTCCAGCCGAAGGCGGCCGCCAGCACCGGGGCGATCAATGCGGCAAGCACGGTGCCCGAGTTGCCGGCACCGGCGATGCCCATGGCCTTGCCTTGGTGTTGCGGCGGATACCATTGCGAGGCCAGCGGCAGGGCGACGGCGAAGGATGCGCCGGCCACACCGAGAAACAAGCCCAATAGCAGCGCTTGTTCGTAACTGTGGATGCCGTGTTTCCAGGCAACGAACAGGGCGCAGATGACGATCACTTGGCCGATCAGGCCAGCGGTCTTGGGCGACAGGCGATCAGCCAGCAAGCCCATCAAAAAGCGCAGTATGGCCCCGGCGAGAATCGGCGTGGCCACCACCAGCCCGCGTTGCTGGGTGGTCAGTTGCAGGTCGGTGGCGATCTGCACCGCCAGTGGGCCGAGCAGGTACCAGACCATGAAACTCAGGTCGAAATAGAGGAACGCCGCGAACAATGTCGGGGTATGGCCAGATTTCCAGAAGCTTGAATTCATCGCGCACCTCAGCTGTAGGGAGTCTCGAGAAGGAGTCAGAAGCTTGCAGGTGGGGCGCCGCCTCGGCCGCACCACCGGCCCCGATCTCTGGGGCCAAAACGAAAAAACGCCGCCACCCGATTCGCCGTGGGCAAATGAGGTGAGCGACGTCTTTGTCGTAGGTGGGGCAACCGCCGTTGGTTACCTGTATGGATTACTTAGCCAGATCTGTGCCAACACCTTGATGACGCGTTGCGGCCATTCACGGGCAAGCCTCGCTCCTACAGGTTTTGTGGTGAGTTCAGATGTCGTGGGCACCTGTAGGAGCGAGGCTTGCCCGCGAAGGCGTCTTCACAGACTTCGCAAGGCTTCAGCCGAGCAGTTCACTCATGGCAATAATCTGCTCCGCCACCTGAATCAGTTTCTGCTGCCGGCTCATGGCCTGGCGGCGCATGAGGGTGTAAGCCTCTTCCTCGTTGCAGTCCTTCATCTTCATCAACAGCCCCTTGGCCAGCTCGATGCGCTTGCGCTCGGCCAGTTGCTGGTCGCGGGCGTTGAGCTGGGCGCGCAGGGCCTGGTCGCTTTCAAAGCGCGCCATGGCCACGTCGAGAATCGGCTGCAAGCGTTGTGCGTGAATGCCTTCGACGATGTAGGCACTGACCCCGGACTTGATTGCCTGGCGCATCACATCGGGGTCATGTTCATCGGTAAACATCACAATCGGTCGCGGTTGGTCGCGGCTCACGAGCACCACTTGCTCCATCACATCGCGGCTGGGTGACTCGGTATCGATCAAAATCACATCCGGACGCACCGTTTCGACGCGCGCGGGCAGGTCGATGGTCAGGCCGGATTCGTCGATCACCTCGAACCCGGCTTCGGTCAGGGCTGCTTTCAGGCGACCGACTTTCTTCGCGGTGTCGTTGATCAGCAGGATACGCAACATATTCGCAGTCTCCTGTCAGCGGCTGGCGATTCGGTGCGAGCTTTCGCTCATGGCGTGCAGCTTGAAACTGCGGGCATAGCCGGTCGGGTCGGAGCCATCCCAGACTTTGCCGTCGATCAATTGGCTGCTGCGCATGTCCTCACCCTCGGCGGCAACACCGACTGCGCTGGCGGCCTCACGATACAAGTCTAGTTGCTGGACCTCACGGGCCACGCCGAGGTAATCCGGGTCGTCGCGCAACAAGCCCCAGCGGCGGAACTGGGTCATGAACCACATGCCATCGGACAAGTACGGCACATTGACCTCACCGCCCGCATGGAAACGCAGCGCGTGCGGGTCCTGCCAGCGATTGCCGAGGCCATCGGCGTAGTCGCCAAGCAAGCGCGGTTCGATGCAATCGAGCGGTGCATCAAGGTATTCGGGCGCGCTCAACAGCTTCGCGGTGCTGCGGCGGTTCTCGCTGCCGTCTTCAATGAAGCGGCTGGCTTCGAGGATCGCCATCACCAACGCCCGGGCGGTGTTGGGGTACTGCTCGACAAAGGCGCGAGTGCAGCCGAGGACTTTTTCCGGGTGATCGGGCCAGATGGTCTGGGTCGTTGCCATAGTGAACCCCAGATTCTGCTTCACCGCGCTGGCGGACCACGGTTCGCCGACGCAGAAGCCGTCGATGCGTCCGGCTTGCAGGTGCGCGACCATCTGTGGCGGTGGCACCACCACGCTGTCGACGTCCTGCAACGGATGAATGCCCTGACTCGCGAGCCAGTAATACAGCCACATGGCGTGGGTGCCTGTCGGAAATGTCTGGGCGAAGGTCAGTTTTGGGCGACTTTGGTGCACGTGCCGGTCCAGTGCTTCAGGACTGGTCACCCCCAAGGCCTGCAAGCCATGAGAAAGGTTGATGCTCTGGCCGTTCTGGTTCAGGCCCATGAGCACCGCCATGTCGGTCGGCGCCACGCCGCCGATGCCCAGGTGCACGGCGTAGATCAGGCCGTACAGGCTGTGGGCGGCGTCGAGTTCGCCGCTGACCAGTTTGTCCCGCAGGTTGGCCCAGGACGACTGGCGCTTGAGGTTCAGGGTCAGGCCGTAAGGCTGCGCGAAACCCTGCGTGGCCGCGACCACCACCGAGGCGCAGTCACTCAGGGCCATGAAGCCGAGGTTGATCTCAGTCTTTTCCGGGGCATCGCTGCCATTGACCCAGGCCAGTGGGCCCGCTGTGGTTTCATTCATGGTTAAACACCTTCCAAAAAAAAGCGTCGTACCGGGCTGCTTGCCAGGGCAAGGCCAAGTGACGACGCCTTTGTCTTTCGACTCATCCCGCCGTTGGCATGAGTGCTGATGTCAGTGAGGGTGCAAGGCATATGCCATCGTCCGCTGATTTTGTTGCGCGCCTCGCTTGCGGCACCGATGCCCGGCTATAATCGCCGCCTCATTTCGCCGCCATTCGAGTCAAAACCGCCCATGTACACCCTGGCCCGTCAGCTGTTGTTCAAACTTTCCCCGGAAACCTCCCACGATCTGTCCCTGGACCTGATCGGCGCGGGCGGGCGTTTGGGCCTCAACAGTCTGCTGTGCAAGGCGCCGGCGAAAATGCCGGTCAGCGTCATGGGCCTGGAGTTTCCGAACCCGGTCGGTTTGGCGGCCGGTCTGGACAAGAACGGTGCGGCCATCGACGGGTTTGCCCAGCTGGGTTTCGGCTTTGTCGAAATCGGTACCATCACCCCGCGTCCGCAGCCGGGTAACCCCAAGCCACGGATTTTCCGTCTGCCGGAGGCCGAGGCGATCATCAACCGCATGGGGTTCAACAACCTCGGCGTCGATCACCTGCTGGCACGCGTGGCGGCGGCCAAGTACAAGGGCGTGCTGGGCATCAACATCGGCAAGAACTTCGATACGCCGGTTGAGCGCGCGGTCGACGATTACCTGATCTGCCTGGACAAGGTCTATGCCCACGCCAGCTACGTGACGGTCAACGTCAGCTCGCCGAACACCCCGGGCCTGCGCAGCCTGCAATTCGGCGATTCGCTCAAGCAATTGCTGGCTGATCTGGCGACCCGTCGCGCGGAACTGGCCCTGCGCCACGGCAAACATGTACCGCTGGCGATCAAGATCGCGCCGGACATGACCGATGAAGAAACCGCTCAGGTCGCGCAAGCGCTGATCGAAACCGGGATGGACGCAGTGATTGCCACCAACACCACCCTGAGCCGTGTGGGCGTTGAAGGCATGGAGCATGGTGATGAGGCGGGCGGTCTGTCCGGCGCACCGGTTCGCGACAAGAGCACCCACACCGTGAAGGTACTGGCGGCGGAACTGGCGGGTCGCTTGCCAATCATCGCCGTGGGCGGCATCACCGAAGGCAAGCATGCGGCTGAGAAAATCACTGCGGGTGCTAGCCTGGTGCAGCTCTATTCCGGCTTCATCTACAAAGGCCCGGCGCTGATTCGCGAGTCCGTCGACGCCATCGCGGCGCTGCGCTGAAGCCTGATTGGGGCCTCATGGTGGGGGCTTTTGTGGCGAGGGAGCTTGCTCCCGCTCGGCTGCGAAGCAGTCGTAAACCCCGCAACCGCGTTTTACCTGACACTCCGAGTTGTGACTGGTTCTGGGGCCGCTTCGCAGCCCAGCGGGAGCAAGCTCCCTCGCCACAAAAGCAGTGTTCAGATTCCAGGTAATTGGCGGGCATAAAAAAGGGCTCCTCGAAGGAGCCCCTGGGCCGGAGCCCGCCGCCCGGATGGGGCGTGCGTGGTAAGTCGTTACGTAATCAGATTGTCGTGTCGGAGTGTTGTGCCCTGTGTTAGCCGACGGCGTGAAGTTCGTTGAGTCTGTGGATTCCCGCAGTGCCGGTCATACCGTCCCAGTTGTCGCCGCGTCCTTCTCGCCAGCCGTTAATCCAGGCTTGGCGTACCGACGGTAGAGTAAATGGGCAAAGCTCACGGGATTTGCCACCAACGCCATATTGATATCCGCGCAAAAATGCTCTTTCCAACGGATCACGCTTAAGTCTTCTCATAGGGTGTTGCCCTCACTTGTTGACTGTATTTATCGCGTCGACCTCAATTGAGGTCTGGCAGAAAAAAACTCCTGCCGTTGGGGCTCGCTGCCGGCGTCGCGAGCCAAGGTGTTGACGTCGTTGCGGCGTCAACCTGTGTTGAGTTCTAACCAATGCGTCACATCGAGGGAATGATCGTTTTGTCATAAGAACGTAACCATAAAGATGCAACGGCCATAAGTAACTCGATGTTTGTCCCGTGTTTCTTGGTCAAAGCCCTGTATGATCGGCCCCCCACAGAATGATGGAGTTAATCCTTTGTGAGAATGGCTCCTGTTAAGCAGGACGATTATTCGACGAAGGGTCGACTTATGACATTTTGTTGCATCAACTTTTTTATCTGCCTGTGCATCTAAGCTCTTCTAACCTGAGCAGCACAGGTGGGACGGCACACCTTCGTGCCACGCGGGCGCTCTTTTAGAAAAGCGCCTGATTGAAAACCGGGCCGGCAATGCGTTGCCGGTTCACTTAGCTAAAGGCTCTGAGATTCCAATGTCCGATCAATTCGAAATCTTCCTCACTTGTCCCAAAGGCCTTGAAGGCCTGCTGATCGAGGAAGCCGTCGGGCTTGGCCTTGAAGAAGCACGTGAGCACACCTCTGCCGTGCGCGGCATGGCCACCATGGAAACCGCTTATCGCCTGTGCCTGTGGTCGCGTCTGGCGAACCGGGTGCTGCTGGTGCTCAAGCGTTTCCCGATGAAGGACGCCGAAGACCTGTACCACGGCGTACTCGACATCGAGTGGCAAGACCACATGCTCAATGACGGCACCCTGGCCGTCGAGTTCAGCGGCCACGGCTCGGGCATCGACAATACGCACTTCGGCGCCCTGAAAGTCAAAGACGCCATCGTCGACAAACTGCGCACTCCGCAGGGCGATCGTCCGTCCATCGACAAGCTCAACCCGGACCTGCGCATTCACCTGCGCCTGGACCGTGGCGAAGCGATTCTCTCCCTCGACCTCTCCGGTCACAGCCTGCACCAGCGCGGTTATCGTTTGCAGCAGGGCGCGGCGCCGCTGAAGGAAAACCTCGCGGCCGCGATCCTGATCCGTTCCGGCTGGCCACGCATTGCGGCCGAAGGCGGCGCACTGGCTGACCCGATGTGCGGTGTTGGTACGTTCCTCGTCGAAGCGGCGATGATCGCCGCCGACATGGCGCCGAACCTGCGTCGCGAACAGTGGGGCTTCACCGCCTGGCTCGGCCACGTGCCGGCGCTGTGGAAAAAGCTCCACGAAGAAGCCACCGAACGCGCCGCCGCCGGCCTGGCCAAGCCACCGTTGTGGATTCGCGGTTACGAAGCCGATCCGCGCCTGATTCAACCGGGCCGCAACAACGTCGAACGTGCGGGCCTTAGCGAGTGGATCAAGATCTACCAGGGCGAAGTCGGCACGTTCGAGCCACGTCCGGACCAGAACCAGAAAGGTCTGGTGATCTGCAACCCGCCATACGGCGAGCGTCTGGGCGACGAGGCGAGCCTGCTCTACCTCTACCAGAACCTTGGCGAGCGTCTGCGTCAGGCCTGCCTGAACTGGGAAGCGGCGGTGTTCACCGGCGCGCCGGACCTGGGCAAGCGCATGGGCATCCGCAGCCACAAACAGTATTCGTTCTGGAACGGCGCCTTGCCGTGCAAGTTGCTGCTGATCAAAGTCACGCCGGACCAGTTCGTCACCGGCGAGCGTCGCACCCCGGAACAGCGTCAGGTCGAGCGTGAACAAGTTCAAGCCGAAGTCGAAGTCGCCGACAACGACGTAGCGCCGGGCAAATACGAGAAGTACAACAAGAACGGCAACCCGATCAAACCGGCCCCGGTAGTGATCGAGCAACCGCGCTTGAGCGAAGGCGGGCAGATGTTCGCCAACCGCCTGCAAAAGAACCTCAAGGCGTTGGGCAAGTGGGTCAAGCGCGAGGGCATTGATTGCTACCGCGTCTACGATGCCGACATGCCGGAATATTCCATGGCCATCGACCTGTATCACGATTGGGTCCACGTCCAGGAATACGCCGCACCGAAGTCCATCGACCCGGAAAAAGCCTCGGCGCGCATGTTCGATGCCCTGGCGGCGATTCCGCAGGCCTTGAACATCGACAAGAGCCGCGTGGTGGTCAAGCGCCGCGAGCGTCAGAGCGGCACCAAGCAATACGAACGCCAAGCGGCCCAGGGCAAGTTTGTCGAGGTTAACGAAGGCGGCGTGAAGCTGCTGGTCAACCTCACCGACTACCTCGACACCGGACTGTTCCTCGACCACCGCCCAATGCGTATGCGCATCCAGAAAGAGGCGGCCGGCAAGCGCTTCCTCAACCTGTATTGCTACACCGCGACCG
Source organism: Pseudomonas sp. FSL W5-0299 (assembly GCF_005930655.1). Taxonomy (NCBI): domain Bacteria; kingdom Pseudomonadati; phylum Pseudomonadota; class Gammaproteobacteria; order Pseudomonadales; family Pseudomonadaceae; genus Pseudomonas; species Pseudomonas sp. FSL W5-0299. The sequence continues at coordinate 133,953 of NZ_RXHX01000006.1, forward strand.
CCAGCGTTCACGCGGCCAAGGGCGGCGCGCGCAGCACTACCAGCGTCGACCTGTCGAAAACCTACCTGGACTGGGCGCGTCGCAACCTGTCACTGAACGGTTTCTCCGACAAGAACCGTCTGGAGCAGGGTGACGTGATGGCGTGGCTCGATGCCTGCCGAGACGAGTACGACCTGATCTTCATCGACCCGCCGACGTTCTCCAACTCCAAGCGCATGGAAGGGATCTTCGACGTGCAGCGCGACCAGGTGCAGTTGATCGACCTGGCCATGGCGCGCCTGGCGCCGGGCGGCGTGTTGTACTTCTCCAACAACTTCCGCAAGTTCACGCTCGAGGAAAACCTCAGCGCGCGTTATGCCGTTGAAGAAATCACCGCCCAGACCATCGATCCGGATTTCGCCCGTAATGGCAAGATCCACCGTGCCTGGAAAATCACGGCTCGTTGACACTTACAGGGATTGGATCCACAGAGCCTTGATTTTAAAGGCTCTTGGCTTCTTTCTGTGCTGGTCAAATTGATGGCTAATAGCTATAACTCAACGCATGGCCAATGGGCTTTCCCGCACCTGGCGTTTTGAGTTGCGTTTATGTCGTTGCACGCCGTGCGCCCCAAGATCCTGGGTTTTATCAGTGAAGATGTCTCGGCCTGGTTGGTCGCGCTGCTGGTATTGCTCGTCGGTGGGATTCTCACTGGATTGCTGGCCTGGTCGACGCTGAATCTGTATCACCATCAATTACGGCAACGTTTCCAGCTGCTCGCCAGCGAACGTTACAGCCGCATCGAAGAACGTTTCGAAGATCAGGAGCAGCGCCTCGACGGCCTGCGCCGGTTCTTCGCCAATTCCGAGTCAGTCTCCCGCGCGGAGTTCGACGGTTACACCCAACCGCTGCTGCACCGCACGCAGGCGTATTCATTCGCGGCGCGGGTCACCCGTGCCGAGCGGGCGGCGTTCGAGCGCAAGGTGCGTGAAGAAGACGGTTTGAGCGACTTCACTCTGTGTGAGCTCAATGCCGAGGGCCAGCTGCAATTGGCCGCCGAGCGGAATGAATACGTGGCGGTGCGCTACAGCCAGACCCGAAGCCGACTCGGCTCGCCGCTGGGGTACGACTTGTTTGCCCAGCCGTTACGCCGCGCCACCCTTGATCGGGCGGACAAACTGGGCAGCATGGCCGTCTCGCAGCCGATGCATCTGGTCGGCATCGAGCCGGCGTATGCGCGTGGCGTGCTGCTGGTGGCGCCGGTGAAGCGTCAGCGTGATGCGGCGACGGCGGACATGAAACCCTACGGATATGTCATGGCCGTGATCAGCATGCGCCAGTTGCTGGCGGACGGGTTGCCGGAGGCCAGTTATGACTATCTCTCGGTACGCATCCTCGATCTGTCCACCGAGGATCAGCACGAAGTGCTTTACGAGTCCTCTAACCCGCCTGCGCCCAGTGAATTGTCCGCGACACGCCTGTTGCGTATGGCCGACCACGATTATCAAGTCGATATCCTGCCCAGCGAAGCCTTTCTGAAAGCCAACCATTCCTCGGTGACCAGCCTGGTGGTGCTCGGTGGCTTGCTCAGTGTGCTGCTCAGTGCGTTGCTCTACGTGCTGGTCAGCCAACGCCAGCGCGCACTGAAAATGGTCGAGCAGCGCACCCAGGAGCTGCACGCCCGCGAGCAGGAATTGCGTGGCACTCACGGCCAGTTGCGCGGCGTGCTGGATGCTGCGACGCAAGTGGCGATCATCGCCACCGACCTGCGAGGTGTCATCAACACCTTCAACGCCGGGGCCGAGCAAATGCTGGGGTACTCCAGCGCTGAAGTGGTGGGGCGCATGACCCTGGAAAACCTGCACTTTCCCCGAGAGCTGGTCGCACGCTCGGCGGAATTGAGTGCGCGCTATGGCAAGCCGATTCCGACCTGCCAGGCGATGTTGGTCGAAGGTGGAGAAGAAGGCGGTCATGAAGCTCGGGAGTGGACGCTGGTCCGTCAGGACAGCAGCCATTTGACCGTGAACATGCTCGCGACCCCGGTGCTCGACGAGCAAGGCCTGTGGGTCGGGCATCTGGCGATCTGCATCGACATCACCGAACGCAAGCGTGTCCACGAGGCCCTGGCCGCCCGAGACCTGTTGCTGAAAAAGCTCAGCGCCCATGTGCCCGGTGGCATTTATCAATTCAAGATGGAATTCGACGGCCGATTCAGTGTGATCTACGCCAGCGACGGGATTCGCGAGATCTATGAACTCGAGCCGGACGTTTTGCTGCTCAACGCCGAAGCGATTTTCACGCGGATTCATCCCCAGGACACAACCCGCGTTCGCGACTCGATACGCGCATCGGCGAATACGCTCAGCCCGTGGCGCGAGGAGTACCGGGTACAACTGCCTCAGCGCGGTCTGCGCTGGGTTCGCGGCGAGGCGACCCCGGAGGAACTGCCGGGCGGCGGCGTGCTCTGGCATGGCTATATCTCGGACATTTCCGACCTGAAACGGGTGGAAGAAGAACTGCGGGCGCTGTCGATCACCGACTCCCTGACCGGAATTCACAACCGCCGTTACTTTCAAGAGCGCCTGACCACCGAAATGGCCCGGGTCGAGCGCGGGGGTGGCGAGTTGTCGGTGATCATGCTCGACATCGACCACTTCAAGCGCATCAATGACCAGCATGGCCACGCCGTGGGTGATCGGGTGTTGCAGGCCGTGTGCGAGCGCATCGGCCATCGTCTGCGACGTACCGACGTGTTCTGCCGCCTGGGTGGCGAGGAATTCATGGTGCTGTGCCCGGACATCGGCGGCGAACAGGCCCACGTGCTGGCCTTGCAACTGTGGCAAGCCTTGCGCAGTTCACCGATCGAAGGCGTCGGGGTCGTGACCGCGAGTTTCGGGATCGCCAGTTGGCGAGTCGGGGAGGGCGCGGATGCGCTGTTGCTGCGGGCGGATTCTGGGGTTTATGCGGCGAAGCAGGCGGGACGGGATCGCGTTGAAGCAGAGATGAACTAAGCCTTCATGCTGACCCCTGTGGGCGTGAGCCTGCTCGAGATGGCGGTCTGTCAGTCACATCATTGCTGGATGTGCCGCCGTCATCGCGAGCAGGCTCGTTCCTGCATTGGATCTGTGGTGTCGTGTAGATCGGGTCAGAGCACCGAAGCCGTTTCCGGCACTTTCGGCTGGCGATACAGGTCCAGCAGCACCTGATCCAGCACCGACGATGCGCCAAACGGGGCCTTGTCGTTGAGGATCGCCACCACCGCCCAGGTGTTGCCGTTGACGTCACGGCTGTAACCGGAGATCGCGCGCACGGTGTTCAGGGTGCCGGTCTTGACGTGAGCTTCGCCGCGCATCGCCGTGGTTTTCAGGCGTTTACGCATGGTGCCGTCGGTGCCAGCAATCGGCATCGAGCTGATGAACTCGGCGGAGTAGGGACTGCGCCACGCGGCTTGCAGCATCGCCGCCATTTCACGAGCGCTCACGCGTTCGGCGCGAGACAGGCCGGAGCCGTTCTCCATCACCAGGTGCGGTGCGGTGATGCCTTTCTTCGCCAGCCACTGACGCACCACACGCTGGGCAGCCCTGGCGTCGTCACCGTCGGCGTCGGTGCGGAATTTCTGGCCCAGGCTCAGGAACAACTGCTGAGCCATGGTGTTGTTGCTGTATTTGTTGATGTCGCGAATGATTTCCGCCAGATCCGGCGAGTAGGCCCGGGCCAGCACCTTGGCGTTGCTCGGCGTTGGCGCCAGACGGTCCCTGCCCTGGATGCTGCCACCCAGTTCTTTCCAGATCGCCCGCACGGCACCCGCGGTATAGGTGGCGTGGTCAAGCAGCGACAGATAAGTCTGCGAGCTGCAGCCTTCGCCCAACTGACCGCCGACCGTCACAGTCACGCTGCCATCGGCCTGGGTCACCGGGTTGTAACGCACGCCACCGGTACATTGCTTGGAATTGACTGCTTTGACCTGGTTTTCAACTTTGATGCTGGCAATCGGCGGTTCCACCGACACCAGGACCCGGCCATTGTCGTTGCGTGCCACGAAGCGCAAGGCCTTGAGGTTGACCATCAGCGAATCAGGCTTGACCAGGAACGGCTTGTTGTCGTCATTGCCATCGTCGTTGAACTCAGGCAGTTGCGGTTGCACGAAGAAGCCACGATCCAACACCAGGTCGCCGGTGATTTGCGTCACGCCGTTGGCGCGCAAATCACGCATCAGCAGCCAGAGCTTTTCCATGTTCAGTTTCGGATCGCCGCCACCCTTGAGGTAGAGGTTGCCGTTGAGGATGCCGCCGCTGAGGGTGCCGTCGGTGTAGAACTCGGTTTTCCACTGATGGTTCGGGCCGAGCATTTCCAGCGCCGCATAGGTGGTTACCAGCTTCATGGTCGAAGCCGGGTTGACCGAAACGTCAGCGTTGTAAATGGTCGGTGTACCCGGGCCGTTCAGCGGGATCATCACCAGCGACAGGGCGTTGTCCGGAAGCTTGCTGGCCTTCAGGGCCTTTTCTACGTTGGGTGACAGACCGGTGTTGATGGTGGCGGCGGAAACGGAGAAGGCCAGAGGAAGAAGGAAGCCGGCCAGTAACAAGGGACGCAAAGATTTGATCATGTGAAATTGAACCCTGCATTCGAGGGGAAAAAAGGCGAGGGCATGAAGATAAATTCCCTCAGTGGTCATGAAAGTGTCGGCATTATGCCCCAAGGTGCAACGGCTTGTGCCTTGCCGTGGCCTTCTAATCCGCAATTTTTTTACCGACGGTCAGCGACGCGCCCCAGAGAGTCGGGCAATTAGCGGCTTAAACTGCTAAAGTGCCGCCCGTTATTACTTATGAGGATTGTTCCAATGGCGACTAACCGTTCCCAGCGTCTGCGCAAAAAACTGTGCGTCGATGAATTTCAAGAGCTGGGTTTCGAACTGAACCTGGATTTCAAAGAAGATTTGGCTGATGAAGCCATTGATGCTTTCCTCGACGCGTTCCTGAAAGAAGCCATGGAAGCCAACGGTCTGGGTTATGTTGGCGGCGACGACTTCGGTCTGGTTTGCCTGCAGAAGCGTGGCTCGGTGTCCGAAGAGCAGCGCGCTGCTGTTGAAGCCTGGCTCAAGGGCCGCAGCGAACTGACCGAAGCAACCGTCAGCCCGCTGATCGACGTCTGGTACCCGGAAAAGCCGATCAATCCGGTAGCTTGATGTCATGAAAAACGGCGACCCAAGGGTCGCCGTTTTTTTATGCCTGCTTTTTGCAGGTGCATGGCTTGGCCTGCGATGTCGATGTCGGGTCCCTCAGCCCTTGCGCCAATTCAGAATCACCAGCGTCAACACCCCCGCGACAATCCCCCAGAACGCCGACCCAATGGAAAACAGCGTCAGCCCCGACGCCGTGACCATAAAGGTAATCAACGCCGCCTCCCGCTCTTTCACTTCGGTCATGGCAATGCTCAGGCCATTGATGATCGAGCCGAACAGTGCCAGCGCCGCAATCGACAGCACCAGCTCTTTAGGCAGCGCCGCGAACAACGCTGCCAGCGTTGCGCCGAACACCCCGGCAATCCCGTAGAAAATCCCGCACCAGACCGCAGCCGTGTAGCGCTTGTTGCGATCCTCATGGGCATGCGGCCCGGTGCAGATCGCCGCGCTGATGGCTGCCAGGTTGATCCCGTGGGAGCCGAAAGGCGCCAGCAGCAGCGAGGCGATGCCGGTGGTGGTGATCAATGGCGAGGCGGGCACGGTGTAGCCGTCGGCGCGCAATACCGCGATGCCGGGCATGTTCTGCGAAGTCATCGCCACCACAAATAACGGAATACCGATGCTGATGGTCGCGGCCAGGGAGAAGTGCGGCGTGGTCCAGACCGGCGTCGCCACTTCCAGATGGAAACCGCTGAAGTCCAGCAGCCCCATGAACCCGGACAGCGCCGTGCCGATCAGCAACGCTGCGAGCACCGCGTAGCGAGGCGACAGGCGCTTGACCAGCAGATAAGTGAAGAACATTCCCAGCACCAGCCCGGTGCGATGCTGCGCGGCGACGAAGATTTCACTGCCAATCTTGAACAGAATCCCCGCCAGCAGGGCGGCGGCCAATGATGCCGGAATCTTTCTCACCAGCCGTTCGAAGCTGCCGGTCAGGCCGCAAATCGTCACCAGCACCGCGCAGGTGATGTAGGCACCGATGGCCTCGCCGTAACTCACGCCGCCCAGGCTGGTGATCAGCAACGCCGCGCCGGGGGTCGACCAGGCGATGGTGATCGGCGTGCGATAACGCAGGGACAGGCCGATCGAGCACACCGCCATGCCAATCGAGATCGCCCAGATCCACGACGAAATCTGCCCGCTGGTCAGGCCCGCCGCTTGTCCGGCTTGAAACATCAGGACCAGGGAGCTGGTGTAGCCGGTCATCATCGCGATGAAGCCGGCGACAATCGCCGACGGTGACGTATCGGCCAAGGGGCGAAGCTGCGTGTGCGTGGCGTCGTTCATGACAGCGGTGTTCCTTATGGCTAACGGTGACTTCAGCGTGGCTTTTGTGGCGAGGGAGCTTGCTCCCGCTCGGCGGCGAAGCCGTCGTAAACCCTGCTGACACGTTTTGATTGAAGCTGCGATCAGGTTGGTTTTGGGGCCGCTTCGCAGCCCAGCGGGAGCAAGCTCCCTTGCCACTGAGTTTGTACGGATCTCAAATTTATGGATTCAAGCCTAAACTCAAAAGTAACCAACCGTTGCGATACAGCAGAAGCGACAAACAGCCGTACAGTCGTGTTGCCACCATCCATTGTGTACAATCGCGCTGTTTATTACGCGATACTTGCCAGCGACCCACTGTGCCGTATTACAGTCACGGTCAATTCGCCGCAGTTCTCCCGACTCGAGTGCCCATGAACGAACAGTTGCAGCCCCTAAAGAAACAACCGCGAGCAGGCAAAGCCGGCCGCAGCGGTACCCAGGACGATATTGTCTACGCGCATATCTTCGAGGCCATCCTCGAACAGCGTCTGGCGCCCGGCACCAAGTTGAGCGAAGAAGCGCTGGGGGAAATTTTCGGGGTCAGTCGCACCATCATTCGCCGTGCACTGTCGCGCCTGGCTCATGAAGGCGTCGTGCTGCTGCGTCCGAACCGTGGCGCCGTGGTTGCCAGCCCCAGTGTTGAAGAGGCCCGTCAGGTGTTCCTGGCGCGGCGTCTGGTGGAGCGGGCGATCACTGAACTGGCGGTTCAACACGCGACTGCCGAGCAGATTGCCGAGTTGCGGCAAATGGTCAACGATGAGCGCGACAGCTTCTCCCGTGGCGATCGCGGTGCCGGCATCCGCCTGTCGGGCGAATTTCACCTGAAGCTGGCGGAAGCGGCGAAGAATGCGCCGCTGATCAGCTTCCAGCGCAGCCTGGTGTCCCAGACGTCGTTGATCATTGCCCAGTACGAAAGCGGCAACCGCTCCCACTGTTCTTACGACGAGCACACCCAACTGATCGACGCCATCGAAGCGCGCAACGGCGAGTTGGCGGTGAACCTGATGATGCATCACATGGATCACATCGACAGCAAACTCAACCTCGACGAGGAAAGCGCGTCGGATGATTTGCATGCGGTGTTCTCGCATTTATTGCAGACCAAAAAGCCAGGGCGGCCAGCGGTCAAGCTTTGAAAGATCGAGGTGCGGCCTTCGCGGGCAAGCCTCGCTCCTACAGGTTTAACGCGAAGCCCTTGTAGGAGCGAGGCTTGCCCGCGAAGGCGGCTTCAAAAGCAATAAAAAAATCCCCCGCAACCATCGATTGCGGGGGATTTTTTATGCCCGGAATAGCTTAGCGCTGATGCACCTGATTCCCCGCCGCATAGGTCTGCAGCACAGTCCGGTCATCCCCCAGCGTCATCAATACAAACAACGTCTCGGCAATGTTATTGGCCTGCTTCAAGCGATAGCTCAGCAGCGGCGTGGCGTTGTAGTCCAGCACCAGGAAGTCCGCGTCGGTGCCCGGATTCAGCGTGCCGATCTTGTCTTCCAGGCGCAGCGCACGCGCACCGCCCAGGGTCGCCAGGTACAGCGATTTGAACGGACTCAGGCGCGCACCTTGCAGCTGCATGACCTTGTAGGCTTCGTTCAACGTTTGCAGCAGCGAGAAACTGGTGCCGCCGCCCACGTCGGTGCCCAGGCCGACATTGAGTTTGTGCTTCTCGGCCATCGGCAAATTGAACAGGCCGCTGCCGAGGAAGAAGTTCGAGGTCGGGCAGAAAGCAATCGCCGAACCCGTCTGCGCCAGCCGCGCGCACTCGTCATCGCACAGGTGCACGCCGTGGGCGAATACCGAGCGCTCGCCGAGCAATTGGTAGTGGTCGTAAACGTCGAGGTAGCCCTTGCGCTCGGGGAACAGTTCCTTGACCCACTCGATTTCCTTGAGGTTTTCGCTGATGTGGGTCTGCATGTACAGGTCGGGGTACTCGCTGAGCAACTGGCCGGCGAGGGTCAGTTGTTCCGGGGTGCTGGTGGGGGCGAAGCGCGGGGTCACCGCGTAATGCAGGCGGCCCTTGCCATGCCAGCGCTCAATCAGCGCCTTGCTTTCCACGTAGCTGGATTCGGCGGTATCGGTCAGGTAGTCCGGGGCGTTGCGGTCCATCATCACCTTGCCGGCGATCATCCGCAGGTCCAGCTGCTCGGCGGCTTCAAAAAACGAGTTCACCGATTGCGGGTGAACGCTGCCGAACACCAGCGCCGTGGTGGTGCCGTTACGCAGCAGTTCCTTGATGAAAATGTCCGCGACTTCATCAGCGTGAGTCTTGTCAGCAAACTGGCTTTCACACGGGAAGGTGTAGGTGTTGAGCCAGTCCAGCAGCTGCTCGCCGTAAGCGCCGACCATGCCGGTTTGCGGTAAATGAATGTGAGTGTCGATGAAACCCGGGGTGATCAGCGCGTCCTGGTAATGAGTGATCTCGATATCGGCGGGCAGGGTCGGCAGCAAGTCGCTGGCGTGACCAAGGGCGCTTATCTGGCCGTTATCGACCACCAGCAGGCCGTCTTCGAAATACTCATACGAGGCTTCGATGCCCACTTCGGCGGGGTCGGCGATGCTGTGCAGGATGGCGGCGCGGTAGGCTTTGCGAGTCAGAGGCATGAGCTTTCTCAGTGGGAGGCTTGGCTGCGGCGTGATGCAGGCAGCAGTTTGGCGATCGATGATCCGGCGCTGGCAGTTTGCTGGCCGAAACTGGCGTTATAAGTGGCGATGATTTCGCCGGCGATGGAGATGGCGATTTCCACAGGCAACTTGCCTTTGACTTCGCCGATGCCCATCGGGCAGCGCATGCGTTGCAGCACGGCGCTGTCGAAACCACGGTCCCGCAGGCGGTGTTCGAACTTCACCCGTTTGGTCTTCGAACCGATCAGGCCGAAGTAGGCGAAGTCGTTGCGCTTGAGGATCGCGGCGGTGAGTTCGAGATCGAGCTGGTGGTTGTGGGTCATGACGATGCAGTAGCTGCCGGCGGGCAGATTGTCGATTTCATCCACCGGTTCTTCGGCGACGATTTTGCGCACGCCGTGGGGGATCTGCTCGGGGAATTCCGCTTCCCGCGAATCGATCCACCGCACCCGGCAGGGCAGGCTGGCGAGCAGCGGCACCAGCGCCCGGCCGACATGGCCGGCGCCGAACACAGCGATTTGCGCCTGGACCTGGCCCATCGGTTCGAACAGCAGCACGGTCACGCCGCCGCAGCACTGGCCGAGGCTGGCGCCGAGGCTGAAGCGCTCCAGGTGCGTGTCCTGCTTGCCGCTGGCCAGCATCTCGCGGCCGATCTGCATGGCCTTGTATTCCAGGTGCCCGCCACCGATGGTGTCGTAGGCCTGGGTGGCGCTGATGACCATTTTCGATCCGGCATTGCGCGGCGTCGAGCCGAGCTCTTCGATGATGGTCACCAGCACGCAGGGTTCACCCTGGGATTGCAGGTCGGCGAGGGCGTCGATCCAGTTGTACATGTTTCACCTCGACATCTTTGTTGTCTGTTCGGGACTCTTCGCGGGCAAGCCCGCTCCCACAGGGGAATGCGATCAACTGTGGGAGCGAGCCTGCTCGCGAAGGGCGCGCCTCGGTCTAGAGCGAAGCCAACGCCGGCTCTGCCTCGACGGCCTTCGCCGCCTTCAGCTGCCGCATCTGTTCACAGCCCCACAACACCCGCTCCGGAGTCGCCGGTGCGTCGATTTTCGGTTGATGCTTGTAGTCGCCCAGACTGGCCACGGCGTCCTTGATCGCACACCACGATGCGATACCCAACATGAACGGCGGCTCACCCACAGCCTTGGAATGGAACACCGTGTCTTCCGGGTTCTTGCGGTTTTCCACCAGCTTCACCCGAAGGTCCAGCGGCATGTCCGCCACGGCCGGGATCTTGTAGCTGGCCGGGCCGTTGGTCATCAGTTTGCCTTTGTTGTTCCACACCAGTTCTTCCATGGTCAGCCAGCCCATGCCCTGGATGAAACCGCCCTCGACCTGGCCGATGTCGATGGCCGGGTTCAGCGAGTCGCCGACGTCGTGGAGGATGTCGGTGCGCAGCATTTTGTACTCGCCGGTCAGGGTGTCGATGATCACCTCGCAACAGGCTGCACCGAAGGCGTAGTAATAGAACGGTCGACCACGGGCCTGACTGCGGTCGTAGAAGATTTTCGGGGTCTTGTAGAAGCCGGTGCTCGACAGCGACACCTGGGCGAAATACGCCTGCTGGATCAGCGCTTCGAAGGTCAGGATGTGATCACGAACCCGCACGTGACCGTTGTGGAACTCCACGTCTTCTTCGCTGACCTTGTACTGCCGGGCGGCAAATTCGATCAGGCGTTTCTTGATGATTTCCGCGGCGTTCTGTGCAGCTTTACCGTTGAGGTCGGCACCGCTGGAAGCAGCGGTCGGCGAGGTGTTCGGCACCTTGTCGGTGTTGGTCGCGGTGATCTGCACGCGGTCCATTTCCACCTGGAACACTTCGGCTACGACTTGCGCCACCTTGGTGTTCAAACCCTGGCCCATTTCCGTGCCGCCATGGTTCAGGTGGATGCTGCCATCGGTGTAGACGTGGATCAGCGCACCGGCCTGGTTGAGGAAGCTGGCGGTGAAGGAAATACCGAATTTCACCGGGGTCAGCGCCAGGCCTTTTTTCAGAATCGGGCTGTTGGCGTTGTAGCGACGAATCGCTTCGCGGCGTTCGGCGTACTGGCTGCTTTCTTCCAGTTCGGCGGTCATTTCCTCGAGCATGTTGTGCTCGACGGTCTGGTAGTAATGGGTGACGTTGCGCTCAGTCTTGCCGTAGTAGTTGGCCTTGCGCACCGCCAGCGGATCGAGGCCGAGATGGCGGGCAATCGCGTCCATCACTTCTTCGATGGCGACCATGCCTTGCGGGCCACCGAAGCCACGGTATGCGGTGTTCGACGCGGTGTTGGTTTTGCAGCGGTGACCGTTGATGGTCGCATCGCCCAGGTAGTACGAGTTGTCGGCATGGAACATCGCGCGGTCGACAATCGACGCCGAGAGGTCCGGCGAGCAACCGCAGTTGCCGGCCAGTTCCAGGGCGATGCCGTGCAGGCGACCGGTGCTGTCGAAGCCGACGTCGTACTCGACGTAGAACGGGTGACGCTTGCCGGTCATCAACATGTCTTCGACCCGCGGCAGGCGCATCTTGGTCGGCTGGCCGGTGAGGTGGGCGATGACTGCGCACAGGCACGCCGGGCTCGCAGCCTGGGTTTCCTTGCCGCCGAAACCACCGCCCATGCGGCGCATGTCGACGACGATTTTGTTCATCGACACATCCAGCACTTCAGCCACCAGTTTCTGCACTTCGGTGGGGTTCTGGGTCGAGCAGTAGACGATCATCCCGCCGTCTTCGGTCGGCATCACCGACGAGATCTGGGTTTCGAGGTAGAAGTGTTCCTGGCCGCCGATGTGCAGCGTGCCTTGAATGCGGTGTTCGGCAGTCGCCAATGCGCCGGCCGAATCGCCGCGCTGATGGGTGTGGCTGTCGAGCACAAAGTGGCGTTTGCGCAGGGCTTCGACCACGTCCAGCACCGGCTCGAGATCTTCGTATTCGATGATCGCCGCCATGGCGGCTTTGCGTGCGGTTTCCAGGTCTTTTGCGGCAACGGCCAGTACGGGTTGACCGACGAATTGCACATCGTCGATGGCCAGCAATGGATCGCCCGGCAGCAATGGGCCGATGTCTTTCAGGCCTGGCACATCTTTGTGGGTGATGGCGATGCGCACGCCTTCGAAGGCGTAGCAGGGCTTGGTGTCGATGCTGATGATTTTCGCGTGGGCGCGGTCCGAGAGGCGTGCGTAAACGTGCAGCTGGTTCGGAAATTCCAGACGGTCGTCGATGTACTGCGCTTCCCCGGACACATGTTTGGCGGCGCTGTCGTGCTTGACGCTGCGGCCGACACCGGTGGTCAGGTCCTTGGCGAACAGTTCAGCCAGTTCGGCCTGGGTCTTCTCTACGGCGTGATGGTTAGACATAAGCGGTCACCCGAGTCTCGATGTGCGGTGTTTGCAGTTCGATGAAGTATTTACGCAGCAGGTTTTGCGCGCTGAGCAGGCGATATTCCTTGCTGGCGCGGAAGTCCGAGAGCGGCGTGAAATCTTCGGCCAATGCGGCGCAGGCGCGTTCGACGGTGGCGTGATTGAACGGCGCGCCGAGCAATACGGTTTCGCAGTTATTCGCACGTTTCGGAATCGCGGCCATGCCGCCGAACGCTACGCGGGCGTCGGCGATCACGCCGTTGTCGATGCGCAGGTTGAACGCGGCGCAAACGGCGGAAATATCATCGTCCAGACGTTTCGACACTTTGTAGGCGCGGAACAATTGTTCGGCGCTGGCACGCGGCACGATGATCTTCTCGATGAACTCGCTTTCCTGGCGCGCGGTGACGCGGTAATCGATGAAGTAATCTTCCAGCGCCAGGGTGCGACGGGTTTCGCCTTTGCACAAAACGATCTGCGCGCCCAAGGCAATCAGCAGCGGTGGCGAGTCTCCAATCGGCGAGGCGTTGCCGATGTTGCCGCCGAGGGTGCCCTGGTTGCGGATCTGCAAGGAGGCGAAGCGTTGCAGCAATTCGCCGAAGTCCGGGTATTCGGCTTTCAAGGCTTCGTAGCAATCGGAGAGGGCGGTGGCGGCGCCGATTTCCAGACGATCATCGAAGCGCTCGATGCGCTTCATTTCGGCGACGTTGCCGACGTAGATCATCACTGGCAACGTGCGATGGAATTGGGTGACTTCCAATGCCAGATCCGTACCGCCGGCCAGCAGCCGGGCCTGTGGATAAGCGTCGTAGAGGTCAGCCAGATCGGCCACGGTCAGCGGCACCAGGCAGCGCTTGTCGCCACTGTTGAGTTCGCCGATGTCGGTAGGGGCGATGGCTTTCAGGCGGGCGATGGTATCGGCTTCGCGCGCATCGAACTGATCCGCTTGCTTGCCGCAGCAGGATTGTTCGGCGGCGGCCAGAATCGGCCGATAGCCGGTGCAGCGGCAGAGGTTGCCGGCCAGCGCTTCGTGGGCCTTGTGGGCGTCGGGCTGATCGCTGTTCTTTTGCAGCGCGAACAGCGACATCACGAAGCCCGGGGTGCAGAAGCCGCATTGCGAGCCGTGGCACTCGACCATGGCTTTCTGCACGCTGTGCAGCTCGCCCTGGTGCTTGAGGTCTTCGACGCTGATCAGTTGTTTACCGTGCAATGACGACACGAACGTCAGGCACGAGTTGAGGCTGCGATAGCGAATGTATTCGCGGCCATCGTCATCCGTTTGCAGCTCGCCGACCACCACGGTACAGGCGCCGCAGTCACCACTGGCGCAGCCTTCTTTGGTGCCGGGTTTGCCCACATGGTCGCGCAGATAATTGAGCACGGTCAGGTTTGGGTCCAGGGCGTGCTCGCTACGGAGTTCCTGGTTAAGTAAAAACTGGATCACGGAAGGCCTCGCAGACTCATTATTGTTGTTAACCGACTTGGACCGAATTTATCAGGTCTGACTTTGCGGTCAATGATTTTCTGACTTAAAGGTCAGGAAACGCCATTTTGTCGATCAACGACTCGTTCCTTCATTATTGACCCTCGCGGGTTAGCCTGCTTTTTGCTTGATTCGTGCCAAAAACCGCTGAGTGGGCACTCCGCCATGACCCTTCATGTGCGCTACACTGCGCCGCTTGTGCAGATCGAAGAGTTTGAAGGACAACCATGACGTTCAAGGCGCCGGACAGCCTCGCCGAGCAAATTGCTCACCACCTCGCCGAACGCATCATTCGTGGCGAAATGAAGCCCGGGGAGCGCATCCAGGAACAGAAGGTCACGCTGGCCCTCAATGTCAGCCGCGGTTCGGTCCGCGAAGCCTTGCTGATCCTCGAGCGCCGCCACCTGATCGCGATCCTGCCGCGCCGCGGTGCCCACGTTACCGAACTCACCGCACACAAGGTGCAGAGCCTGTGCACGCTGATGAGCGAGCTGTACATCTTGCTCGGCAACGCCGTCGCCAAAGGCTGGCAGGTCCAGTCTGACATGGCGCCGTTCGTGCAGATCCAGCAGCGCCTGGCCGCCAGCTATGAGCGTCAGGACATCCGCACCTTCGTCGACGACAGTTTCAATGTGATGCGCGCCGCGTACCCGTTTGCCAACAATCCGTACTTGCAGGAAACCGTCGAGAATCTGCAACCGGCGATGAGCCGTGCGTACTTCCTCGCCCTGGACCAGCGCAAGGCGTCGATGAGCGAGTTCCTGGAGTTGTTCGAACGTTTGCTGGCCGCCGTGCTGGCCCGTGACTTTCCGCTGATCCGCGAAGTGCTGACGGCCTATGCCCAGCGCAGTTGCGATCTGGTGGTTTCTGCCCTGACGGACGCTTAAGCGTGCGGCTCAAGTGCATAAAACTGGCCGGGTTCAAATCCTTCGTCGATCCGACCACCGTGAACTTCCCCAGCAACATGGCGGCCGTGGTAGGGCCCAATGGCTGCGGCAAGTCGAACATCATCGACGCCGTTCGCTGGGTGATGGGCGAAAGTTCGGCGAAGAACCTCCGTGGCGAGTCGATGACCGACGTCATCTTCAACGGTTCGACCAGCCGTAAGCCCGTGAGTCAGGCGAGTATCGAGCTGGTGTTCGATAACTCCGACGGCACGCTGCTTGGCGAATACGCCGCCTATGCGGAAATTTCCATTCGCCGCAAAGTGACCCGCGACAGCCAGACCACCTACTACCTCAACGGCACCAAATGCCGTCGTCGAGATATCACCGACATCTTTCTGGGCACAGGCCTGGGCCCGCGCAGCTATTCGATCATCGAGCAGGGGATGATCTCCAAGCTGATCGAGTCCAAGCCCGAAGACCTGCGCAACTTCATCGAAGAAGCGGCGGGCATCTCCAAGTACAAGGAGCGTCGGCGCGAGACCGAAAACCGTATCCGTCGCACCCATGAAAACCTGGCCCGCCTGACCGATTTGCGTGAAGAACTCGAGCGTCAGCTTGAGCGTTTGCATCGCCAGGCCGAGGCCGCCAAGAAGTATCAGGAATACAAAGGCGAGGAGCGTCAGCTCAAGGCCCAGCTGTCGGCCCTGCGCTGGCAGGCTTTGAACGAACAGGTCGGGCAGCGCGAAGCAGTCATTGGCAATCAGGAAGTCACGTTCGAAGCGTTGGTCGCTGAACAGCGCAACGCCGATGCGGCCATCGAGCGCTTGCGTGACGGGCACCATGATCTGTCCGAGCGCTTCAATCTGGTGCAGGGACGCTTCTATTCGGTCGGCGGCGACATCGCCCGGGTCGAGCAGAGCATCCAGCATGGTCAGCAGCGTTTGCGGCAGTTGCAGGATGATCTTAAAGAAGCCGAGCGTGCGCGACTGGAAACCGAATCTCACCTCGGCCACGACCGCACCTTGCTGCTGACCCTCGGTGAAGAGCTGGACATGCTCACGCCGGAGCAGGAAGTCACCAGCGCCGCCGCCGAAGAAGCCGCCGCTGCGCTGGAAGAATCCGAAACCACCATGCACGGCTGGCAGGAGCAGTGGGACACCTTCAACCTCACGGCCGCCGAGCCGCGTCGCCAGTCCGAGGTCCAGCAGTCACGCATTCAGCAACTCGAAACCAGCATGGAGCGTCTGGCCGATCGCCAGAAGCGACTTGGCGAAGAGCGCGCATTGCTCTCGGCGGACCCGGAAGATGCGGCGATCATGGAGCTCAGTGAGCAACTGGCCGCGAGCGAGGCGACGCTTGAAGATTTACAGGCCAGCGAAGAGGCCCAGGTCGAACGCCTTGAGCAACTGCGTCAGGAATTGCAATTAGCGCTGCAAAATCAGCAGCAGGCTCAGGGTGATTTGCAGCGCCTCAACGGTCGCCTTGCGTCCCTTGAAGCCTTGCAGCAAGCCGCGCTCGATCCGGGCACCGGCACCGCGCAATGGCTGCGCGAACAGCACCTGGCGGACCGCCCGCGTCTGGCCGAAGGACTGAAAGTCGAGGCGGGTTGGGAGCTGGCGGTGGAAACCGTGCTCGGTGCCGACCTCCAGGCGGTGCTGGTGGACGACTTCGGCGATTTCGATCTGGCCGGTTTTGCCCAAGGCGATTTGCGTTTGCTCAGCCCGGCCAGTGATGGCGTGCGCGTACCGGGCAGCCTGCTTGACAAGGTTGAAGCGCAGATCGATCTGTCGCCCTGGCTGGGACAGGTCAAGCCGGTTGAGAATCTTGAGCAAGCGTTGGCCCTGCGCAGTCAGCTAAGTGTCGGCCAGAGCTTGATCAGTCGCGACGGCTATTGGGTTGGCCGACACTTTCTACGTGTTCGCCGGGCCAGCGAAGCGGAAAGCGGCGTGCTCGCCCGTGGGCAGGAAATCCAGCGTCTGAGCATCGAGCGCGAAGAGCGCGAGGCCACGGTCGAAACCCTGGAAACCCAACTTCAGACGCTCAGGGCGCAGCAGCGCCAGCAGGAAAACGGTCGCGAACATTTGCGCCGTTTGCTGCAAGACGAAGCGCGTCAGCAAGGTGAATTGAAAGCTCAGTTGTCGGCCGGCAAGGCCAAGGTTGAGCAGCTGACGTTGCGTCGAACCCGCCTTGATGAAGAACTCACCGAGCTGGCTGAGCAACGGGCGCTGGAGCACGAAAACATCGGCGAAGCGCGCCTGCAATTGCAGGAAGCCCTCGACGCCATGGCGCTGGACACCGAGCAGCGCGAGTTGCTGCTGGCCCAGCGCGACAGCTTGCGCGAGCGACTTGATCGCGTGCGTCAGGAAGCCCGGCAACACAAGGATCACGCCCATCAGTTGGCGGTACGCCTCGGCTCGCTCAAGGCGCAACATGACTCGACGCGTCAGGCGCTGGAACGCCTGGAGATGCAGTCCGAGCGCCTGACCGAGAAACGCGAACAGCTGAGCCTTAATCTGGAGGAGGGCGAGGCACCGCTGGAAGAGCTGCGCCTGAAACTCGAAGAGTTGCTCGATAAGCGCATGACGGTCGACGAAGAAATGAAGTCGGCTCAGATCGCTCTGGAAGACGCTGACCGTGAATTGCGCGATGCGGAAAAACGACGCAGCCAGGCCGAGCAGCAATCGCAGTTGATCCGTGGCCAGATGGAAACCCAGCGCATGGAATGGCAAGCCCTGACCGTGCGACGCAAGACCCTCGAAGATCAGTTGCTTGAGGATGGCTACGACCTGCATGGCGTGCTCGCCACGCTGACCGCCGAGGCCAGCGAGAAAGACGCTGAAGAAGAACTCGAACGCATTGCCGCGCGCATTCAGCGCCTCGGTGCGATCAACCTGGCGGCCATCGACGAATACCAGCAACAATCCGAGCGTAAACGTTATCTGGATGCGCAGAACGACGATCTGGTGGAAGCGCTGGACACTCTGGAAAACGTGATTCGCAAGATCGACAAGGAAACCCGAAACCGCTTCAAAGATACCTTTGATCAGATCAATGGCGGATTACAGGCCCTTTTCCCAAAAGTTTTCGGTGGAGGGCGCGCGTATTTGGAACTGACGGGCGAAGATCTACTCGATACAGGGGTAACGATCATGGCGCAGCCGCCAGGAAAGAAGAACAGCACCATCCATTTGCTCTCCGGTGGCGAAAAAGCCCTGACCGCATTGGCCCTGGTTTTTGCGATCTTCAAGTTGAATCCGGCACCGTTCTGCATGCTCGATGAAGTTGACGCGCCGCTGGACGACGCGAACGTTGGACGCTACGCACGGTTGGTCAAAGAGATGTCGCAGACGGTTCAGTTCATCTACATCACCCACAACAAGATCGCCATGGAAATGGCCGATCAACTGATGGGGGTAACGATGCACGAACCGGGTTGTTCGCGTCTGGTGGCAGTGGATGTCGAGGAGGCGATGGCGATGGTGGAGGCCTGAGCCGGTGCTTGTAGGGCAAGTATTTTTGGTCTGTAGGACTTTTTTACCTGTCTTGACTTGCTGGCCAATCGACATATTCGCGCGAGCCATTGTGACAGACGGTGTAAAGTTGCCTTTGGTCGTGCTAGTTTAATGTCAATTTTTCGTATACGTGGGCAAAACGCCTGTCAGAACATAGAGTTGGCGCCACGTTTTAAAGCGGTTTACGAGTTGTAAACCCCTTATTTTTCAGCATTTTTTATAGAGGCACGGGATTACATGGAAATCGGTCTGCGCGAGTGGCTGATCGTCATCGGCATTATTGTCATTGCCGGTATTCTTTTCGATGGCTGGCGTCGCATGCGCGGCGGCAAGGGAAAACTGAAATTCCGTCTTGACCGAAGTTTGTCCAACCTGCCGGACGAGGACACCAGCGCCGAGCTGTTGGGCCCGCCCCGCGTGCTGGACACGCATAAGGAACCGCAACTGGACGAGCATGATCTGCCGTCGGTGAGCATGCCTGCCCGTGAACCGCGTGAATCGGGTTCCAAGCGCGGCAAGCGTGGCCATGGCGAGCCTTCCCAGGGCGACATGAACCTCAGCCTGGACCTGGACGGCGGCCCGAGCTTCAGCAGCCGTGACGACGACTTCCCGGATGACACCAAGTCCTCGCCGTCGGTCAGCGACAAGGAACAACCGCAAGCCGAAGAAGTGCTGGTGATCAGCGTGATCTGCCGTGACGCTGCCGGCTTCAAGGGCCCGGCGTTGTTGCAGAATATTCTGGAGAGCGGTCTGCGTTTCGGCGAAATGGATATTTTCCACCGTCACGAGAGCATGGCCGGCAACGGTGAGGTGTTGTTCTCCATGGCCAATGCGGTCAAGCCGGGCGTCTTCGATCTGGACGACATCGACCACTTCAGCACGCCGGCGGTGAGCTTCTTCCTCGGCCTGCCAGGCCCGCGTCATCCGAAGCAAGCCTTCGACGTGATGGTGGCCGCGGCGCGCAAATTGTCCCAGGAGCTGAACGGCGAACTGAAAGACGACCAGCGCAGCGTGCTGACCGCCCAGACGATCGAGCATTACCGTCAGCGCATCGTCGAATTCGAACGTCGCGCCCTGACCCAGAAGCGTTGATTCAAAAGGTTGTCCCCGCGCCGTGCGCGGGACGATCAGCAAAATAGATTGAGCAGCCTCGGCTGCTCTTTTGCTTTATGAGAGAACACCCATGACCGCCGCCAAAACCCGCATTCTCGAGCTGCGCGCTGAGCTGGATCAGCACAACTACCGTTACCACGTACTAGACGAGCCAAGCGTTCCGGACGTCGAATACGATCGTTTGTTCCATGAACTCAAGGCCCTTGAAGCCGCCCATCCCGAGCTGGTCACCAGCGACTCGCCGACCCAGCGCGTCGGCAGCGCGGCGCTGTCGGCGTTCACCCAGGTACGCCACGAAGTGCCGATGCTCAGCCTCGGCAACGCCTTCGAAGAAAGCGACATGCGCGAGTTCGATCGCCGGGTAACGGAAGGTCTCGACTTGCCGGCCGGCGACCTGTTTGGCGGCGGCGCGGCGGTGGAATACAGCTGCGAACCCAAGCTCGATGGCCTGGCGGTCAGCCTGCTTTATCAGGATGGTATGTTGGTGCGCGGTGCGACGCGCGGCGACGGCACCACCGGCGAAGACATCAGCGTCAACGTGCGCACCGTGCGCAACATCCCGCTGAAGCTACAGGGAACCGGCTGGCCGGCGACCCTGGAAGTGCGCGGCGAAGTGTTCATGTCCAAGGCCGGTTTCGAGCGCCTGAACGCCACGCAGCTGGAGGTCGGCGGCAAGACCTTCGCCAACCCGCGCAACGCGGCGGCGGGCAGCTTGCGGCAGCTGGATTCGAAGATCACCGCCAACCGTCCGCTGGAGTTCTGCTGCTACGGTATCGGCCAGATTTCGGCGGACATCGCCGATACGCACATCGGTAATCTCAAGCAGCTGCAGACCTGGGGCCTGCCGATCAGTCGCGAGCTGAAACTGGCGCACGGCATTGATGAATGCCTGGATTACTACCGCGACATCGGTGAGCGCCGCAACGGCCTGGCCTATGAAATCGATGGCGTGGTGTTCAAGGTCAACAGCATCGCGTCCCAGCGTGAGCTCGGTTTTCGCGCGCGCGAACCGCGTTGGGCAATTGCCCACAAATTCCCGGCCATGGAAGAGCTCACCGAACTGCTCGACGTCGAATTCCAGGTCGGCCGCACCGGTGCCGTTACGCCCGTGGCGCGCTTGAGGCCGGTCAAGGTCGCCGGTGTCACCGTGGCCAATGCGACGTTGCACAACATGGACGAAGTGGCTCGCCTGGGCCTGATGATCGGCGACACCGTGATCATCCGCCGCGCGGGCGACGTGATTCCGCAAGTGGTGCAAGTGATCATGGATCGCCGCCCGGACGACGCGCGTCCGGTACAGATTCCGCAGCAGTGCCCGGTGTGCGGCTCGCATGTCGAGCGCACGCAGCTGGTCAAGCGCAGCAAGGGTCGCGAGACCGTCAGCGAAGGGGCGGTTTACCGCTGTGTCGGTCGTCTGGCCTGCGGTGCGCAACTCAAGCAGGCGATCATCCACTTCGTCTCCCGTCGTGCGATGGACATTGAAGGCCTGGGCGACAAGAGCGTCGAGCAATTGGTCGATGAGGGGCTGGTGAGTTCTCCCGCCGATCTGTATGCCTTGAAGTTCGAGGACATTGTCGATCTCGAAGGCTTTGCCGAGCTGTCGAGCAATAAACTGCTCGCCGCGATCAAGGACAGCAAGACACCGAGCCTGGCACGGTTCATCTATGCCCTCGGGATCCCTGACGTCGGCGAAGAGACGGCCAAGGTCCTGGCGCGCTCTCTCGGCTCGCTGGAGCGGGTTCAGCAGGCGTTGCCGCAAGTGCTCACGTACTTGCCGGATGTCGGCCTGGAAGTGGCTCACGAGATTCACAGCTTCTTTGAAGATGCGCATAACCAGCAGGTTATTGCGAAGTTGCTCGAGCACGGCCTGCAGATTCAGGATCAGGGCGAGTTGGGGGCCGAATTTGCTGCCAGCACGACGCTGGGCGGTTTCCTCGACAAGCTGAACATTCCGTCGGTCGGGCCGGGCGGGGCGCAGAAGCTGGCGGACAAGTTTGGTTCGCTGGAATCGGTCATGAACGCCGATTGGCTGGACATGCGCCAGGCCTTGCCGGAGAAGCAGGCGAATTCGGTTCGAGCGTTTTTCGCGGTTGCTGAAAACCGTCAGATAGCTGAGGCGGCTGAACAGCAGTTGCGTGATTTCGGCATGCATTGGAAGAGCGAGAAAAAAGTCGTCGAAGGCCTGCCGCTGGCTGGGCAGACCTGGGTGCTGACCGGTTCGCTGGAATTGATGAGCCGTGATATCGCCAAGGACAAACTCGAAAGCCTCGGGGCCAAGGTGGCCGGTTCGGTGTCGGCCAAGACCCATTGCGTGGTGGCCGGGCCGGGTGCCGGTTCGAAGTTGGCCAAGGCCAATGAATTGGGACTGAAAGTGCTAGATGAAGAGGCGTTTGTCGATTTCCTGAAAAAACACGGCATCTCTGTCTGACACCCAACCTGTGGCGAGGGAGCTTGCTCCCGTTCGACTGCGCAGCAGTCGCCAAGACTTCGGGCAGCGCTTCGCAGCCGAGCGGGAGCAAGCTCCCTCGCCACAGAAAACGGAACGATCCTCGCTGGGGAATGATCTAGTCTTGGCAAGCCCCAGGGAGAGATCGCCATGTACCGCTTCTTCGAACAGCTCAGCTCACGCATCGCCGCGCCCTTCATGGGTGGAAGTTCGCGCAACAGCAAGGTCTGGCAGTGCCGCTGCGGGCAGTCGCTTTTCTTTCGCAACAGCCAGTGCCTGGCCTGTTCGGCAGCCTTGGGCTATCAGCCGGAGCAGAGTCGCCTGTCCTCGCTGCAGCCGGGTGTGCTGGCGGATACCTGGTTGCTTGACGCCGACCCCGAAGCCGGCCTGTTCCGGCGCTGCGCCAACCTCGATTCCCCGGCTGCGTGTAATTGGCTGCTGGCCGCCAATGACCATGATGCGCTGTGCATCGCCTGTAGCCTGAATCGCACCATCCCTGACCTCTCAATTGCCGAAAACCACGAACGCTGGCGTCAGGTCGAAACCGCCAAGCGGCGTCTGGTCGCGCAGTTGATCAGCCTGGGATTGCAGGTGATTCCCAAAAGCGTCGACGAACAGACCGGTCTCGCCTTCGATTTCATCGGTGTTGACCTGGAAGGCAAACCGCCGACCACGGGGCACGCCAATGGCCTGATCACCCTCGATATCAAGGAAGCCGATGACGCCCACCGCGAAAAGGTCCGGGTGCAAATGCACGAGCCTTATCGCACGCTGCTCGGGCATTTTCGTCATGAAGTCGGGCATTACTACTGGGACCGGCTGATCGCCAACAGTCATTGGCTGGAACCGTTCCGCAACCTGTTCGGCGACGAGCGTCTCAGCTACGCCGACGCCCTCGAACGCCATTATCAGCAAGGCGCACCGCTCGACTGGCAGCAGCAATGTGTCAGCGCCTACGCCACCATGCATCCATGGGAAGATTGGGCGGAAACCTGGGCGCATTACCTGCACATGATGGACGCGGTGGACACGGCGCTGGGGTTTGGCATGAGCGCGCGCGAGATGGATTTCGACTACCAGCCATTCCCGCTCGACACGCTCTACGATCCACAGCATCCCGGCGGCGCGGCGTTCCTGTCGTTCGTCAACGCATGGATCGAACTGGCCGGCATGCTCAACGAGCTGTCGCGGAGCATGGGGCAGCCGGATTTCTATCCGTTTGTGCTGCCGCCCGCGGTTATCGCCAAACTGCACTTCATCCATCTGGTGATCCAGCAGGAGGGCGGCAGGGCGGATGAGGTGTTGCAAGACCTGTAGCCGCCTGCATTCACTTGCAGCAGCCTCGCAAGCTCGACAGCTGCTACATGACTACGGTGTTCTGCAGACTTTGCATGTCCTTGAACCAGCACATATTTTTTAATCCCCCCGAACGGTTGTAACTTCGTCCCAGATAGGTACAATGGCGCGGCTCGCCGTCAGGTGAGCGTCGTTATGGTGACCCCATCGGTCCCCCCGCAACGATTACCCGTGAACCTGGTCAGATCCGGAAGGAAGCAGCCACAGCGGGAACATTGTGTGCCGGGGTGTGGCTGGTGGGGTTGCCTCCATAACGCACCGCGAGCCCTCTCTCGCGTTTTCTGTCTGAAAATACTTAGTGTGTGTTGCTGCCATGGCCCTTGATCCAGGCGGTTTTTTGTCGTTCCTGATTTTTAGAATGAATATAAAAAAGGAGGCCGATGTGTCGTATCAGACACGTCGGCCTCCTTTTTCATTTCCACCACTAAGGCTTGGACAAGGCCTGGTCAACCGCTGCGATCAGCTTTCCCAGATCCTTCGGGGTGGCTTTATGGATGACACCGAACAGATACGCCCGCTGTTCATCTTCATCACCCATATCGGCGAAAAAGGCTTTCAGCTTTACGTCCAGCACGTCGGCAAGCAAGAACAAGGCTTCGACGCTGGGGGTATAGGTTCCGGTTTCAAAGCGGCTGATGGTTTTGGGGTCAAAACCGGTTTTTTCGCCGAGTTCAGCCTGAGTAAGCCCCGCGACCTTGCGGTAGCGTCGGATGGCCGGACCCAAACTTGAAATTTGCATCGCTCAATTCCCATTTAGAATCAAGAACTTAACGATAGATTTTCGCATTAGACAACCGCATGATCCATCACCTTGCTTTGCAAAATGTGATGCGTTTCGTAGAATCGCCGCCAATAAGGGGTGATTGGTGATCTGTTTCCAGAAAATGGGCAACGCCAAACCGCCAGCATTGCGCTCCTTTGCCGGCCTTGCACGAGGTTTTTGAGACTAGCCGATCTTCGGTTCTGCGCGGTCATCAAATGCGGGTCATGGAGTGAACACGTGTTTGCGCAGTCCCACCGCTAGCGACAGCGAGCCTGATTCATGGATGAGAAATACCGCAGGGCCGTGGATGCCGCCGCCATTTTTTCCGAGACGGACCTGAGCGGCCGGATCACCCACGTCAATGATCAGTTCTGCGCCGTGTCCGGTTATAGCCGCGACGAGTTGCTCGGGCAGAACCACCGTCTCCTCAACTCCGGCGTGCACACCGCTGATTTCTTCGCCGGTATGTGGCGCACCATCGCGCTGGGCAAGGTCTGGAAGGGCGAAATCTGCAATCGCGCCAAGGATGGCAGCCTGTACTGGGTCGAAAGCACCATGGTGCCCGTGCTCAATGACGACACCGGACGGGTCGACCGATACCTGTCGATTCGTTTCGATATCAGCGAAAAACGCCAGTTGTTGCATTCCCTGCAATGGCGGGTCGGGCACGACGTGCTGACCGGGCTGCCCAATCGCGCGTTCCTCTCGGATCTGCTGGATCAGGCGCTGGAGTTCTCCCGAAAGGAAAACATCCCGCTCGCCGTGTGCATGCTCGACCTTGACGGGTTCAAGGCGGTCAACGACGGCTACGGTCACGCCAGTGGCGATCAATTATTGGTTGAAGTGGCCAAGCGTTTGCGCCACATCGTGCGCGGCGAAGATGTCGTGGCGCGGTTGGCCGGCGACGAGTTCGTGCTGGTGTTGCGTTACGTGCGGGATCTGCCGGAGTTGCGCGCGGCGCTGAACCGGGTGCTGGGGGCGATTTCGGCGCCGTATACCTTGCACGGCAAGGACATCAATGTGTTCGCCAGCATCGGCGTTACGCTGTTCCCACTCGACCATGAAGATGCTGAAACCCTGCTGCGTCACGCCGATCAAGCCATGTACGTGGCCAAGCAGCGCGGGCGCAACCGATTCCATCTGTTCGACGTGTCCAGGGATCAGGAGGTCAAGGCCACTCACCAGACGGTCGAACGCGTGCGCCAGGCGCTGGCCGCCGATGAGTTGCGTCTGCATTTCCAGCCCAAGGTCAACATGCGCCTTGGCGTGGTGGTCGGCTTCGAGGCGCTGTTGCGCTGGGAGCACCCGCAAAACGGCATGGTGCCGGCCCGGGAGTTTTTGCCGTTTGTGGAAGAGACGGACCTGATCGTCGACATCGGTGAATGGGTGATGGATCAGGTGCTGACGCAGTTGCACCACTGGCAGCAGGCGGGGCAGGGCTGGCCGATCAGCATTAATATCGCGGCACGGCATTTTCAGCGCGCGGATTTCGTCGACCGGCTCAGGCACGTCCTCGCCCGGCATGCCGACATTGCGCCGCAGATGCTCGACCTGGAAATCGTCGAGTCGGTGGCGGTCGAGAACATCCAGCACGTGAGCGACTGTTTGCAGGCCTGTCAGGCGCTGGGGGTGCAGTTTTCACTGGGCGACTTCGGCACTGGCTATTCGTCGCTGAGCTACCTCAAGCGATTGCGCACCCAAACCATCAAGATCGATAAGTCGTTTGTGCGTGACATTCTGGACGATCGCGATGATCTGGCGCTGGCCACGGCGGTGATCGGTCTGGCCCGGGCGTTTGGCCGGCAGGTGATTGCTGAAGGACTGCAAAGTATCGAGCACGGTGAGTTGCTGTTGCGACTGGGGTGTGAAGTGGCTCAAGGCTATTTCATCGCCCGGCCAATGCCCCCCGCCGACGTGCCGGGTTGGGTCGCGGGGTTCGTCGCGCCGCCGCAATGGCAAGCGCTGGATCAGGTTGGCTGAAGTTCTGTAATCGACACTTATCCCCTGTAGGAGCGAGCCTGCTCGCGATAGCAATCTGGCAGTCGCCATCAGTGTTGAATGGCAAACCGCTATAGCGAGCAGGCTCGCTCCCACAGGTTTCGTGTTGATCAGAGGATTTGCTTAAAGTGTGCCAGGACCCGAACCGATATAAAGCCGGATAATGTCATCAATCTCCCCCGACATTTTCATCCGCAGCAACGTGCGCAGTATGCGTTGCACCGGCACCTTGGGGTCATTGCGCACGTAGCAGCCGACGCTCTGTTCTTCCAGCACCGCCACGCCTTTGAGTTGCTTGTCGGGTAACAGGCGCTGATTGAACCAGTCCAGTGTCCATTGATTGCTCACGGCGTAGCGATAGCGCCCGGCGTGGAGTTTTTCCAGCACTTGTTCCTGGTTGCGCGCGTCTTCGCGGCGCAAACGGTCGGCATCGAACAGCGGTTGCAAGGTGGGGTAGGAGTAGCCGAGCACGGTACCGATGGCTTGCCGCGACAAGTTCGCAGGCACCACCAAAGGCAGCGGATCCTGCCGGCTGATCAGCATGTCGCGCTGAAACCAGAGGGGAATGCTCCAGAGGTAGTCGCCGGACTGATTCGGCAGCCAGGACTGCGCGGCATAGCAGCGTATATCGACCTCGCCATGTTCCATGGCGCTTTGCACCCGCGCCCGGGGCAACACATGAAATTCGGCCGGCACGCCGACCTGGGTCGCCAGGCTGAGCATCACGTCATACAGGATGCCCTGGGTCACTTGTCCGCGTTCCAGTTGCACCATCGGCATCGCCCAACTGTCGGGCACCACAAAACGCAGCGGCGCTTCGGCGGCGGCGACGCTCACACTTATCCACAGCAGTGCCCCCAAGGCAAAACGCATAAACGCTCCGGTACGTCGCAAACCTGAGCCGATAAAAGCCCCCCAAAGTGCATCTTAGCCAGATTAGACGAGCGCACCGGATGCAATTTTGGCCTTGCTCCGCTAGCATTAGCCGCTTCTGTTCCTTCGTTGCGACGGTTTTCGATGAGTTATCAGGTTCTTGCACGTAAATGGCGTCCGCGCTCGTTCCGCGAAATGGTCGGCCAGACCCATGTGCTCAAGGCTCTGATCAATGCCTTGGACAGCCAGCGGCTGCACCACGCCTACCTGTTCACCGGTACGCGCGGGGTCGGCAAGACCACCATCGCACGGATCATCGCCAAATGCCTGAACTGTGAAACAGGAATCACTTCGACGCCGTGCGGCGAGTGTTCGGTGTGCCGCGAAATCGATGAGGGCCGCTTTGTCGACCTGATCGAGATCGACGCCGCGAGCCGGACCAAGGTCGAGGACACCCGCGAGTTGCTCGATAACGTGCAATACGCGCCGAGCCGTGGCCGCTTCAAGGTCTACCTGATCGACGAAGTGCACATGCTCTCCAGCCATTCCTTCAATGCGCTGTTGAAAACCCTTGAAGAGCCGCCACCCTACGTCAAGTTCATCCTGGCGACGACCGACCCGCAGAAACTTCCTGCAACCATTCTGTCGCGGTGCCTGCAGTTCTCCCTCAAGAACATGACGCCGGAGCGTGTGGTCGAGCATTTGACCCACGTCCTGGGCGTCGAGAACGTGCCGTTCGAAGACGACGCACTGTGGCTGCTGGGCCGCGCCGCCGACGGCTCGATGCGTGACGCCATGAGTCTGACCGACCAGGCCATCGCCTTCGGTGAAGGCAAGGTCATGGCTGCCGACGTGCGGGCGATGCTGGGCACGCTCGATCATGGTCAGGTCTACGACGTTCTGCATGCGCTGATCGAAGGCGACGCCAAGGCCTTGCTCGAAGGTGTCCGCCATCTGGCGGAACAAGGCCCGGACTGGAATGGCGTGCTCTCGGAAATTCTCAACGTTCTGCACCGTGTCGCCATCGCCCAGGCGTTGCCTGAAGGCGTCGACAACGGTCATGGCGACCGCGATCGGGTGCTGGCACTGGCCCAGGCCTTGCCGGCCGAAGACGTGCAGTTCTATTACCAGATGGGTCTGATCGGCCGCCGCGACTTGCCGCTGGCGCCGGACCCTCGTGGTGGCTTCGAAATGGTCCTGCTGCGAATGCTCGCGTTCCGACCGGCGGACACCGCGGACGCCCCGAGGCAACCGCTAAAGCCAGTGGGGATCAGCCAGGCCACAGTTGATTCCGCAAATTCAGTGGCTGCCGCGCCGGTGGTGGCACCGGTAGTCGCTGCGGCAGTTGCACCCGTTGCGCCGGCGCCTGAGCCCGTCGCGGCGGCGATTCCTGCCCCAGCGCCTGAACCGGTGGCGCCCGTTGTGGTGGCCGAGCCTGTGGTTGAGCCGGTCGCGGTCGAGGCGGCGGTCGACTTGCCGTGGAATGACCCGGTCGAACCGGAACCCGTCCAGCAACCCGCCGTCGAGCCGGTCCTGGAAACCGCCAGCGAACAACCTGATCTGCCGCCCATGCCGTTGCCGACGCCGGACAGCGTGGTGCCGGACGCGCCGGAGTGGGCCGCAGCGCCGATCCCGGAACCGTCGGTGGCCGACGTCGATGCCGCCACCCCGGGCGTGGACCTGGATGACGAGCCGCCGCTGGACGAAGACTATATCGAGCCGGACATGGATTCGGCCTACAGCTACCTCGATGAACTGGCCAGTGAACACGCTGCCGAGCCAGCACCGGAACCCGAGCCTGAGCCGGCCGCCATGCCCGCCACCGGCCTGGCCCTGCAATGGCTGGAGCTGTTCCCGAAACTGCCGATCTCTGGCATGACCGGCAGCATCGCCGCCAACTGCACGCTGATCGCCGTCGATGGTGACCACTGGCTGATGCACCTGGACCCGGCCCACAGCGCCTTGTTCAACGCGACCCAGCAACGGCGTCTCAACGATGCGTTGAACCAGTTTCACGGGCGCACCCTGACCCTGAGCATGGAACTGATCAAGCCGGAGCAGGAAACCCCGGCCCAGGCCGCTTCCCGTCGTCGTGCGAACCGTCAGCGCGAGGCCGAGGAGTCGATTCACGGTGATCCGTTCATCCAGCAAATGATGCAGCAGTTCGGTGCGGTGGTTCGCAACGATACTATTGAACCTGTCGAAGCCCTGGTCAGTCAGGGCTAATAACTGAAGGCGTTTGGCCCCAAGGGCCGGGCGCTGTTTAAATCCAAGTACTTTTGAGGTGATTCCCATGATGAAAGGTGGCATGGCCGGCCTGATGAAGCAGGCACAGCAGATGCAGGAAAAAATGGCCAAGATGCAGGAAGAACTGGCCAACGCTGAAGTCACCGGTAAAGCCGGCGGCGATATGGTCACCGTGGTGATGACCGGTCGTCACGACGTCAAGCGCGTGACCATCGACCCGAGCCTGGTTGAAGGCCTGAGCGAAGACGACAAAGAGATGCTCGAAGCCGTGTTCGCCGCCGCCGTCAACGACGCCGTGCGCAAGATCGAAGCCAACAGCCAGGACAAAATGGGCAGCATGACCGCTGGCATGCAACTGCCACCGGGTATGAAACTGCCGTTCTGATTCGCCAAAGCGCGTCGGATGAGCTACAAAAAAATGCCAGGCATCGCGCCTGGCATTTTTGTTTCTGCCCGTTGGAAACGCGGTGCCTGTGAGGCAGCCTTCGCGGGCAAGCCTCGTTCCTACAGAAGCATCGCTGACCTTGTAGGTGCCGCGAAGAAGTCACCTCGGTCCAACGGACGAAACATCGAACGCCACACCTCCACAACGGTCTGCTCCCTATACCGCCGAAATTCATCGATCACAGGAGACGCTCACATGCCAGACGCATTGACCCTCAACCAACGTATCGTCCTGGCGTCCCGCCCCGTAGGCGCGCCGACACCGGAGAATTTCCGCCTGGAACGGGAAGCACTGCCGGAACTTGCCGAAGGCCAGGTCCTGCTCAAGACTCAATACCTCTCGCTGGACCCCTACATGCGCGGCCGCATGAGTGACGCGCCTTCCTACGCCGCACCGGTGGAAATCGGCGAGGTGATGACCGGAGGCGCTGTCAGCCGCGTCGAGCGCTCGCTGAATCCGAAATTCCACGAAGGCGATCTGGTGGTGGGCGCCACCGGCTGGCAGAGCCACAGCATCAGCGACGGTCGCAACATCATTCCGGTGCCAAGCGGTTTGCCGTCCCCGTCCATGGCCCTGGGAGTGCTGGGCATGCCGGGCATGACCGCGTACATGGGTCTGATGGACATCGGTCAGCCCAAGGCCGGCGAAACCCTGGTGGTCGCGGCTGCCTCGGGCGCGGTGGGTTCGGTGGTCGGCCAGGTGGCGAAGATCAAAGGCCTGCGCGTCGTGGGCGTGGCGGGCGGTGCGGAAAAATGCCGCTACGTGGTGGAGGAATTGGGGTTCGACGCTTGCGTTGACCACAAGAGCCCGAACTTCGCCGATGAACTGGCCCAGGCGTGCCCCGAGGGTATCGATATTTACTACGAGAACGTCGGTGGCAAGGTGTTCGACGCGGTGGTGCCGTTGCTCAATGCCAAGGCGCGGATTCCACTGTGCGGCCTCATCGCTTCCTACAACGCCCACGAAGCGCCGACCGGCCCGGATCGCCTGCCGCAATTGCAACGCACCTTGCTGACCAAACGCGTGCGCATTCAGGGCTTTATCGTATTCGACGACTACGGTGATCGTCAGCCGGAGTTCGTCAGTGCCATGGCGCCGTGGGTGCGTGACGGCAAGGTCAAGTTCCGCGAAGACGTGGTCGATGGCCTTGAGAATGCGCCTGAGGCCTTCATCGGTCTGCTGGAAGGACGCAACTTCGGCAAACTGGTGGTGCGCGTCGCCCAGGACTGAATAATTGACGCTAATCAGAGGCGCGGGTATAAACCGCGTCTCGTTGTTTTGTCGGACGTTTCCCCATGAGCTTCAGCCCTTTGATTCGCCAACTGATCGACGCCCTGCGCATTTTGCCGGGCGTCGGTCAGAAAACCGCTCAGCGCATGGCGCTGCAACTGCTTGAGCGTGATCGCAGCGGGGGTTCGCGACTGGCGTCGGCACTGAGCCAGGCCATGGAAGGGGTGGGCCATTGCCGGTTATGCCGCACGCTGACCGAAGACGACCTGTGCCCGCAATGTGCCGATACGCGCCGTGACGACACCTTGCTCTGCGTGGTGGAGGGTCCGATGGACGTCTACGCCGTGGAGCAGACCGGGTTCCGGGGTCGCTACTTTGTGCTCAAGGGCCATCTCTCGCCGCTCGACGGCCTGGGGCCGGAGGCCATTGGCATTCCGCAGCTGTTGGCGCGGATTGAAGAGGCGGGCTCCTTTACTGAAGTCATCCTGGCCACCAACCCGACCGTGGAAGGTGAGGCGACGGCGCATTACATCGCGCAGTTGTTGAGTAACAAAGGCCTGGTCGCTTCGCGTATTGCCCACGGCGTGCCGTTGGGGGGTGAGCTGGAGCTGGTGGATGGCGGGACGTTGGCGCATTCGTTTGCCGGGCGTAAGCCGATCGCTTTGTAGCGTCTGGACCGACGCCATCGCCAGCAAGCCAAGCGCCTCGGTCCATCAGATTCACAATAATCCAGTTGAAAACCAAGCAAGCGCTCGGTTAACTTCGCTGAACCTTCAGTGGAGTTCGCCGATGCCTGCCTTTCAGGAATACTTCGATCCCAGCCACCAATTGGTTCGCGACAGCGTCAGACGTTTCGTCGAGCGCGAGATTCTTCCGGACATCGATCAGTGGGAAGAAGCGGAAAGCTTTCCCCGCGAGCTCTATCTCAAGGCCGGTGCGGCGGGCATCCTCGGGATCGGCTATCCCGACTCCCTGGGCGGCAGTCACGAAGGCGATCTGTTTGCCAAGGTCGCCGCCAGCGAAGAGTTGATGCGTTGTGGCTCCGGCGGTCTGGTGGCCGGCCTCGGTTCGCTGGACATCGGACTGCCGCCGATTCTCAAGTGGGCCCGCCCCGAAATTCGTGATCGTGTGGTGCCGCAAGTGCTGGCCGGCGAGAAGATCAGCGCGCTGGCGGTCACCGAGCCCAGCGGCGGCTCCGATGTGGCCAACCTGCAAACCCGCGCTGTGCGTGACGGCGACTTTTACCGGGTCAGCGGCAGCAAGACCTTTATCACCAGTGGTGTGCGCGCGGATTTCTACACCGTGGCGGTGCGCACCGGTGAGCCGGGTTTTGGTGGCATCAGTCTGCTGCTGATCGAAAAAGGTACACCCGGTTTCACCGTCGGCCGGCAGTTGAAGAAGATGGGCTGGTGGGCGTCGGACACGGCCGAATTGTTCTTCGATGATTGCCGGGTGCCTGTGGGAAATCTGATTGGCGCCGAGAACATGGGCTTCGCCTGCATCATGGGCAACTTCCAGAGCGAACGCCTGGCCTTGGCGCTGATGGCCAACATGACGGCGCAGCTGGCGCTGGAGGAAAGCCTGAAATGGGCGCGTCAGCGCGAAGCCTTTGGCAAACCCATCGGCAAGTTCCAGGTACTCAAGCATCGCCTTGCGGAAATGGCCACGGCGTTGGAGGTGTCGCGCGAGTTCACTTACCGTCAGGCGGCGAAGATGGCAGCGGGGCAGAGCGTGATCAAGGAGATTTCCATGGCCAAGAACTTCGCGACCGACACGGCAGACCGGATTACCACGGATGCGGTGCAGATTTTGGGCGGTTTGGGGTATATGCGCGAGAGCCTGGTGGAGCGGCTGTATCGGGATAACCGGATTCTGTCGATCGGCGGCGGGACGCGGGAAGTGATGAACGAGATCATCAGCAAGCAGATGGGGCTTTGAATGTTGCGGTGTGTCGGCTTGCGCCTTCGCGGGCAAGCCTCGCTCCTACGGTTTTCGGTCGAAGCCGAGTTTCCGACACGACTCTGATCTCGTAGGAGCGAGGCTTGCCCGCGAAGGCGTCAGTGAGAACGCCGCTTTACTTCTCGCTCAACGCAAACTGCGTCAGGCAAAACGTAGGAATTCCCTGCTCTTCCAGCCGCTGCGACCCACCCAGCTCCGGCAGGTCAATGATTGCCGCCGCTTCATGAATCCGCGCGCCCATGCGCCGAATCAGGTTCGCCGCCGCAATCAGCGTACCGCCGGTGGCGATCAAATCATCAAACATCACCACCGAGTCGCCTTCGCACAAGCTGTCGGCGTGCACTTCGAGAAAGGCTTCGCCGTATTCGGTCGCATAACCTTCGGCCAACACGTCGGCCGGCAGTTTGCCTTGCTTGCGGAACAGCACCAACGGCTTGTTCAGCTGATAGGCCAGGACCGAGCCGATCAGGAAGCCGCGCGCATCCATCGCACCGATGTGCGTGAAGTCCGCCTCGACATAACGGTGGGCAAAGCTGTCCATCACCAGGCGCAGGGCCGTAGGCGACTGGAACAACGGGGTGATGTCACGAAAGATCACGCCCGGCTTGGGGAAGTCGATCACGGGGCGGATCAGGGATTTGATGTCGAAGGATTCGATGAGCATCGTCGAGGTGTCCTGGCAGGCTGCAAACGTCGCAGTATAACGGCGGCTGAACCGTTTCGCTCAGCCGCAATTATCTCCGTCAGCCTTCGAGCGAGCCACCGGCCAGGGCGCAGAGCTGGATCGGGTCGAGGATGTGGATTTCCTTGCCCTCGGCGGCGATCAGTTCGTTTTGCTGGAAGCGTGTGAACACCCGGGACACGGTTTCCACCGCCAGGCCCAGGTAATTGCCGATTTCGTTACGCGACATGCTCAGGCGGAACTGGTTGGCCGAGAAGCCCCGGGCGCGGAAACGTGCCGAGAGGTTGACCAGGAACGTGGCGATGCGCTCGTCGGCGGTTTTTTTCGACAGCAGCAACATCATTTGCTGATCGTCGCGAATCTCGCGGCTCATCACCCGCATCAACTGACGGCGCAGTTGTGGCAGTTGCAGGGCCAGTTCGTCGAGGCGTTCGAAGGGGATTTCACACACCGACGTGGTTTCCAGGGCTTGCGCCGAAACCGGGTGCTTTTCAGTGTCCATGCCCGACAGGCCAACCAGTTCGCTCGGCAAGTGGAAGCCGGTGAGCTGTTCTTCACCGCCATCGCTGAGGCTGAAGGTCTTGAGGGCGCCGGAGCGCACTGCATAAACGGAATCGAAAGTATCGCCTTGGCGGAACAGGAACTCGCCTTTTTTCAACGGGCGACCCCGTTTGACGATCTCGTCCAACGCTTCCATGTCTTCCAGATTCAGAGAAAGTGGCAAGCAGAGGGGGGCCAGGCTGCAATCCTTGCAATGGGCCTGGCCGTTAGCGCGCAGTTTTACTGGCTCGGACATTTCTTCAATCCTTGTGGGAAAACACACATAAGCCGTAAGGGTAACTCACGGGAGGACATTCAGGCACGCGGCGATTTTGCCGCAGGGTCATAAAGCCAGCATTTTGTTAACCGACAAGTGAACGGATGACTAAATCACTCGCGAAAATCGCTGGTGATTGTGCTGTTGCAAATAGGCATCGAACACCATGCACACCGAGCGCACCAGCAAGCGACCGGCGGGCAGTACGCTGATCCGCTCATTATCGAGGCTGATCAAGCCGTCCTCGGCCATGGTCTGTAGCTGAGGCCACAGGTCACCGAAGTAACCGCGAAAATCGATGTTGAAGGCCTGTTCGATCTGCGCGAACTCCAGATTGAACGTGCAGATCAACTGCTGAATTACCGCCCGTCGCACGCGGTCATCAGCATTGCATATCAGGCCCCGGCTGGTTGCCAGTTGAGCGGTGGCCAAGGTGTTCTGGTACTGGTTCAAATCGCTGTTGTTCTGGCAGTAGAGGTCGCCGATCTGACTGATGGCCGAGACCCCCAGCCCGATCAGGTCGCAATGACCGTGAGTGGTGTAGCCCTGAAAGTTACGCTGCAGGGTCGATTCTTCCTGGGCAATCGCCAGCTCATCGTCGGGCAAGGCGAAGTGGTCCATGCCGATGTAGCGGTAGCCGGCAGCGGTCAGTTGTTCGATGGTGCGCTGCAGCATTTCCAGCTTCTGCGCCGGCGTCGGCAACTCGTTGCTGTTGATTCGCCGCTGCGGCATAAAGCGTTCCGGCAGGTGCGCGTAGTTGAACACCGAAAGCCGATCCGGTTGCAGCGCAATGACTTCGTCGACCGTGCGCGCGAAGTTTTCCGGGGTCTGCTTCGGCAAGCCGTAGATCAGGTCGATGTTGATCGAGCGGAATTGCAGGGTTCGGGCGGCGTCGATCACGGCGCGGGTTTCTTCCAGGCTTTGCAGGCGATTGACCGCCCGTTGCACTGCCGGGTCGAGGTCTTGCAGGCCAATGCTGACCCGGTTGAAACCCAGTTCACGCAGCAGTCCCATGGTCGACCAGTCGGCTTCGCGAGGGTCGATCTCGATGCCATAGTCGCCGGAATCGTCGTCCAGCAGGTTGAAGTGCTTGCGCAACTGAGCCATCAACTGGCGCAGTTCGTCGTGGCTGAGAAAGGTCGGGGTGCCGCCGCCAAAGTGCAGTTGTTCGACTTTTTGCGCCGGGTCGAGGTGGCAGGCGATCAGCTGGATTTCCTGCTCAAGACGCTGCAAATAGGGCAGGGCGCGGCCTCGGTCCTTGGTGATGACTTTGTTGCACGCGCAGTAGTAACAAATGTTCGCGCAGAACGGCACATGCACGTACAGCGACAATGGGCGCTGGGCCTTACGGCTGTCGCGCAGGGCGTGGAACAGGTCAAACGTGCCGACCTGCCCGTCGAATTGCACGGCAGTGGGGTAAGAGGTGTAGCGCGGCCCCGCCAGGTCGTAACGGCGGATCAGATCGGTATCCCAACGAATGGCGTCGAGCATCATGCGGGCATTCCCCCGGATAGGCTGGCAGTGTTCGCAAGTCTATGGGGGGCGACGCCGGGGCATCTTGATTTGCATCAACGGTCAGGATATGTGTGGCCAGTCAGGGCCTCTTCGCGAGCAGGGGAATGCATTTCAATGTAGGAGCGAGGCTTGCCCGCGAAGGCCGCACCACCGATCTAATGCCCCATGAGCCAATGCTGATGCGGCCCCGGCAAAGTCCAGATGCCAAACAGGATCACCAGCAACCCACCGGTCATGCGCACACTGCGCTTGCGCAACAACGCCGTGACCCGCTCAGCCGCCAACCCCGTGGCCAGCAGCACCGGCCAGGTGCCGAGCCCGAACGCGAGCATCAGCAGCGCACTGTCCAGCGCATTGCCCTGGCTCGCCGCCCACAGCAACGTGCTGTAAACCAACCCGCACGGCAACCAGCCCCACAGCGCGCCCAGCAATAAGGCGCGGGGCAGGCTCGACACCGGCAGCAGTTTGTTGGCAACCGGCTGGATATGCCGCCACAGGCCGCGGCCAAGGCTCTCGATGCGGGTCAGGCCGCTCCACCAGCCGGCGAGGTACAGCCCCATGGCGATCAGCAACAATCCGGCGATCACGCGCATGAACATGGCGGCCGGGCTGTTGGCCACTGCCCAACCCGCCAGGCCGATCAAAAGACCGGCCGTTGCATAGCTGAGAATTCGCCCCAGGTTGTACGCCAGCAGCAGGCGAAAACGGCGGCTGCGCTGTTCCTTGGGAATCGCCAGGGTGAGCGCGCCCATCAAGCCGCCGCACATGCCCAGGCAATGCCCACCGCCGAGCAGGCCGAGAATCACCGCAGACACCAGCAGTGGCGCCAACTCAAGCATGCGGAGGCGCCTTGTCGTCCGGTTTGGCCGGATGGCCGCTGGCTTCGTCGACTGCGGCTTGGTGGTTCGGATCCTGGTCGTCGAACAGAATGCTGTGGGCCGGGCCGTCGAGGTCGTCGTACTGACCGCTGTCGACCGCCCAGAAGAAGATATAGATAGCGATGGCCACGATCAGCAGCGCGGCCGGGATCATCACGTAGAGAGCTGGCATCTGGACTCCATGCCCGCGCGGCTCAGGCCGGCAGCGGGCGGGTTTCTGGCGTGGGCCGGGCGCCAGGCGCGCTCGGCAGGCGAGTCAGGCGCAGGGCGTTCAGCACCACGGTCAACGAACTGATGGACATGCCGACCGCGGCCCATACCGGTGTGATCCAGCCGAGGGCGGCGAACGGCAACATGAGGCCATTGTACAGCCCGGCCCACAGCAGGTTCTCGATGATTACCCGACGGGTGCGCCGCGCCAGGCTGAAGGCCTGCACCAGCGCATCGAGGCGGTTGGACAGCAACACCGCATCGGCGCTGGTTTTCGCCAGGTCGGTGGCTGAACCCATCGCCACGCTGATGTCGGCTGCGGCCAGCACTGGCACGTCATTGACGCCGTCACCGAGCATCAACACCTTGCGGCCTTCCTTGTGCAACTGTTGCAGGACCTGCAATTTGTCATCCGGACGCAAACCGCCCCGGGCTTCGTCGATGCCCAGTTCGGCGGCCACGCTGGCGACCATCGGTGAGGTATCGCCCGACAGCAGCAAGGTGCGCCAGCCACGGGCCTTGCAGGCTTCCAATAGTGCCGGGGCGTCGGCACGCAAACGGTCATCGAGGACAAACCACGCCAGCGGCCCCTGGCTGTCGCCGAGTAGCAGCCACTGCCCGGCTTCATCGGGCATGACCGGTGTCGCCGCGCCACTGAGTTCGCAGACGAAACCCGGCTGGCCGATGCGCAGGCGTTGCGTGCCGACCAGGCCCTCGAGGCCAAGCCCCGGCGTGCTGAGGACTTCTTCGGCCGCCAGCGGCGCTCGGCCAAATGCCCGGGCAATCGGGTGTTCGGAACGGTTTTCCAGGGCGGCGGCGAGACTCAGGCATTGATCGCTGTCGAGCGCGCCGAGCGGGCGGATCGAACGCAAGGCCAATCGACCCTCGGTCAACGTGCCGGTCTTGTCGAAAATCACCGTGTCGATCTGGTTCAGGCCTTCCAGCACATGGCCACGGGTCAGCAGTAAACCGAGTTTGTGCAACGTGCCGGTGGCGGCCGTGAGGGCGGTGGGCGTGGCCAGCGACAAGGCGCACGGGCACGTCGCAACCAGCATCGCCAGGACAATCCAGAAGGCTCGCGACGCATCCAGCTCCCACCACAACAGGCCGATTGCCGCTGCTGCGATCAATGACAGCAACAGGAACCATTGCGCAGCGCGGTCAGCGATTTCCGCCAGTCGCGGCTTTTCGGCCTGGGCGCGGTCCAGCAGGCGGACGATGGCCGACAGCCGCGTGTCCTGACCCAGCGCCAGCACTTGCACGGTCAACGCGCCTTCGACGTTCAGGGTGCCGGCGGTGACCGCGTCGCCTTGGGTGCGCGGTTGCGGCAGGTACTCGCCGGTCAGCAGCGATTCGTCGATGCTCGACTGGCCATCGAGGATCTTGCCGTCGGCCGGCAGAATGGCGCCCGGATGCACCAGCACCTGATCGCCGACACGCAGTTCGCTAAGCAGGATTCGTTCGCTCTGGCCGTCGGCACTCAGGCGCAGGCACGAGGCCGGCAACAGGTTGACGAGCTGTGCGGTGGCGGCGGCGGTGCGCTCCCGGGCGCGGCGTTCCAGGTATCGACCGGCCAGCAGGAACAGCGCGAACATTCCCACCGCGTCGAAATACAACTCGCCGACGCCGGTGATCGAGGTCCAGATTCCGGCGATGTAGGCACTGCCGATGGCCAGCGATACCGAAACGTCCATGGTCAGATGTCGGGTGCGCAAATCGCGCATCGCCCCTTTGAAGAACGGCGCACAGCTGTAGAACACAATCGGCGTGGTGAGGAACAGTGCGACCCAGCGCAGGATGGTGTGCAGCTCGGGACTCAAGTCGATGTTGAATTCCGGCCAAGTGGCCATGGTCGCCATCATCGCCTGGAACCACAGCAACCCGGCGACGCCCAGTTGGCGCAAGGCCAGGCGGTTTTCGCTGGCCAGTTGTTCGCTGGCGCGGTCGGCTTGGTACGGGTGCGCGGCGTAGCCGATGTGGCGCAGTTCGCTGAGCACCTGACTCAATGGCAATTGCGCGTCGGCCCAGCGCACGTGAAGACGATGGTTGGACAGGTTCAGTCGCGCCTCTGCCACCGCCGGCAAGGCGCGCAGGTGTTTTTCGATCAGCCAGCCGCAGGCGGCGCAGCTGATGCCTTCCATCAACAGGGTGGTTTCGGCGAGTTCGCCGTCGTGGCGCACGAAAGGCTTCTGCACATCGGCGCGGTCGTAGAGCGCCAACTCATCCACCAACTGCACCGGCAAGGCTTCGGGGTTGGCCGATGACTCGCTGCGGTGCTGGTAATAGCTTTCCAGCCCGCCGGCCACGATTGCCTCAGCCACGGCCTGGCACCCCGGGCAGCAGAACTCGCGGGTTTCACCGAGGACCGCAGCGGTGAAGCGGCTGCCGGCCGGGACGGGCAGGGCGCAGTGGTAGCAGGGGGTTGGCGTGGTCATCTGTGCTGCCATGGAAACCATTGTGGCGAGGGAGCTTGCTCCCGCTCGGCTGCGCAGCAGTCGTAAACCTGCGAACGCGCTATGACTGAAAGAATCGGTTTGCTGGTTTCAGGGGGCGCTTCGCACCCAGCGGGAGCAAGCTCCCTCGCCACAGTTGACCGTGTTCACTGGAACTTACTTCTTCAGGTCTTCCGCGCCTTGCAGCGGCTCATCCCCGAGCAGCAGGTCCTTATCATGGCTGACCAGCTCTTCTTCGAACATGCGCCAGATGTGGTCGTCCTGAGTGCCCAGCAATTCGACAAAACGACGGCCTTCAATCTTGTCGCTCAATTGACCGATGTAGCGACCCTGCTCTGTTTCACTGCGGGCAAGGGTGATCTTGCGATCCTTTTCCGGCTGGGTCGGCGAGATCAGGTTCAGCTCAAGGGTTTCAGGTTGGCTGTTGCCGCTCAGGCGCAGGTCGACTTCGCCGGTTACGTCATCCAGGTGAACGCTGGCCCGCAGCAACAGGGTCTGGGCCAGCAGCTCACGATCAAGGGAGCGGTTGATGCCTTTGCCGGCCTCGTAGTAGTTATCGTTGACCAGGTTGTCCGGGTTGTTCACCGCGATGGTCACCATGGACAGGGTCAACGTCACGGAACAAGCCAGGATGGCGATGATGATCCATGGCCAAAGATGCTTGTACCAAGGGCTTGCGGCGTTTGCTGCGGGCATGATTACTTCTCTCAACGAATTTGTGGGCCGATGAATCGGCTCTTGGCTTCAACGTGGATGCTGTCGTCGTCGGCATCCTTGAGGATGAATTTCACCTCGTTGGTGCTCGACGGCAGTTTTTCCGGTGCCATGGACAGTTCCACTGGCTGGCTGAAAATCTCCCCGGCG
This sequence comes from Pseudomonas sp. FSL W5-0299, assembly GCF_005930655.1. Classification (NCBI taxonomy): domain Bacteria; kingdom Pseudomonadati; phylum Pseudomonadota; class Gammaproteobacteria; order Pseudomonadales; family Pseudomonadaceae; genus Pseudomonas; species Pseudomonas sp. FSL W5-0299. The sequence goes on from NZ_RXHX01000006.1 coordinate 174,123, forward strand.
GCGACTTTGATCTCGCGCTTGCCTTGCAGCTTGAGGTCCGGCAGACCGGAGGCTTCCAGTACGTAGGTATGGTCGCGCTGGTCTTTGTTCATGATCTTCAGGCTGTAGACGTTCTCGATCCGGCCTTCGGCGTTCTCGCGATACAGCACGCGGTCCTTGCTGACGTCGAAACCGACCAGTGAACGCATGAAGAACGCGCCCGCCAGCAAGCCCATCATGGCCAGCAACACCAGGGCATAGCCAATCAGCCGCGGGCGCAGTTTATGGGTTTTTTGCCCGGACAGGTTGTGCTCGGTGGTGTAGCTGATCAACCCGCGCGGGTAGTCCATCTTGTCCATGATGCTGTCGCAGGCATCGATGCACGCCGCGCAGCCGATGCATTCGATCTGCAGGCCATCGCGAATGTCGATGCCGGTCGGGCAGACCTGGACACACATGGTGCAATCGATGCAATCGCCCAGGCCCAGAGCCTTGTAGTCGACGCCTTTCTTGCGCGGGCCGCGGCTTTCACCACGGCGAGGATCGTAGGACACGATCAGCGTGTCCTTGTCGAACATCACGCTCTGGAAGCGCGCATACGGGCACATGTAAATGCACACTTGCTCACGCAACCAGCCGGCGTTGCCGTAGGTGGCGAGGGTGAAGAAACCGACCCAGAAATACGACCAGCCATCCGCTTCGCCGGTCAAGAAGTCGATGGTCAGTTCGCGAATGGGCGAGAAGTACCCGACGAAGGTCATGCCGGTGACGAAGCCGATCAACAGCCACATCGAGTGCTTGCTGAGTTTGCGCAGGAATTTGTTGGCGCTCATCGGCGCCTTGTCGAGCTTGATGCGCTGGTTGCGGTCGCCTTCGGTGACCTTTTCGCACCACATGAAAATCCACGTCCAGACGCTTTGCGGGCAGGTATAACCGCACCACACCCGACCGGCGTACACGGTAATGAAGAACAGGCCGAAGGCGCTGACGATCAGGATCCCGGAGAGCAGGATGAAATCCTGGGGCCAGAAGGTCGCGCCAAAGATGAAGAATTTGCGTTCCGGCAGGTTCCACCAGACGGCTTGATGACCGCCCCAATTCAGCCAGACCGTACCGAAATACAGCAGAAACAACCCGGCACCGCCCATCATCCGCAGGTTGCGGAACAGGCCGGTGAAGGCACGGGTGTAGATTTTTTCTCGAGAGGCGTAAAGATCGACGCTGTTGTTTGCGTCTTTGGCAGGCGGTGTGACGTCGTGTACCGGAATCTGATTGCTCATCATTGCATCCCACGGCAGTGGAAAAATGCCTCGGTCAGTACATGCCGACCGCGGTCAAAAAGAGGTGTTGCAGTGGCGCAATGATACGCCTGTCGCTCTGGCTCAAGGGTGCGACCTTTGGTCGCGTTGGGCAAATTCAATTGATGGTGTAGTGACTTGAATCAATTGACTTGTGGATTATGGACGGTTTTTCGTGATGTAGAGTCAGAGGATGGGGCGATTCCTGGCCGGTGCGTGGCCGACGGGAGCAGAACTGCTGACCTCAGTCATGCCACAAGCCTGCCGCAGCACTTTACGCCATGGCCGCCGTCATTTCAGGCGCCGTTTTGAAACTTGCAATGCGTTGAACTAACCAACTTGAGGTTGGGTAAGTTGTTGTTTTACGACGTGCAGCGGAAATATATTTATTTAATTGGTCTTTATGAGTTGTTTGAAGTTTTTGTCTGTTTCTAATAGGTTGATTGGGTGCGGTTTGTTAGTTGCACACTTTATCTAATACTAATGGAAACGGAATTCTATGATTTCTAAGAAAGTTAAGCGGTTTGTGCTGGGCGTGTGCCTGCTGTCTATGGCGCCTTTGGCCTATTCAATCGAAGGTGCCCCACGTCATATGATCTTCGCTTCGGATACGCAGTACCCGTGGACGGACAAACTCGACCGCAGGGAACCCGAGTCCGATGCGGATTTCAAGACACGTTCAAAATGGCTGGTGGAGACTCAGTTTGCGAGTATTGCCGACTTCCGCAAGAACCATGCGCAATCCCACGTGCCGCTGATGATCAATGGCGACATCACCGCTTTCGGCCACGGCTGGCAGCGCTCTTACATGAACTCCATGTTGAAAAAATACTTCAATGGCGATTTCTTGTATGGCCTGGGTAACCACGACTATGAGAACAACGTGGATGATTGCTTCAGCAATAACTGTGCGGCCGGCAGTATCGTGGAGTTTAAAGAGCATCATGAAAATAAGGTTGATAATTTTGATTTGAAAATTACCGGCAATTTTCTGAGTCGGCTGTATTCCGGCAGTCTCGCCTATTCCAAGAACATAGGGGACGTCCATATGGTGCAACTCAATAATGAGCCGACCTATGCCACCAGGATTGCTCATGCGTTAAACCCGACGACGTTCGACATCACCAGTACCCTGGATTGGCTTGAAAACGATTTGAGAGTCGCTCGGACTCAGGGTTACGCCATCATTATCAACATGCACAAGCCACTCGAAATGATGGGTAATAGTGAGCAAGAGTGGCGCTTTTATCAGATGATCAGGAAGTATGAGGTCACTGCCATCTTCGCCGGCCATCTCCATGATCAAGGTGGTGATGCCTATGAAGTGAATGGCGTGCCGATGTACCTGAGCGGTGCCACTTCTCAGCAAACCTACCTGGTTGCCAGTTTCTCGGAGGATCGCAAGCAGTTGCAGATCAACCTGGTGAAGGACAACCAATGGCAGAGCCGAAAGCTGTTGGATACGGTACCGGTAAAATCGATCTGGGCCAGTCGCCCATGAAAAAGGCCCCGCCAGATCACTGGCGGGGCCTTGTTTGTTGAGTCAGGCGTTGGCCTTACTGAGCGTCTTCCGCCGGCGCTTTCTCACCGTGAGAAAGGCTGTAGACGTAAGCGGCCAGCAGGTGAACCTTGTCGTTGCCTTGCAGCTGTTCTTGCGCAGGCATCTGGCCCTGACGGCCATAACGGATGGTCTGCTGCAATTGAGCGAAGCTCGAACCGTAGATGAACGCAGCCGGGTGAGTCAGGTTCGGCGCGCCCATGGCTGGCGTGCCTTTGCCTTCCGGACCGTGGCACACCGCGCAGTTGGCGGCGAACAGCTTCTGACCGGCAACCGGATCGGCCTTGGTGCCTTCCGGCAGCTTGCGGCCATCGAGGTTGATCAGTACGAACGAAGCAACGTCCGCAACGCCTTGCTCGCCGATCACGTCAGCCCATGCCGGCATGACCGCGTGGCGGCCACCCATGATGGTGGTCTTGATGGTTTCTGCCTCACCGCCCCAGCGCCAGTCGGCGTCGGTCAGGTTAGGGAAGCCATAAGCGCCCTTGGCGTCGGAGCCGTGGCAGACCGAGCAGTTGGAGGCGAACAGGCGGCCACCCATCTTCAGGGCTTGCGGGTCCTTGGCGACTTCTTCAATCGGCATCGAAGCGAACTTGGCGAAGATCGGGCCGAACTTGGCGTCCGACTTGGCCATTTCTTTTTCCCACTCGTGAACGCCGGTCCAGCCGGTCTGGCCGTTGGCGAACGCGGTCTGCTTCTCGTTATCCAGGTAGTTGTAACCCGGCAACAGGCCTTTCCAGTTACCCAGGCCCGGGTACAGCACCAGATAGCCCAGGGCGAAGATGATGGTGCCCACGAACAGCATGAACCACCATTTCGGCAGTGGGTTGTCGTACTCCTCGATCCCGTCGAAGGAGTGGCCAACCGTTTCTTCGGTGGCTTCGCTGCGCTGGCCCTTGCGGGTGGACAGCAGCAGCCAGGTCAGGGCGAAGATCGTGCCGAGACTGAGGACTGTGACGTACAGACTCCAGAACGTAGTCATTCTTTGTTACTCCTAGAAGCTTGCTCGACGTGCTTGATGGCTTCGGGATCATCCGCGAAAGGCAGCAAGGTCGCGTCTTCAAACTCCGACTTGCGCTTGGGGCTGAATACCCACAACGCCAGACCGATGAAGGCCACCATCACAACAACGGTGCCCAGGCCACGAATCATCCCGATATCCATCTAAATCACCGTTTGCTTTTGATGATGGTGCCCAGGCCTTGCAGATAGGCCACCAGCGCGTCCATTTCGGTTTTGCCCTTCACAGCATCCTTGGCGCCGGCGATGTCTTCGTCGGTGTAAGGGACGCCGAGCGTGCGCAAGACTTCCATTTTCTTGGCGGTGTCTTTGCCGTCGAGCTTGTTTTCCACGAGGAACGGGTAGGCCGGCATTTTCGACTCGGGCACCACGTTGCGCGGGTTGTACAAATGCGCACGCTGCCAGTCATCGGAGTAACGACCGCCGACACGGGCCAGGTCCGGACCGGTACGCTTGGAACCCCACAGGAACGGGTGGTCCCAGACGCTTTCACCGGCAACCGAGTAGTGGCCGTAACGTTCGGTTTCAGCACGGAACGGGCGGATCATCTGCGAGTGGCAGCCGACACAACCGTTGGCGATGTAAATGTCGCGGCCTTCCAGTTCAAGGGCGGTGCGAGGCTTCATGCCTTCGACCGGCTTGTTGGTGACGTCCTGGAAAAACAGCGGAACGATCTGGGTCAGGCCGCCGACGCTGACGGCGATAACCATGAAGAAGGCCAGCAGGCCAATATTCTTCTCGACTGCTTCATGCTTCATCAGTGAGCTCCAACTACAGCAATCTGTTCAGCAGCTTTGGCTTCAGCCGGGTTCGAGGCACGTACGGTACGCCATACGTTGTAGGCCATGAACAGCATGCCGCTGGCGAAGAACGCACCGCCCAGGGCGCGAACGATGAAACCAGGATGGCTGGCTTGCAGGGCTTCGACGAACGAGTAGGTGAGGGTGCCGTCGTCGTTGATTGCACGCCACATCAGACCCTGGGTGATGCCGTTGACCCACATCGAAGCGATGTACAGAACGGTACCGATGGTCGCGAGCCAGAAATGCGTGTTGATCAGGCCGATGCTGTGCATCTGCGCGCGACCGAACAGTTTCGGGATCATGTGGTAGATGGCGCCGATCGAGATCATCGCAACCCAGCCCAAGGCACCGGCGTGTACGTGGCCGATGGTCCAGTCGGTGTAGTGCGACAGCGAGTTCACGGTCTTGATGGCCATCATCGGGCCTTCAAAGGTCGACATGCCGTAGAAGGCCAGCGACACCACCAGGAAGCGCAGGATCGGGTCGGTGCGCAGCTTATGCCAGGCGCCCGAGAGGGTCATCATGCCGTTGATCATGCCGCCCCAGCTTGGCGCCAGCAGGATGATCGACATCGCCATGCCCAGCGACTGAGCCCAGTCCGGCAGCGCGGTGTAGTGCAGGTGGTGCGGACCGGCCCAGATGTACAGGGTGATCAGCGCCCAGAAGTGCACGATCGACAGGCGATAGGAGTAGATCGGACGCTCGGCCTGCTTCGGAACGAAGTAGTACATCATCCCCAGGAAGCCGGTGGTCAGGAAGAAACCGACCGCGTTGTGGCCGTACCACCACTGGATCATTGCGTCAGTCGCACCGGCGTAGGCCGAGTAGGACTTGAAGAAACTGACCGGCAGGGACGCGTGGTTGACGATGTGCAGCATCGCCGTCACGACGATGAAGGCACCGTAGAACCAGTTACCCACATAGATGTGCTTGGTATTGCGCTTGGTGATGGTGCCGAAGAACACCAGACCGTAGGACACCCAGACGATGGCCAGCAGAATAGCCAGGGGCCATTCCAGTTCCGCGTATTCCTTGGTGGTGGTGTAACCCAGCGGCAAGGTAATGATCGCGCCGACGATCACCGCTTGCCAACCCCAGAAGGTGAAGGCCGCGAGGCTGTCGGAAATCAGTCGCGTTTGGCAGGTTCGCTGCACGACGTAATAAGAAGTGGCAAACAGAGCACAACCACCGAAGGCGAAAATCACCAGGTTGGTGTGCAACGGGCGTAAGCGTCCAAAAGTCGTCCACGGCAGACCGAAGTTCAATTCCGGCCATACAAGCTGTGAGGCGATGAAGACACCAAGCCCCATGCCAAGGATCCCCCAGACCACCGTCATGATGGCGAACTGGCGGACTACCTTATAGTTATAAGCAGTCGGACTGATTGCTGTGCTCATTCTAAGGTTCCACGGTTTGGGTGTTTTATTAGGAGTAAAAATCGGCCGCAAGTATGTAGAAAGCGGGGGGTCATTGCAACGCGCCATGACCTGGGTCAATGCTTTCAAAAGCTGATTCTGCGGCCTTTCCATGCGCCGCGTAAGGACAAAATTGACCTCGGACAAAATGTCGCAGCGAACGAAAAGGGTGAGGGGGGCAGGTCAGTTGTTACGGGGTGTGTTCAAACACAACGATCGGGTGACCGACGGCAATTGGCACGACAGCCGGTATCTACCAGCCTTTGCGGCCTGTCATCGAGCAGATTCGTTGAACACATCGGGCAATGTCGACCTGGAACCGGCTCATGCCAGTCCGCATCGGAGCAAGCTTAGACCCGAATCTGGTGAACCGAAAGGAGGACCAACGGAGGGGTGCGACACTTGGTCGCAAAGAGGCAGGGAACTGCCGCATCCGGGCGAATGCGGCAGTAGAGCGGTCGAGATTTATTCGCGTTTGCCTTCTGCTTGCAAACGCTCGGTGCTCAGACCGTGGGACAGGCTGTAAACGTAAGCGGCCAGCAATTGCACCTTGTCGTTGCCGAGCAGTTCATTCTGCGCCGGCATATGGCCCTGGCGGCCATGGCGGATGGTCTGCTGAAGTTGCGCCAGGCTTGTACCGTAGATGAACCCGGCCGGTTGCGTCAGGTTCGGCGCGCCCATGGCTTCAGTACCCTTGCCGTTTGCACCGTGACAGGCTACGCACGTGGTGCTGAACGCTTGCTGTCCGGCTTGCAGGTCGGCGGTGTCGCCAGCCGGCAATGGCAGGCCCGCCAGTTCATGACGTACATACGCGGCCACGTTCTTCACACCGGCTTCACCGAGGATTTCCCCCCAGGCCGGCATTGCCGCCATGCGACCGCCCATGATCGTGGTCTTGATCATCTCGGCGTCACCGCCCCAGCGCCAGGTGCTGTCGGCCAGGTTCGGGAAGCCGAAAGCGCCCTTGGCATCCGAGCCGTGGCACACCGAGCAGTTGGACGCGAACAGACGACCGCCCATTTTCAGCGCTTGCGGGTCCTTCGCCACTTCTTCAACGGGCATGGCCGCGAATTTGGCGAAGATCGGCCCAAACCTGGCGTCAGCCTTGTTCATCTCCTTTTCCCATTCGTGGACACCGGTCCAGCCGTCCTCGTAACCCGGCAGGACGCCTTTCCAGTTGCCCAGGCCCGGATAAAGAATCAGGTAGCCCACGGCAAACACCAGCGTGCCGGCGAACAGCATGAACCACCACTGCGGCAGCGGGTTGTCGTACTCCTCGATGCCGTCGAAGCTGTGGCCCATGGTCTGGTCGACACTGCCCTTGGTTTCACCCTTGCGGGTGCCGACCAGCAGCCAGGTCAGGCCGATCAGGCTGCCGATAGTCAGTACGCAGATCCACGTACTCCAGAAGGTGGTCATGGCCGGGTACTCCTTGTTTCAGGTTCTTGGGTGGCGTCGTCGGCCAGGGGTTCATCGGCGAACGGCAGCAAACGCGCTTCGGCGAATTCCGGGTTGCGCTTGCTGTTGAACACCCATAGCGTCAGGCCGACGAAAGCCACGAACACCACGACCGTGCCCAGGCCGCGGATCATTCCACTGCTTATCTCGCTCACTATTTCGAAGGGCATGGTCATGGCTCACCTCTTGCTCTTGATGGCAGTGCCGAGCACTTGCAGATAAGAAACGAGTGCGTCCATTTCGGTCTTGCCCTTGAGGCTGGCGACCGCGCCGCTGATGTCGTCATCGCTGTATGGCACGCCAAGGGTGCGCATGGTGCGGATCTTGGTTTCGGTGTGGCTGCTGTCGACCGCTTGCGTGACCAGCCATGGGTAGCCAGGCATTTTCGACTCCGGCACCACGTTGCGCGGGTTGTACAAGTGCGCACGGTGCCAGTCATCGGAGTAACGTGCGCCGACCCGGGCCAGGTCCGGACCGGTACGCTTGGAACCCCAGAGGAACGGGTGATCCCACACGCTTTCCCCTGCCACCGAGTAGTGCCCGTAGCGTTCGGTCTCGGCACGGAACGGCCGGATCATCTGCGAGTGGCAACCGACACAGCCTTCGCGGATGTAAATGTCGCGACCTTCCAGTTGCAGGGCGGTGTAGGGCTTCATGCCTTCCACCGGTTTGTTGGTCACGTCCTGGAAGAACAGCGGGACGATCTGGGTCAGACCGCCGATGCTCACCGCCAGAACCATCAGCAGCATCAGCAGGCCGACGTTTTTCTCGATTGTTTCGTGTTTCATGGCGGACTCCTCAGGCCATCTGCGCGGCAGCGGCGACTTCGGCAGGCTGCGAGGCCCGCACGGTGCGCCAGGTGTTGTAAGCCATCAGGAACATCCCGCTGAGGAAGATCGCACCGCCCACCAGTCGCACGACGAAGCCTGGGTGGCTGGCCACCAGGGTTTCGACGAAGGAGTAGGTCAGCGTGCCGTCTTCGTTGACTGCGCGCCACATGAGGCCCTGGGCGATGCCGTTGACCCACATCGAAGCGATGTAGAGCACGGTGCCGATGGTCGCGAGCCAGAAGTGCGCATTGATCAGGCCGATGCTGTACATCTGCGGGCGACCGAAGATTTTCGGGATCATGTGGTACAGCGCGCCGATGGAAATCATCGCCACCCAACCGAGGGCGCCGGCGTGAACGTGGCCGATGGTCCAGTCGGTGTAGTGGGAGAGCGCGTTGACCGTTTTGATGGCCATCATCGGCCCTTCAAAGGTCGACATGCCGTAGAACGCCAGGGACACGACAAGGAAGCGCAGGATCGGGTCGCTGCGCAATTTATGCCAGGCGCCCGAGAGCGTCATCATCCCGTTGATCATCCCGCCCCAGCTTGGTGCCAGCAGGATCAGCGACATCACCATGCCCAGCGACTGTGCCCAGTCTGGCAGCGCGGTGTAGTGCAGGTGGTGCGGACCGGCCCAGATGTACAGGGTGATCAGCGCCCAGAAGTGCACGATCGACAAGCGATAGGAATACACCGGGCGCTCAGCCTGTTTCGGCACGAAGTAGTACATCATCCCGAGGAAACCGGCGGTGAGGAAAAAGCCCACGGCGTTGTGGCCGTACCACCACTGGACCATGGCATCGGTGGCACCGGCATAGACCGAGTAGGACTTGGTGAAACTCACCGGCAGCTCAACGTTGTTGACGATGTGCAGAATCGCCACGGTGATGATGAACGCACCGAAGAACCAGTTGCCGACGTAGATGTGCTTGGTCTTGCGCTTGGCCAGCGTACCGAAGAACACAATGGCGTAGGCGACCCAGACGATGGTGATCAGGATGTCGATCGGCCATTCCAGCTCGGCGTATTCCTTGGAGCTGGTGTAACCCAGCGGCAGGCTGATGGCCGCCAGCAGGATCACCAGTTGCCAGCCCCAGAAGCAGAACGCGGCGATTTTCGGCGCGAACAACTGGGTCTGGCAGGTGCGTTGCACCGAATAGAACGAACTGGCGAACAGGGCGCAACCGCCGAAGGCGAAGATCACCGCGTTGGTGTGCAGAGGGCGCAACCGGCCGAAACTGGTCCACGGCAAATCGAAGTTGAGTTCAGGCCAGACCAATTGGGCTGCGAGAAAAACCCCGAGCCCCATGCCGACGATGCCCCACACCACCGTCATAATGGCGAATTGGCGGACCACCTTGTAGTTGTAGGCGGTACTGATAGAAGTGTTCATGGTTCCCCATCCACGGTTCAGCCGAAGTGAAGGCGTTTGCGCAAGGCAACGCTCCCTTCGCCTGGAGTTATAGGCAGACTAAAAGCGAGGCAAGCATGGACAAAGAGCACAAGGCCAGTATTGACGGGGATCAATGGGCGCGGTGTGTGCGGGAACATGGATGGTTGTGGAATGAAGCGGCTTCAAAGGCTTCGGCGGATCCTGTGACGCTGATTCTCGCCCATGGCGCCGGTGCGCCAATGGACAGCGTCTGGATGAACGACATGGCTGCACGCCTCGCCGATCAAGGCGTCAACGTGTTGCGCTTCGAGTTTCCGTACATGGCGCAGCGGCGTGTCGACGGGGGTAAGCGCCCACCGAATCCGGCGCCGAAACTGCTGGAGTGCTGGCGTGAGGTGTACGCCGAGGTGCGACGCCATGTCACTGGGCGTCTGGCGATTGGCGGCAAGTCCATGGGCGGGCGGATGGCCAGTCTTTTGGCGGATGAGTTGGGGGCGGATGCGTTGGTGTGCCTGGGTTATCCGTTTTATGCGGTGGGTAAACCGGAGAAACCTCGGGTCGAGCATTTGGCCGGGCTCAAGACCCGGACGTTGATCGTACAGGGCGAGCGCGATGCCCTGGGCAATCGCGAGGCGGTCGAAGGTTATGCGTTGGCGCCGGGCATCGAGGTGTTCTGGCTGGTGGCAGGGGATCATGACTTGAAGCCGTTGAAGGCTTCCGGGTTGACCCATGAGCAGCATTTGGCTTCGGCGGCGAGTCGGGTGGCTGCATTTCTTCAGTGAAAGAGGTGGTGCCCGTTTGGGCCGCTTCGCTGGCAAGCCCGCTCCCCACTTTTTATTGTGTTGTGAGTGAGATCTTCAACACCGAAAACTTATGGGGGGCGGGGTTGTGTCTGATTATTTTGAGTGTTTAAAAGTCACGGAGTGCTTTCCCTTTGTGCGTCTGGCATTTGCGTTGAAGGCCGCAGTCTTTTCATGGTGAATGTGCCTTTTGGATTCAGACGATAACCATGGCTTTTGAACAGGGCTTCGAATGTGCCTTCGACGATGTCTGTCACGGGATTGTAGTTGATAATGTTCAGCGTGGCAGAGTCTGCATCCACCGTTCGAAAGCCATTGAAGCCGGGAGGCGCGGGAATCCAGTGGCCATGGAGAAAGCTCAGCCCGTTATCTAGCGTATAGACACCTGGCAGTGCATCGTCACCGTTGTAGGGTAGCGTCATACTGAAAACAAACGTGTTTTCCTCCGCAGCCGTACCCATTCCTCCACCAATAGACCAATAAAACTCACCGAAAAATTCACCTTGGTAAAAATCACTGAATTCTGCAGTTTTCTTGATGGTTCCGTATTTCCACTGAAAGATGTTTTCGTTTGCGAACGTTGCGCATTTTTTAGGGATAAAGGTCGCGTGGGTTGTCATGATGAAATCCTTTTGCTGGTAAGAGTTCGGTAGCCATTGTCCGATGGACAACGCGACCGTCTCCTTGATAAGCCTCCTGGGTTTTTTCGACTACTGTCAGAACTGACAGGTGCCTCTTTGAAAACATTTCACGATTTGCAAAAATAAAAAAACCCGGAGGTTTTCACCGTCCGGGTTTTTGTCTTTCCAGTGACTGTCAGCGGTTAAACCGCTCCACCAACGAATACTGGGTATTCGCCGTCTTGGTCAGCTCTTCACTCAACAGCGCCGAGTGCTGTGCCTGTTCCGACGTCTGGTCAGCCAGCTGCGAGATGTTGCTGATGTTGCGGCTGATCTCTTCAGCCACCGCACTTTGCTCTTCGGTCGCCGCCGCAATCTGGGTGGTCATGTCGGTGATGTTGGCCACCGCTTCGCTGATCCCTACCAGCGCCTGATCCGCTTCCAGTACCCGCGCCACGCCTTCTTCAGCCTGACGATGCCCGGCTTCCATGGTTTGCACTGCGGTGCTGGCGGTTTGTTGCAGCTTGGCGATCAGGGCGTGAATCTGGCCGGTGGATTCGCTGGTGCGTTGCGCCAGTTGACGCACTTCGTCAGCCACCACGGCAAAACCACGGCCCATCTCGCCGGCACGGGCCGCTTCGATGGCGGCGTTCAGGGCCAGCAGGTTGGTCTGGTCGGCGATGCCCTTGATGACATCGACCACGCCACCGATTTCGTCGCTGTCCTTGGCCAGCTGGGTTACGGTCATCCCGGTTTCACCGACCACCACCGACAAGCGCTGGATGGCTTCGCGGGTTTCCCCGGCGATGTCGCGACCGCGACCGGTCAGGCGATTGGCTTCCTGAGTCGCATCGGCGGTGCGCTGCACGTGGCTGGCGACTTCCTGCGTGGTGGCGGCCATCTGATTGACGGCGGTGGCCACTTGCTCGGTTTCGACGCGTTGACGTTCCAGGCCCGTGGAACTGTTGTGGGCCAGGGTGTCGGACTGCCTGGCTTGTTCGGTCAGGTGCTCGGCGGTGTCCTGCAGGCGGGTCAGGCAGGTTTTCAGACGTGCTTCCTGGCTGAGAATCGACATCTCCAGACGTGCCTGGGCGCCACGGCTGTCGGTGTACATCTGCGCGATCAACGGGTCGGAGGTGGTTTGCCCCGCCAGCACCAGCAAGCGCTTGAGGCCGCGCTGTTGCCAGCTCAAGCCCAGCAAGCCCAGCGGCACCGACAGGCCGGCGGCCAGGGCGAAACCCCAGTGGGAGTTGAGCGACGCACCGATCATGAAGCTCAGTTGACTGACCAGAATGAACGGCACCCAGTCCTGAAGGACCGGCAGCCATTTGTCTGTCGAAGGAATGGCCGACTTGCCCTGGTTGATGCGTTGGTAGAGCGCTTCGGCACGGCGGATCTGCTCGGCGGTGGGTTTGATCCGCACCGATTCGTAGCCGATCACCTGATTGCCTTCGAACACCGGTGTGACATAGGCGTTAACCCAGTAGTGGTCACCGGTCTTGCAGCGATTCTTGACAATGCCCATCCATGGCAAGCCTTGTTTCAGTGTGCCCCACATGTGCGCGAACACCGCCGCCGGAACGTCGGGGTGACGGACCAAGTTATGCGGCGCACGGATCAGTTCTTCACGAGAAAATCCGCTGATTTCGACGAAGGCGTCGTTGCAGTAGGTGATCACGCCCTTGGCATCGGTGGTGGAAATCAACCGTTGCTGAGCCGGAAAGGTCCGTTCGCGTTGTGTGGTGGGCTGGTTGTTACGCATGGCTTTTTCAATCCGCAAGGCTTTGAGAGGTTGTCGGCGGCGTCAGGAATTTATTGAAAATATTTTTCAATAATCAGTGGCGCGTCGCAAAACGGCCATTGCATCAGCCGGCGAGCATCGGGTACGTGAACAGTGCGAAATGCAGCAGGTTCAAGCCGAAATGGGTGGCGATGGCCGCCCCCAATCCGCCGAAACGGTAGGCCAGACCATAGCCGACACCTGCCAGACCCGCCAGCAGCACCCATTGCCAACCCGCGCCCGCATGCGCCACGCCGAACAACAGCGAGGCGAGCAGCAATGCCAGGTTTTCACCGTAGGGCAGGTGTTTGAAGTGCCGGCTCAGCCCACCCTGGACGTAACCGCGAAACAGCGCTTCCTCCACCAGCGTCACCAGCAGCAGATTGTTCAGCACCCACAGCCCGGCTTGGTCCGGCCACTTCGGCGCCCAACTGATCATCCCCAGCAAGAGTGCGCCACCCAAGGCCAGGATGGCGCTCAGGGGCAGGGCGAGTGCGGTGGCATAAACCGAAAGGCGCAAAGAGCGCCGGCCGACAATCCACGGACACACCAGTAACAGCCAAAAGCCGATCAGGGGCTTGTCCTGATTCAGGTACATGGTAAACGGCGCGGCATCGTCGGTGATGCGATGCGGGTCGATGCCACGACCGTTGTAGAAACCGGGCAGCCAATGCATCGCCAGGGCCACGGCGAGGATGATGAACACGCCGTGACCGAGGAAGCGAGCGATGGGGATTTTTTGCTGACGGACCGCGAAACCAGCGACGAGCAGCAATGCGACGGAGATGCCGGCCAGCCAGCCGAGGTGGCCGTAGGTCAGGGCGAGGGTGTAGCCGAGGGAGAGAAGGGCCAGGTATGTCCATGGCAGGGCGAGCATAAATTAGTCCTTTGAGGCTGAAGAGCTTTTGTGGCGAGGGAGCTTGCTCCCGCTGGGGTGCGAAGCAGCCCCAAACCCGGTGACCCAATACTTCAATCAGATCGCATCGGCTGTTTTACGACTGCTTCGCAGTCGAGCGGGAGCAAGCTCCCTCGCCACAAAGTGTGCACTGTTTGCGGGGCGCGATTATAAACAGGCCCAAACAAAAACACCGCCCGAAGGCGGTGTCTGTGTCGGCAGGCGGTTACGACGCAATCAACTGCCGCAACACGTAATGCAAAATCCCCCCTGACTTGAAGTATTCCACTTCATTGAGCGTATCGATCCGGCACAGCACCTCGACTTTCTCGCGGCTGCCGTTCTCGCGGGTGATGATGAGTGTCAGGTTCATCCGCGGCGTCAACTCGACGCCGGTCAACCCAAGGATATCCAGCGTCTCCTTGCCGGTCAGGTTCAGGCTCTTGCGGTTCTGATCCAGCTTGAACTGCAACGGCAGCACGCCCATGCCCACCAGGTTGGAACGGTGAATCCGCTCGAAGCTTTCGGCGATGACCGCTTTCACGCCCAGCAGATTAGTGCCCTTGGCCGCCCAGTCGCGGCTCGAACCGGTGCCGTATTCTTGCCCTGCGATCACCACCAGCGGCGTGCCCGACGCTTGATAGCGCATGGCCGCGTCGTAGATTGGCATCCTTTCCCCGGTCGGGATGTAGATTGTGTTGCCGCCTTCTTCACCGCTGAGCATTTCGTTGCGAATGCGGATGTTGGCGAAAGTGCCGCGCATCATCACTTCGTGATTGCCGCGACGGGAACCATAGGAGTTGAAGTCCCGCGGCTCCACGCCTTTATCGCGCAGGTATTGACCGGCCGGACTGTCCGCCTTGATGTTGCCGGCGGGGGAGATGTGGTCGGTGGTCACCGAGTCGCCCAGCAGCGCAAGGACCCTGGCGCCGGAAACGTCCTTGACCACCGGCGGTGGACCGCCGATGTCATCGAAGAACGGTGGATGCTGAATGTAAGTCGAATCGTCCTGCCAGACATACGTCGCCGCCTGCGGCACTTCAATCGCTTGCCATTGCTCGTCGCCGGCAAACACCTCGGCGTATTCCTTGTGGAACATGGCGGTGTTGACCTGACTCACTGCGTCGGCAATCTCTTGGGTGCTCGGCCAGATGTCCCGCAGGTACACCGGATTGCCATCCTTGTCGTTACCCAGCGGTTCGCTGCTGATGTCGGTCCGCACCGTGCCGGCCAACGCATAGGCGACGACCAGCGGCGGAGAGGCCAGCCAGTTGGTTTTCACCAGCGGATGCACGCGGCCTTCGAAGTTGCGGTTGCCCGACAGCACCGAGGCAACGGTCAGGTCGGCGGCCTGGATGGCTTTTTCAATCGGCTCCGGCAAGGGGCCGGAGTTGCCGATGCAAGTGGTGCAGCCATAGCCGACCAAGTCAAAACCCAGCTCATCCAGATACGGGGTCAGGCCGGCAGCCTTGTAGTAGTCGGTGACCACTTTCGAGCCAGGGGCCAACGAACTCTTGACCCACGGTTTGCGCTTGAGGCCTTTTTCCACGGCTTTTTTCGCCACCAGACCAGCGGCCATCATCACGCTCGGGTTGGAGGTGTTGGTGCAAGAGGTGATCGCGGCGATCACCACCGCGCCGTTTTTCAACCGATAGGTCTGGCCGTCGTATTCGTAGTCGGCTTCGCCCGCCAGATCGGCATTGCCCACCGCGACGCCACCGCCGCCTTCACTTTCGAGGCGACCGACTTCCTTGCTGGTGGGTTTGAATTGCAGGTCGATGAAGTCACTGAACGCTTGCGCGACATTTGGCAGCGAAACCCTGTCCTGTGGGCGTTTCGGCCCGGCCAGGCTGGCTTCGACGCTGGCCATGTCCAGTGCCAGGGTGTCGGTGAACACCGGTTCCTGGCCCGGCAGTCGCCACAGGCCCTGAGCTTTGCTGTAGGCCTCGACCAGTTTCACGGTGGCCAGTGGGCGACCCGAGAGCCGCAGATACTCCAGCGTGATGTCGTCGACCGGGAAGAAGCCGCAGGTGGCGCCGTATTCCGGGGCCATGTTGGCGATGGTCGCGCGGTCGGCCAGCGGCAGGTCGGCAAGGCCGTCGCCATAGAATTCGACGAACTTGCCGACGACGCCTTTCTTGCGCAGCATCTGCGTGACGGTCAGCACCAGGTCGGTGGCGGTGATGCCTTCCTTGAGCTTGCCGGTGAGTTTGAAGCCGATCACTTCCGGAATCAGCATCGATACCGGCTGGCCGAGCATCGCCGCTTCCGCTTCGATCCCGCCGACGCCCCAGCCGAGTACGCCAAGACCGTTGATCATGGTGGTGTGGGAGTCGGTGCCGACCAGGGTGTCGGGGAAGGCGTAGGTGCGGCCATCCTCGTCTTTGGTCCAGACCGTGCGACCGAGGTATTCCAGGTTGACCTGGTGGCAAATGCCCGTGCCCGGTGGCACCACGCTGAAGTTGTCGAAGGCGCTCTGGCCCCAGCGCAGGAACGCGTAGCGCTCACCGTTGCGCTGCATTTCGATGTCGACGTTCTGTTCGAAGGCGCTGGAACTGCCGAATTTGTCGACCATCACCGAGTGGTCGATCACCAGATCCACAGGGGAGAGCGGATTGATCCGCTGCGGGTCGCCACCGGCCTTGGCCATGGCGGCGCGCATGGCGGCCAGGTCGACCACGGCAGGCACGCCGGTAAAGTCCTGCATCAATACTCGTGCGGGGCGGTATTGAATTTCGCGGTCGGAGCGACGCTCCTTGAGCCAGGCGGCAATCGCCCGGAGGTCGGCGCCGGTGACGGTTTTTTCATCTTCCCAGCGCAGCAGGTTTTCCAGCAGCACTTTCAACGACATCGGCAGCTTGTCCAGGTCGCCCAGACTTTTGGCGGCATCGGGCAAGCTGAAATAGTGATAGGTCTTGTCGTCGACTTGCAGGGTTTTAAGGGTGTTCAGGCTATCGAGGGACGGCATTGCGATCACTCCTTTGAGTCCGCACGGCTACGGACTGAGGGGACGGACAGAGCTTTCAACCTAGCCCTGTTTGAATGTTAAAGCTAATAACTGGACTCTATGGCCAAGTCCAAGGTTCCGAACTCGGCTATCATGCGCCGGTTTTCGTGACAGGCTTTGCTTCAACGCAAGCCTGGGCATCGCGCAGTGGCTGAATTCTTCGCCAACTGCCCAGGAGTAAGAATGAACACCCTCTTTATGCATTGCCGGCCGGGCTTCGAAGGCGAAGTCTGTTCCGAGATTTCCGAACACGCCGCGCGGCTGAACGTGGCCGGTTATGCCAAAGCCAAGACCGCCAGCGCCTGCGCTGAATTCATCTGCACCGAAGAAGACGGCGCCGAGCGGCTGATGCGTGGCCAGCGTTTCGCCGAGCTGATCTTCCCGCGCCAATGGGCGCGCGGAATTTTCATCGACCTGCCGGAAACCGACCGCATCAGCGTGATCCTTGCGCACATGGCGGACTTCCCGCTGTGCGGCAGCCTGTGGCTGGAAATGGTCGACACCAACGATGGCAAGGAGCTGTCGAACTTCTGCAAGAAATTCGAAGGGCACCTGCGCAAGGCGCTGATGGCGGCCGGCAAGCTGGTCGAGGATGCGCACAAGCCGCGCCTGCTGCTGACCTTCAAAAGCGGCCGCGAAGTGTTCATGGGGCTGGCCGAGTCCAACAACTCGGCGATGTGGCCGATGGGCATTCCGCGCCTGAAGTTTCCTCGTGAGGCGCCGAGCCGTTCGACGTTGAAGCTGGAAGAGGCGTGGCACCACTTTATCCCCCGCGATCAGTGGGATGAGCGCCTGCACAGCGACATGACCGGCGTCGACCTCGGTGCCGCCCCCGGCGGCTGGACCTGGCAACTGGTCAACCGCGGCATGCTGGTGACGGCGATTGACAACGGTCCGATGGCCGAAAGCTTGATGGACACTGGTTTAGTGCAGCACCTGATGGCCGACGGTTTCACCTTCAAGCCCAAGCAACCGGTGGACTGGATGGTCTGCGACATCGTCGAGAAGCCGGCACGCAACGCCGCGATGCTGGAAGAATGGATTGGTGAGGGACATTGCCGCGAAGCGGTGGTCAACCTGAAGTTGCCGATGAAACAGCGTTACGCCGAAGTGAAACGCTTGCTGGAACGCATTGCCGAGGGCTTCAAGGAGCGCGGCATCCGGGTCGAGATCGGCTGCAAGCAGCTGTATCACGACCGTGAAGAAGTGACGTGCCACTTGCGCCGGATCGACGTGAAGAAACCGAAATCCCGCTGATACACACCGCACCCCTTGTAGGAGCGAGGCTTGCCCGCGAAGCTTTTGGCGTCCTCAAGGGCCTCTTCGCGGGCAAGCCTCGCTCCTACAGGGAGGGCGGTGTACGACACAGATGACCGAACCCCGGCAATGCGCGACAATGCCGGCCAGCTTCAGGAGTGAATCATGAGTGAAATGATTGATACGCCGGTAGACGGCACCCTCGACGCCACCGGCCTCAACTGCCCGGAACCGGTGATGATGCTGCACCAGCACATCCGTGACCTGGTGCCCGGCGGCCTGCTCAAGGTAATCGCGACCGATCCCTCGACCCGTCGCGATATTCCCAAGTTCTGCGTATTCCTCGACCACGAACTGGTCGCGCAGCACGAAGAGGCCGGCACCTACCTCTACTGGATCCGCAAGAAACTCGCTTAACCCGCCGAATGACTGATGCGGATTCGCTTGCGTGCACTGCGCGTCAGGCGGATCGACAGCATCAGCGCCGCGCAACTCAAGCCCACGATCAAACCCTGCCACAGCCCGCTCGGGCCGCTCGGCGTGCCGAGCCAGTCGGTCAGGCCCAAGGCGTAGCCCACCGGCAAACCGATGCCCCAATAGGCGAACAAGGTCAGGATCATCGTCACCCGAGTGTCCTGGTAACCGCGCAGTGCGCCGGCCGCCGTGACCTGGATCGCGTCGGAGAACTGGAACAGCGCCGAATACACAATCAGCATCGCTGCCACGCGTATGACCGTCGGGTCGGCGGTGTAGATCGTAGCGATGTGCTCGCGCAGCAAGAGCATCATGCTCGCCGAAACACAGGCATACGCCAGCGCGGTGCCCATGCCTACCCCGGCAGCGAAGCGCGCCTCACGGGGTTCCTGGCGACCGAGTGCCTGGCCGACCCGCACCGTGACGGCCATGCCGAGGGAGTAAGGGATCATGAACACCAGCGAGCTGAAGTTCAGGGCGATCTGATGTCCGGCCACCACGGTGGCGCCGAGGCTGCCGATCAGCAGGGCGATTACGGCGAAGATGCTCGACTCGGCGAACACCGCGATGCCGATCGGCAGGCCGATACCGAGCAGACGTTTGATTACCGACCATTGCGGCCAGTCGAAACGGTTGAACAACTGACTCGACTGGTACGCCGGTGCCCAGCGCTCCCAACCGGCCATGCCCAGCGCCATCACCCACATCACGATCGCCGTGGCCCAGCCGCACCCGACCCCGCCCATGGCCGGCACGCCGAAGTGGCCATAGATGAAGATGTAGTTCAGCGGAATGTTCAACGCCAATCCGCAGAGGCCCAGCACCATCGCTGGACGTGTGCGTCCCAGGCCGTCACTGAAGCAACGCAACACATGATAGAAGGCGACGGCGGGCAGACCGCTGGCGATGCCGTGCAGATACTGCATGCACGGGCCGATCAGCTCGGGATCGACCTTCATCATGTGCAGGATCGGTTCGGCGCTGAGCAGCATGCCGGTCGCCATCAAACCCACCACCAAGGCCAGCCACAGTGCCTGACGCACAATCGGGCCGATTTCGCTGTGGGTGCCGGCACCGAAGCGCTGGGCGACTTTCGGAGTAGTGGCCAGCAAGGTGCCGGTCATCAACAGAAACACTGGAACCCAGATTGAGTTGCCGAGCGCCACGGCCGCCAAGTCGCGCGGGCCGACCCGTCCCGCCATCACCGCATCGACGAAGCCCATGGCGGTGGTCGCCAGTTGCGCGATCATGATCGGCAGCGCCAGGCCAAGCAGGTTTTTCAGCTCCAGGCGAACCCGGGCCGGGCGGGTGAGGGAAGTAGCGGCGGGGCGGTCAGTCACGGAATTCAAGGGCGAAACGTCCAGAGATGTTGATGCGCAAGGCGGCGCATTCTACGCCCTGACGCAGTGGTCAGGAAAAATCCTGTGTTAGCTATTTGTAATCACCGATCCGGGTTAATGCTGAACACTGTGTGGCGAGGGAGCTTGCTCCCGCTGGACTGCGCAGCAGTTCCATAGCCTTGCAAGTGATAAGCCTGTCAAAACCGGATCGCTAGGGTTGGGGCCGCTGCGCGACCCAGCGGGAGCAAGCTCCCTCGCCACAGGGTATGGAGTGACCTTAATGCCCGCTGGCCCACTACAGTCATCTCCGCCTACACTGCCAACCCGCCAAAGGAGCCTGCCATGTTGATTGTTGCCGACGAAAATATCCCGCTGCTCGATGCCTTCTTCGAAAGTTTCGGCGAAATTCGCCGGGTGCCGGGACGTTCCATCGACCGCGCCACCGTCGAGCAGGCCGATGTGCTGCTGGTGCGCTCGGTGACCAACGTCAATCGCGCGTTGCTCGAAGGCAGCAAGGTGCGCTTTGTCGGCACTTGCACCATCGGCACGGATCACCTGGATCTGGATTATTTTCAGCAGGCCGGCATCACCTGGTCGAGCGCGCCCGGCTGCAATGCCCGGGGCGTGGTCGATTATGTGCTCGGCAGTTTGCTGACCCTGGCCGAAATCGAAGGCGTCGACCTGACTCAGCGCACTTACGGCATCGTGGGTGCCGGCGAAGTGGGCGGTCGCCTGGTCAAGGTCTTGAAGGGGCTGGGCTGGAACGTGCGGGTGTGTGATCCGCCACGGCAAGCGGCCGAAGGTGGCGATTACGTCAGCCTCGAGCAGATCATCGAGCAGTGCGATGTCATCAGTCTGCACACCCCTTTGAAGAAACACGGCTCACAGTCGACCTGGCATCTGTTCGATAAACATCGCCTGAACCAACTCAAGCCTGGTACCTGGCTGATCAACGCCAGCCGTGGCCCGGTGGTGGACAACGCCGCCCTGCGCCAGGTGTTGTTGCAGCGCGAAGACCTGCAAGCAGTGCTCGACGTGTGGGAAGGCGAACCTGAAGTCGATGTGGCGCTGGCCGAACTCTGCGTGCTGGCGACGCCGCACATTGCCGGTTATAGCCTGGATGGCAAACAACGGGGGACGGCGCAGATCTATCAGGCGTATTGCGAATTCATCGGGCAACCGGCCCAGGTCAGCTTGAGCGATCTGCTGCCGGCGCCGTGGTTGTCGCACGTGACCCTTCACGCGAAGAGCGATCCGGCCTGGGCGCTGGCGATGCTGTGCCGCGGCGTGTACGACCCGCGTCGTGACGATGCGGATTTCCGTCGCAGCCTTGTAGGCAATGTGAGCGAGCAGCGTGCGGCGTTTGATGCGTTGCGCAAGAACTATCCTGCGCGCAGGGAGATTGACGGGTTGCAGGTGCGGATTGAGGGGGATTCGCCTGAGTTGCCGAAGATAGTGGCGGCACTGGGCGCAACGGCGGTCTAGAGACCGGGTTGACCCTTTCGCGGGCAAGCCTCGCTACTACAGGATTTGGGTGTTCGCTAAGTAGGTTGACGACGCAAAATCTGTAGGAGCGAGGCTTGCCCGCGAATGGCTGCACCGCATTTCCCGGATAAGCACCCACAAAAAACCCGGCCATCAGGGCCGGGTCAAGAAGACGGTGGCTATATCACTCTTGTTCGGCAGGCTTGACCAATCGCTTTTCCAGTTCGCTGCAGGCTTGCTGGATCATGTCTTCAGTGATCGGTACTTCGCGCCCATCCTTATCAATAATTGAGCAACCCAGAGACTGGTCTGGTTGTGTGCGGATCACTTGAATCTTGTCTTCGCTGCTGTTTTGCAAGGACATGGCCTGTCTCCTCATCAGGTTGTGTGCCTACTTTAAAACCGCCAGGTGACCAGGCTGTGACAACTCCCTGCGATCTCTCCAAGGCGGCAACATCAGTCCACCAGAAATACCGCAGTGTTGCCACCCGGACATTAGACCAATAGCGTCTAGCGGCTAGTCTTTGTGGTCATAATTAACCTGACTCATTGTGATTTACAGAGTTCCACCCCATTTAAGCGGTATAGCTGGTCCCATCATTTGCGTACTGGATAACCCGATGCTCTCTGCCCGTCACCGCCGCGCGATTCGCCTGACCAGCCGTTTTCTTGCACCTTATCGCTGGCCGGCCCTTGGCGCATTGCTCGCGCTGATCATCACCGCCGGCATCACCTTGTCGATGGGGCAGGGCATTCGCTTGCTGGTGGATCAAGGGTTCATGACCCAATCGGCGCATTTGCTCAACCAGACCATCGGCTTGTTCATGGTGCTGGTGGTCGGGCTGGCGATCGGCACCTTTGCGCGCTTCTATCTGGTGTCGTGGATCGGCGAACGTGTGGTCGCGGACATCCGCAAGCAAGTATTCAACCACCTGGTTTATCTGCATCCGGGTTTCTATGAAGACAATCGCAGCTCCGAGATCCAGTCACGGCTGACCGCCGACACCACGTTGCTGCAATCAGTGATCGGCTCTTCGTTGTCGCTGTTCTTGCGCAATTTGCTGATGGTCATCGGCGGGATCGTCTTGCTGTTTATCACCAACCCCAAACTCACCAGCATCGTGGTCGTGGCGTTGCCGCTGGTGATCGCGCCGATCCTTGTTTTCGGCCGTCGGGTACGCAGTCTGTCGCGCCTGAGTCAGGACCGGATTGCCGACATCGGCAGCTACGTCTCCGAAACCCTCGGCCAGATCAAAACCGTGCAGGCCTACAACCATCAGGTCCAGGACGAGCAACGCTTCGCCGTGACCGTGGAGGAGGCGTTCGACACGGCGCGCAAACGCATTTTCCAGCGCGCCTGGCTAATTACGTTGGTGATCGTGCTCGTGCTGGGCGCGGTGGGCGTGATGCTGTGGGTCGGCGGTATGGACGTGATCGCCGGACGGATCTCGGCGGGCGAACTGGCAGCCTTCGTCTTCTACAGCCTGATCGTCGGCAGCGCCTTTGGCACCTTGAGTGAGGTGATCGGCGAATTGCAGCGAGCGGCGGGTGCGGCCGAGCGGATTGCCGAATTGCTGCGCTCCGAGAACATCATCCAGCCGCCCACCACAGGGCTGGTGACCTTGCCTGATCGGGTGAAGGGCAATCTGACGCTGCAAGACGTGCGCTTTTCCTACCCTTCACGTCCAGAAAGTTACGCCGTCGATGGCTTGAATCTGACCATCAATGCAGGCGAAACCCTCGCTCTGGTCGGCCCGTCCGGTGCCGGGAAATCCACCGTGTATGACCTGCTGCTGCGTTTTTACGATCCTGCCTCGGGGCAGATCCTGCTGGATGGCGTGCCACTGACCCAACTCGATCCGCTCGACCTGCGTCGCTGCTTCGCCCTGGTCTCGCAAAACCCGGCCCTGTTCTTCGGCAGCATCGAAGAGAACATCCGCTACGGCAACCCGTCGGCGACCCTGGCCCAGGTTCAGGAAGCGGCGAAAATCGCCTACGCCCACGACTTTATCGAGCAGATGCCTAACGGCTATCAGACCCACCTTGGCGATGGCGGCCTCGGGTTGTCCGGCGGCCAGCGCCAACGCCTGGCCATCGCACGGGCGTTGCTGGTGGACGCGCCGATCCTGTTGCTGGACGAAGCCACCAGCGCCCTCGACGCCCAAAGCGAACACCTGATCCAGCAAGCCCTGCCGAGCTTGATGAAAAACCGCACCACCCTGGTCATCGCCCACCGCTTGGCCACGGTAAAAAATGCCGACCGGATCGCGGTGATGGATCATGGGAAACTGGTGGCAATAGGGACGCATCAGGAATTGATTGCGAGCAATGCGCTGTATGCGCGGTTGGCGGCGTTGCAATTCAGTGACGGGCACGACGCGGCATGAATGAGAGCTGCTGAACACTGCGAGGTTCGGGCATTATGTCGGCCTCAGTTGCGAGCCTGGATGAGGATATGAGCCGTTATCAACCACCGTTGACCCTGACCACCAGAATGCTGGCGTTGATCGCCGGGATCAGCGAACAAATCGGTCAGCTGACGGCTGTGGACGAACGCCTGCAGACGCCTCAACTGCGTCGTAGTAATCGAATTCGCACGATTCAGGCTTCCTTGGCGATCGAGAACAACACGCTCAGCATCGAGCAGGTGACCGCAGTCCTGGCTGGGCGACGAGTACTTGGCCTGCCGCGAGAAATCCAGGAAGTGCGTAACGCTTTTGCGGCGTATGAAGCCATGCCTGAGTGGCGGTCGAGCGCCCGGGCCGACCTGCTACGGGCGCATGAGTTGCTGATGGGCGGATTGATTGACGACTGTGGGCGGTTTCGCCAAGCCGGTGTCGGTATTTATCGTGGTGAAAAATTAGTCCACATGGCACCGCCGCCGAGTCGTGTTGGGCATTTGATGGACGATTTGCTGGCGTGGCTCAGTCAATCGGATTGGCACCCATTGATCGTCAGCTGCGTCTTCCACTACGAGTTCGAGTTTATTCATCCTTTCGCCGATGGAAATGGGCGGATGGGGCGACTCTGGCAAACCTTGATACTCAGTCAGTGGCGGCCGGTGTTGGCTTATCTGCCAGTCGAAGCGGTGATTCGAGAGCAGCAAGACGCTTATTACGCGGCGTTGTCGGCTGCGGACCAGTTGGCTGAGTCGACGCCTTTTGTCGAGTTCATGCTGCAAGCGTTGAGTATTGCGCTTGAGGAGGCAGGCAATACCGAATCAATAATCGACCCAGTAATCGACCCAGTAACCGACCCAGTAGGGAGATTGCTTTCAGCACTCCAGGTTAATGGTCCGCTTAAAATCAGCGACTTGATGGCTGAGGTCGGTTTGGCTCACAAGGCGACCTTTCGGGCTAACTACCTCAGGCCCGCATTGGCTGCCGATTTGATTGAAATGACCAGCCCCGAGACACCAAGCAGTCCGGCTCAAAAATATCGTCTGACCCGGCATGGCAAACAGACTGCCGCACGATTCAAGTCTGCATAGGCCTTCTGGATACGCCAAAAAAAATGCCCGCATCAATCGATGCGGGCATTTTTATTCGGACTTCAGCATCAGTATCACTGATCGTCAAAGTACCGCTCATGCCAATCCACCAGCGGCTGTGGCGAGTTGAGTTTCTGGCCGTAGATCACCGAGTACGACAATACGTTTTGCACATACTGGCGGGTTTCGTCGAACGGGATGCTTTCCACCCACACGTCGAAGCTCAGGTGATCCGCACCGCGCAGCCACTGGCGTACACGGCCGGGGCCGGCGTTGTAGGCGGCGGAGGCGAGGACGCGGTTGCCGTTGAACTGGCTGTGGACCTGGCTCAGGTACGCGGCGCCGAGCTGGATGTTCTTGTCCGGGTCGAGCACTTGCTGCGGCGAGGCCAGCGGAATGCTGAACTTGCGTGCGGTTTCCTTGGCGGTGCCGGGCATCAGCTGCATCAGGCCGCTGGCGCCGACGCCGGAACGGGCGTCGGCCATGAAGGCGCTTTCCTGGCGGGTAATGGCGAACACCCAGCTCGAGTGCAAGCCACGGACCTTGGCTTCACGCACCAGGGTTTCGCGGTGGGCCATCGGGAAGCGGATGTCCAGATCGTCCCAGTATTGCGCCTGACTGATGGTGCGAATCGCCGGGAAATACCATTTCAGGTCGTAGGCCAGTTTTGCCTGGGCGACCATTTCGTCACGGTTTAAGTGACGGCTGACGTGGTACCACTCGCGACGACCGTCGACGATCTGCCCGCGGGCGTGGAACTCGAGGGCGCGACGAATGCCTGGAGTGTTGCGCACCTTGTTGATCAGCGCCTGGCTCAGTACCAGCGGTTTGTTGTTTAGCGAGTAGGGCGATTGTGAACGGTCAGCGGCAAGGAAACCGTAGAAGTCGCGCTCACGGGCCAGGTTCTTGTACAGGTTTTGTACTTCCGGGTTCTGCGGCTGCGCCAGTTCCAGGCTGCGGGCCTGCCAGTAGCGCCAGCGGTTGGTGGTCGCCAGGTCCTGCGGCAAGCGCCGAGTCAGCTGATAGGCATCGTCCCAGCGGGCCAGACGCAACAGCAGGCGCATGCGCCATTCGGACACGGTGTTGTCGCGCAGTTCCGGGTCGTACCTGGTCATCATCTCAAGCGCGCGAGGGTCGAAACGTTTGGCGAGGGTTAACCCGATTTCACGGGCGATCGCCACTTTTTCGTCGCGGGAGAAGTGCATGCTGCTGGCATAGCCGTCGAGCAGGTTCATGGCTTTGTCCGGGTCCTGGCGGGCCAGGCGGCGCAGACCGAGACTGACCACGTCGGACATCGGTTCGTCGGCCGGGGTGAAGCGCGACGGCTGATTCAGCAGTTCAGGTTTTTGCGCCACATCCACCAGCAAACGACCGCGAGGGGCGAGGGTGGTCAGGCCATTGACCAGGCTGTTGGCCAGCGGATAGTTGCGCGCCTGGGCGGCAAGCTTCGTGCGCTCCCAGCGTTTCTGTTCGGTCAGTTGACCTTCGGCGGCCCATTGCCCGAACAGCGCGTCGCAGGCGGCGGGTTGGGATTTACCGGTCAGCCAGAGTTTATTGGCGTTGGCGTAGCCTTCGGCTTTCTGGTTGTGACCAATCTGGTACTGCGCGTTCAGGCAGTCCAGTTCGGTGAAATTGAGCTTGGGGTCGTAGTATTTGACGAAGGTCGCCCAGTCGCCGCGTTCGGCCAGCCAGCGCAACCAGCGCAATTTCATCCAGTTGGCCTGGGGCAGGTCACCGTGTTCGGCGAGGAATTTTTCGATTTCGGCATTGCTGGCCGTTTTCAGCCGAGCGGTCAGTTCGTCGTAGGCCAGGTACGGCTCCAGTGGATAATCACGAAGGGCCTGGCTGTAGCGAAAATATGGGCCGGTATCGCCCTTGGCCAAGGCTCGCTTGGCCTCATCGTAATATTGGCGCTGGGTGGACAGGTCCACCGCCTGGGCGGTTTGAGCGGCAGCGGCAGAAAGAAGCAAGCAAGATAAAAAACTGAAGAGGCGGCTGCGCATGAGACGTCCGGGCATAGAAATCACGACAAGTGCAGACTTAACCTGCACCGAATTATCTGTAGCTTAGCCTTTTGCCAGCAAGGGGCGAAAGCTTTGCGGGCCTCTCGGCACAAGTTCGCAACAATTGTCATGCAGAGTGCTTCGACATTGAAATTGCCGGCCTTCTGAAGCCTCAAGTCAGGTAGAATGCGCGCCCGGTTTTTGGAGAAGCTCATGACCCTGCTCAAATTCAGCGATGTGTCCCTTGCTTTCGGCGCTATGCCGTTGTTGGACAAGGTGTCCTGGCAGATCGCCCGTGGTGAGCGGGTGTGCATCATCGGCCGCAACGGCACTGGCAAGTCCAGCATGATGAAGCTCGTCAAGGGCGACCAGAAGCCCGACGAAGGCTCCGTTTGGCGCGCGCCCGGCCTCAAGATTGGCGAATTGCCGCAAGAACTGCCGGTAGCCGACGAGCGGACCGTGTTCGACGTAGTGGCTGAAGGCCTGGACGGTGTCGGCGAGCTGCTTGCGCAGTATCACCACCTGAGCCAGAACATCGTCACCGACGCCGACCTGGACAAGCTGATGCACGTCCAGCACGACCTCGAAGCCCGCGATGGCTGGCGTTTGCAGCAACTGGTCGACAGCACCTTGAGTCGTCTGCAGTTGCCGGCCGACAAGACTCTCGCCGAATTGTCCGGCGGCTGGCGTCGTCGCGTCCTGCTGGCCCAGGCCCTGGTTTCCGAACCTGACCTGCTGCTGCTCGACGAACCGACCAACCACCTGGACATCGGTGCAATCGCCTGGCTCGAAGAGGCGCTGAAGGATTTCCAGGGCGCCGTGCTGTTCATCACGCACGACCGTTCATTCCTGCAAAACCTCGCGACCCGCATTCTGGAACTGGATCGCGGCGGCCTGATCGACTGGAACGGCGACTACGCCAGTTTCCTGGTGCACAAAGAAGCCTCCCTGGCCGCTGAAGAAACCGCTAACGCGCTGTTCGACAAGAAGCTGGCCCAGGAAGAAGTCTGGATCCGCCAGGGCATCAAGGCCCGTCGTACCCGTAACGAAGGCCGTGTCCGCGCATTGAAAGCCCTGCGTGTCGAGCGTAGTGAGCGTCGTGAGCGCACCGGCAAGGCCAACATTCAGTTGGACACCGCTGACAAGTCCGGCAAACAGGTGATGGTCCTCGAGAACGTGAGCTTTGCTCACCCGGGCGGTCCGTTCCTGATCAAGGATTTCTCGATGGTCCTGACGCGGGGCGACCGTATCGGTCTGCTCGGCGCCAACGGTACCGGCAAAACCACGCTGCTGAAGCTGATGCTCAGCGGTCTGCAACCAACCAGCGGCACAGTGGAAGAGGGGACGCGCATCGACGTGGCCTACTTCGACCAGTTGCGCCATCAGCTGGACCTGGAAAAGACCGTGATCGACAACGTGGCCGAAGGTCGCGACTTCATCGATATCGATGGCCAGAGCCGTCACGTGCTGAGCTACCTCGGCGACTTCCTGTTCAGCCCTCAGCGTGCCCGCACGCCAGTCAAGGCGCTGTCGGGTGGTGAACGTGCGCGTCTGTTGCTGGCGAAACTGTTCAGCAAACCGGCGAACCTGCTGGTTCTCGACGAACCGACCAACGACCTCGACGTCGAAACCCTCGAGCTGCTCGAAGAGGTCTTGCTGACCTTCAACGGCACCGTGCTGATGGTCAGCCACGACCGGGCATTCCTCGACAACGTGGTCACCAGCACCCTGGTCTTCGAAGGTGAAGGCAAGGTGCGCGAGTACGTCGGTGGTTATCAGGACTGGCTGCGTCAGGGCGGCTCGCCGCGCCTGCTGGGCGTGACCGAGAGCAAATCCGGCAAGGCCGACCTGACCTCTGCGGTCGTGACGGCGGAAGCGGCACCGATTGCTGCGGCAGTCGAAGCGCCGGTGGCGAAGAAGAAGCTCAGCTACAAATTGCAGCGTGAGCTGGAAATGTTGCCGGCCCAGATCGAAGCCATGGAACAGCAGATCGCTGCCGTCGAGGCCCAGATGGCCGATGCCGGTTTCTATCAGCGTCCTGCGGTCGAGACCGCTGCCGTGATCGCTCAGCTTGAGCAGTTACAGGCTGAACTCGACGTGATGGTCGAGCGTTGGGCTGAGCTGGATGCCTGATTGATGCTGTAACAAAAAAGCCCGGCGTTCAGTGATGAGCGCCGGGCTTTTCGTATGGAATGCGATCTACACGTTGCTATAGATCCCCTGTAGGAGCGAGCAGGGTCGCGGGTACGGGTTTTCAGCTTTTGATCAGGCGCACCGCGAGCACATCACACGGAGCGCCGTGCAGCACGTCGTTGGCCGTCGAGCCCAGCAGCAATGCCAGGCCGTGTCGGCCATGGCTGCCCACCACGATCAGGTCGCAGGTCTGTTCCTTGGCCAGGTGGTGAATCTCCTGGCGTGGCTGGCCGTAGGTCAGGTGGCTGTATTCTTTGGAGAGTTCCGGATATTTCAGGATCAGTCGGTCCAGGCGTTCCTTGGCCTGATCGAACTGCTGCTGTTGCAGTTGTGACAGGTCCATGGGGACGTCACCGCCAAAGGCCATGGCCATCGGTTCGACGATATGGACCAGGGACAGTTTCGCGCCATTGCTCACTGAAAGCTCGCGAGCACGGTGGATTACAGGGTCGCACTCTTCGGTTAGATCTACAGCGACCAGAATATGGTGGTAGGGCATGAGGTGCTCCTCCTGAGGATTGCAATATTGGTAAGTATGGCTGGTTTCAAGCGCAATGGTTCCAAAGTGACTCAAAGCGCTCATCAAGAATCGGGAGTACAGATATGACGGTCTGGATAGTGGTGTCAATCCTGCTGGTGGTGCTGAGTCCGCTGGCATGGTTGCGACCGTCCCGTGGACAGAGCGGGCGCATGGCTCTGCGCATGGAAGCGCGGCGTATTGGCCTCGCCATGCAGCTTGCGCCCCAGGAGTGGCCGCACTGGCTGAGCCAGGAGCCGCCGAGCCCTTGCGCCCAGTACCATCGGCCACGTCGTGGCAATCAACCGGCGTGCTGGAGTTACTGGCAAAAGTCGCCGGGTGTGTGGGTGAACCAGTGGCAGGAGATTTGCGAAGATCGAGCGCTGCTCAATCATTTCGAAAAATTGCCAGCCAACGTCTACAAGGTTGAAGCGGACAAACAGATGATCACTCTGTATTGGGGCGAGAAGGGCGAAGCGACGGTTTTGCAAGACATCGATGCGGTGCTGAAAGCACTGGCGTGACTCACGGACATTTCGCGCTGCAATGGCGCGAAACCTCCGACAGACAGGCAATAAAAAGCCCGACATCATCATCGGGCTGGGGTTGGCCAGGCAGGCCGGTAATTCTTTGTGCCGCCGATCTTACGCTTGGCGTTCGCCAAAAGTGTTCAATTTTTTTTCTCAAGGTCCCGCCAGCGTAGTCTGTTAAACAAAGGCTGCAGAGAATTAGGGCGACTTTTCTAACTATTGATTCTATGAATGGCTTCACATGCAGGGGCGTGTTGAAGATCTTCGTAGTACGGAAGTGACCGCAAAGTCGCGTTTGAACCCGCATTTTGGGCGATTGACAATTGTCGGAAATTCCGTGAAGGTGGCGTACCCAAATCAAACGGGCGTATGAATTGAGCGTTTGTATTTAACAACGCTCCTACAGAATCCCGACTATCGCGTTGGCGGGTGTGCCGGGTAGATGGGCGTAGCATTGACGTTAAGCGTCCCTGCCAAGCCATTTGCCTGCGTCCGACGTGTACTGTTCAGCTTCCATATCGTGGAGATCAGTTGATGATTTACGAAGGTAAAGCCATCACGGTTAAGGCTCTTGAAAGTGGCATCGTCGAATTGAAATTCGACCTCAAGGGTGAGTCCGTCAACAAGTTCAACCGTCTAACCCTGAACGAACTGCGTCAGGCCGTAGACACCATCAAGGCAGATGCTTCGATCAAGGGTGTGGTCGTCAGCAGTGGCAAGGACGTCTTCATCGTCGGCGCCGACATCACCGAATTTGTCGAGAACTTCAAGCTGCCTGATGCAGAGCTTGTTGCTGGCAACCTGGAAGCCAACAAGATTTTCAGCGATTTCGAAGACCTCAACGTCCCGACTGTCGCCGCGATCAACGGCATCGCTCTGGGTGGCGGTCTGGAAATGTGCCTGGCGGCGGACTACCGCGTCATGTCCACCAAGGCCAAGATCGGTCTGCCGGAAGTCAAGCTGGGCATCTACCCGGGCTTCGGCGGTACCGTGCGTCTGCCGCGCCTGATCGGTGCCGACAACGCTATCGAGTGGATTGCCGCCGGCAAGGAAAACCGTCCTGAAGACGCGCTGAAAGTAGGCGCCGTCGATGCCGTGGTTGCTCCTGAGAAATTGCAGGAAGCGGCCCTGGAGCTGATCAAGCGCGCCATCTCTGGCGAGTTTGACTACAAGGCCAAGCGTCAGCCGAAGCTGGAAAAGCTGAAGTTGAACGCCATCGAACAAATGATGGCCTTCGAAACCGCCAAGGGTTTCGTGGCCGGTCAAGCCGGTCCGAACTACCCGGCACCGGTCGAAGCGATCAAGACCATCCAGAAAGCCGCGAACTTCGGTCGTGACAAGGCGCTGGAAATCGAAGCCGCCGGTTTCGTCAAACTGGCCAAGACCTCTGCTGCGCAGAGCTTGATCGGTCTGTTCCTGAATGATCAGGAGCTGAAGAAAAAGGCCAAGGCCTACGATGAAATCGCCAAGGATGTGAAGCAGGCCGCCGTATTGGGCGCCGGCATCATGGGTGGCGGTATCGCTTATCAGTCGGCCTCCAAAGGTACGCCGATCCTGATGAAGGACATCAACGAGCACGGTATCGAGCAAGGCCTGGCTGAAGCCGCCAAGCTGCTGGTCGGCCGCGTTGATAAAGGTCGCATGACCCCGGCGAAAATGGCTGAAGTGCTCAACGGCATACGTCCGACCCTGTCCTACGGTGATTTCGGTCACGTTGACCTGGTCGTCGAGGCAGTCGTCGAAAACCCGAAGGTCAAGCAAGCCGTTCTGGCCGAAGTCGAAGACAAGGTCAAAGAGGACACCATCCTCGCGTCCAACACCTCGACCATTTCCATCACCTTGCTGGCCAAAGCCCTCAAGCGTCCGGAAAACTTCGTCGGCATGCACTTCTTCAACCCGGTGCACATGATGCCGCTGGTTGAAGTGATTCGTGGCGAGAAGTCCAGCGAGCTGGCTGTGGCCACCACCGTTGCCTACGCCAAGAAAATGGGCAAGAACCCGATCGTCGTCAATGACTGCCCGGGCTTCCTGGTCAACCGCGTCCTGTTCCCGTATTTCGGCGGTTTCGCCAAGCTGGTCAGCGCCGGTGTGGACTTCGTCCGTATCGACAAGATCATGGAAAAATTCGGCTGGCCAATGGGCCCGGCGTACCTGATGGACGTGGTCGGCATCGACACCGGCCACCACGGTCGTGACGTGATGGCTGAAGGTTTTCCGGACCGCATGAAAGACGACCGTCGCTCGGCTGTCGACGTGCTCTACGAAGCCAAGCGCCTGGGCCAGAAGAATGGCAAGGGTTTCTACGCTTACGAGACCGACAAGAAAGGCAAGCAAAAGAAAGTGGCCGATCCGTCGGTGCTGGAAGTGCTCAAGCCGATTGTTTACGAGCAGCGCGAAGTCACTGACGAAGACATCATCAACTGGATGATGATCCCGCTGTGCCTGGAAACCGTGCGTTGCCTGGAAGACGGCATTGTCGAAACCGCCGCCGAAGCCGACATGGGCCTGGTCTACGGTATTGGTTTCCCTCCATTCCGTGGCGGTGCGCTGCGCTACATCGATTCGATCGGTGTTGCCGAGTTCGTTGCCCTGGCTGACCAGTACGCTGATTTGGGCGCGCTGTACCACCCGACCGCAAAACTGCGTGAAATGGCCAAAACCGGCCAACGGTTCTTCGGTTAAGCGTCCCAACACTTGAGCGAGAGTGAAATTTTATGAGCTTGAATCCAAGAGACGTCGTGATTGTCGACTTCGGTCGTACTCCGATGGGCCGCTCCAAGGGCGGCATGCACCGCAACACCCGCGCCGAAGACATGTCGGCGCACCTGATCAGCAAATTGCTGGAACGCAACGTCAAGGTTGATCCGAACGAAGTCGAAGACGTGATCTGGGGCTGCGTAAACCAGACCCTGGAGCAGGGCTGGAACATCGCTCGCATGGCGTCCCTGATGACGCAGATCCCGCACACTGCTGCCGGCCAGACCGTCAGCCGTCTGTGTGGTTCTTCGATGAGCGCGCTGCACACTGCCGCACAAGCGATCATGACTGGCAACGGTGACGTGTTCGTCGTCGGCGGCGTCGAGCACATGGGCCACGTGAGCATGATGCACGGTGTCGATCCGAACCCGCACATGTCGCTGTACGCGGCAAAAGCCTCGGGCATGATGGGCCTGACTGCTGAAATGCTGGGTAAAATGCACGGCATCACTCGCGAACAACAGGACGCTTTCGGCGTGCGCTCCCACCAGCTCGCTCACAAGGCGACCCTGGAAGGCAAGTTCAAAGACGAAATCATCCCGATGCAAGGCTACGACGAGAACGGTTTCCTGAAACTGTTCGACTACGACGAAACCATTCGTCCGGAAACTACCCTGGAAAGCCTGGCGGCTCTGAAGCCAGCGTTTAACCCCAAGGGCGGCACCGTGACAGCCGGTACTTCGTCGCAGATCACCGATGGTGCTTCGTGCATGATCGTGATGTCGGCACAACGTGCACAGGACCTGGGCATCCAGCCGCTGGCGGTTATCCGCTCGATGGCGGTGGCAGGTGTGGATCCGGCAATCATGGGCTATGGTCCAGTACCGGCCACTCAGAAAGCACTGAAACGTGCGGGCCTTGGCATTAACGATATCGACTTCTTCGAGCTCAACGAAGCTTTCGCTGCACAGGCCCTGCCAGTGCTGAAAGATCTGAAAGTGCTCGACAAGATGAACGAGAAGGTTAACCTGCACGGCGGCGCGATCGCCCTGGGTCACCCGTTCGGTTGCTCCGGTGCCCGTATTTCCGGCACCCTGCTGAACGTGATGAAGCAGAATGGCGGCACCTTCGGGGTTGCCACCATGTGCATTGGTCTCGGCCAAGGCATCTCCACCGTCTTCGAACGCGTTTAAGCGTTTCGTTGACGGAAGCCGGGGCCAAGTGCCCCGGTTTTTGTTTTTCTGAATTTATTTTTTGTTTTTATTTTTAAAAGATTTGAGTGAGGGCCAAACCATGCCGATACAACCTGGGCTCTACCAGCATTACAAAGGTCCGCAGTACCGCGTATTCAGTATCGCGCGGCATTCGGAAACCGAGGAAGAAGTGGTCTTCTACCAAGCCCTGTATGGCGATTACGGCTTTTGGGTGCGTCCCTTGAGCATGTTCCTGGAGTCGGTCGAGGTTGACGGCGAACAGGTGCCACGCTTTGCTTTGGTGGAAGCCGAACCGAGCCTTTTTTCGAAGGCATAAGCTGAGTGCGCGCAGGACCCTGCGCTTGACCTCACCTTGTAGCCACTATATATAGCGGTGCCGCGTCAGGCGCCAACCGCCTTTCACTTCTAGAATTCAGGAATTTTCTGATCCATGGGCAAATCGCTGGTCATTGTGGAATCCCCGGCTAAGGCCAAGACCATCAACAAGTATCTGGGTAACCAATACGTGGTGAAGTCGAGTATCGGCCATATCCGAGACCTGCCCACCAGCGGTTCGGCTAGCGCCAGCAAAGAGCCTGCCGCCAAGCGCGGCAAGGCCGCCGCGGGTGAAGGTCCGGTGCTCACGCCGAAAGAGAAGGCGCGCAAGCAGCTGGTCTCGCGCATGGGTGTCGATCCCGATCATGGCTGGAAAGCCAAGTACGAGATCCTCCCGGGCAAGGAAAAGGTCATCGAAGAGCTGCGCCGGCTCGCCAAAGATGCTGACACCATCTATCTCGCAACCGACTTGGATCGCGAGGGGGAAGCCATTGCCTGGCACCTGCGCGAAGCCATCGGTGGTGACGACAGCCGCTATAAGCGCGTGGTGTTCAACGAAATCACCAAGAAAGCGATTCAGGAAGCCTTCTCCAAACCGGGCGAGCTGGACATTGACCGTGTCAACGCACAACAGGCGCGTCGTTTCCTCGACCGCGTGGTGGGTTACATGGTTTCGCCACTGCTGTGGGCCAAAGTCGCCCGTGGCCTGTCCGCCGGTCGCGTGCAATCGGTAGCCGTGAAGCTGGTGGTCGAGCGTGAGCGTGAAATCCGCGCGTTCAACCCCGAAGAATACTGGGAAGTCCACGCCGACCTCGGCACCGCCAAGGGCGCCACCGTGCGCTTCGACGTGGCTCGCGAGAAAGGCGAAGCCTTCAAGCCGCTCAACGAAGCCCAGGCCATGGCCGCGCTGGAGAAGCTCAAGGCTTCCAGCTACAGCATCGTCAAGCGCGAAGACAAGCCGACCAGCAGCAAGCCGTCGGCGCCGTTCATCACGTCCACCCTGCAACAGGCTGCGAGTAACCGCCTGGGCTTCGGCGTGAAGAAAACCATGATGATGGCCCAGCGTCTGTATGAAGCCGGCTACATCACGTATATGCGTACCGATTCCACCAACCTCTCGGCCGATGCCGTGACGATGGCGCGCACCTATATTGAAGGCGAGTTCGGCAAGAAGTACCTGCCGGAAAACCCGAATGTCTACAGCAGCAAGGAAGGCGCACAAGAGGCTCACGAAGCGATTCGTCCGTCTGACGCCAATACCGAGCCAAGCAAGCTGTCGGGCATGGAGCGTGATGCAGAGCGGCTCTACGAGCTGATCTGGCGCCAGTTCCTCGCGTGCCAGATGCTGCCAGCCCAATACCTGTCAACCACGGTCACCGTCGGTGCCGGCGATTTCGAGCTGCGCGCCAAGGGTCGCATCCTGAAGTTCGACGGCTACACCCGGGTCATGCCGCAAATTGCCAAGCCTGGCGATGACGACGTGCTGCCGGACATGGCCCAGGGCGACGCGATGAAGCTGATCAAGCTTGATCCGACCCAGCACTTCACCAAGCCGCCGGCGCGTTACTCGGAAGCGAGCCTGGTCAAGGAGATGGAAAAACGCGGCATCGGTCGTCCTTCGACCTACGCCGCGATCATTTCCACCATCCAGGACCGTGGCTACGTTGCGCTGCACAACCGTCGTTTCTACTCGGAAAAGATGGGCGACATCGTGACCGAGCGTCTGGCCGAGAGCTTCTCCAATCTCATGGACTACGGCTTCACCGCCGGCATGGAAGAGAACCTCGATGACGTGGCCCAGGGCGAACGCGACTGGAAAAACGTGCTCGACGAATTCTACGGCGACTTCAAGAAGAAACTCGAAGTAGCCGAAAGCGCCGAAGGCGGCATGCGCGCCAACCAGCCGGTGATGACTGATATCCCGTGCGTGTTGTGCGGGCGTCCGATGCAGATTCGTACCGCGTCGACCGGCGTGTTCCTGGGTTGCTCGGGTTACAGCCTGCCGCCGAAAGAACGCTGCAAGGCCACCGTCAACCTGGTACCGGGCGATGAAATCGCGGCGGACGACGAGGGTGAATCGGAATCCCTGGTACTGCGCGGCAAGCACCGTTGCCCGATCTGCAGCACGGCGATGGACGCCTACCTGCTGGATGAGAAGCGCAAGCTGCACATCTGCGGTAACAACCCGGATTGCGCTGGTTATGAAATCGAAGAGGGCACCTATCGCATCAAGGGCTACGAAGGTCCGAGCCTGGAATGCGACAAGTGCGGCAGCGAGATGCAGCTCAAGACCGGCCGTTTCGGCAAGTTCTTCGGTTGCACCAACGCGACGTGCAAGAACACCCGCAAACTGCTGAAAAGCGGTGATGCGGCGCCGCCGAAGATGGATCCGGTGAAGATGCCCGAGCTGAAATGCGAAAAGGTCAACGACACCTACATCCTGCGCGACGGAGCTTCCGGCCTGTTCCTGGCGGCCAGTCAATTCCCGAAAAACCGCGAGACGCGTGCTCCGCTGGTCATGGAAATTGTGCCGCACAAGGATGAGATCGATCCGAAGTATCACTTCCTCTGCGAAGCGCCGAAGAAAGATCCGGACGGCCTGCCTGCGGTGATCCGCTACAGCCGCAAGACCAAAGAGCAGTACGTGCAGACTGAAGTCGACGGTAAGCCGACTGGCTGGAAGGCGTACTACGACGGCGGCAAATGGACGGTCGAAGACAAGCGTCCAGCGAAGGTCGCTAAGGCTTAACAGGTGCTGTACTGAAAAGGCCGCATGACAACCTACTGGTTTTCATGCGGCCTTTTTGTTTTGTGCTTGCGGTAGGATCGGCGGATCCACGACACTGTCTGACCTGCGTGAAGCAATTATTTCGTTGTGGAGGCTGCCGTCATGGCCCACGAACTCTATACCCGTACCAACCAGAAGATTTATTTCGCCGGCCTGTCGCTGGAAGCGCTAGCCAAGGCTGAAGAGGGGCGGGCGATGAACTCCCTGGCGCTGATTCAGGCTGGGCGCGAGTCGACGTTGTTTCACCTGTACGGTGCGTTGCTGGGGCTGTGCCATGAAATCGCTGGCTTCTACCGCTTGCCTCAGGCCAATGCACCTCGGGCAGAAATGTTGCTGACCCGCGAAGTGCTGGAAGCCATCGCCATTCCCGAGATGGCTGAGATGTTCGAGCTGGCCCAGAATCCGGAAACCTGGCTGGCGAAGCTGCTGGCGGCTCACGCGGCGATGTTTCAACCGCCTCGCGCTCCGCATAAGCCCAAGGGCGACGTGACTCAGCCGCTCATCCTGGCCGTTAACCTGGATGAGGAAGACGCGCCTGAGGAATTGAGTCGCGAAGAGCTGGAGAGCTGGCGTCAGAACCTCAAAGGGCTGGCGATCCGGTTTCGCGAAGGTTTGAACGAGTGCTGATCGACTGAGAGCCGGCGGCGCGATTAAAAGCGCTGCTGGTCAAGTTACCGAGCGAAGCCTGGCCGATGCCTATATAATCCCCGCCTTTCGTGGAGAACAGACCTTTATGCCAACGTCCTTTCTAGAAATTGTCGAGTTACCAGACGGCCGGATTGAGCTGCGCAGGGCCGAGGACGAGGGTTCTCTGGTTACTTTGGATTTCTCCGAGGATGCCAAGGCTTTCCTGCAGGGCCAACACGTGGAAGTCGCCAAGGCGATGTTGAGCGTCGGTGTTCAGATGGCAGGACGCCTGGTTGAAGGCGAATTTAATACGGATGAGAGTTCGCGGGTCCTCCACTGATCCCATTCGTCGCTTTCTGCTAATACGGTTACGAACCGGCTTCTCTATCCTTTGAGAAGCCCCGCGCTTTGCGTTGCGCGCATTATTGATACATTAACCCAAGCGAATATTCAGGCTCTGCGCATCTCCGGTACGGGCTGCGCTGATCAACTGTTGCCGTGAGTTTGCGTTCAATGGGTTGAGCCAACTGACAACCGTATGGCTGCGGCCCAGGCGCAAGGCTTCGCAGGTCAACTGCTGAGCGCTCTGAGTGCCGCGAGGTTGCAGCAGCAGGATGCGTTCGCGGTTAAGACCGGCGTCCCGCAACCACGTCTGAGTCAGGCTGGCGGGCGGGGCGATCAGTGTCAGCCACCGCGCGTCTTGATCCTGACTCAATTCACGAAGAATCGGCGCCAAAAGGTTCAAGCAATTCCCGGCCGCACCACGTAGCGAAAGCTCGCTGAAGACTTCGGGTTCGGCGTTCCAGGGCGACTCGACCACGTCTTTCAGGATCGGGGCCAACGGCTGCACCATGAATGCCTCGAACAACGGCAGTTGTGCTTGCTGCGATGTGTGTGGGAACTGCATAAAGCCTCCTTTAGCGGCGAATGACGCCGACACTCAAGCCTTCAATCACCAGTTCCTGATCTTTCAGGTTGACTTCGATAGGGGCGAATTCAGGGTTTTCGGCAATTAACCAGACCTTGCTGCCATCTCGCTTGAAGCGCTTGACGGTCACTTCGTCACCGATCCGCGCCACGACGATCTGGCCATTGCGGGCTTCCCGGGTGGTGTGGACGGCCAACAGGTCGCCGTCGAAAATGCCGACGTCCTTCATGCTCATGCCATGAACGCGCAGCAGATAGTCAGCACGCGGATGGAAGAAGGCAGGGTTGATGTTGCAGGACTCCTCGATGTGCTGCTGGGCTAGAATCGGCGCACCGGCAGCCACTCGGCCAATGATCGGCAGAGTAGACTCGTCGGCCTTGGCTTCGAAGCCCGGAATGCGGATGCCACGGGAAGCGCCCGGGGTCATCTCGATTGCACCCTTGCGGGCCAGCGCCTTGAGGTGTTCTTCCGCCGCGTTAGGCGACTTGAAACCCAGTTCCTGAGCGATTTCCGCACGGGTCGGCGGGTAGCCGTTGTCTTCGAGGCAGCGTTTGATGAAGGCCAGAATCTCTGCTTGGCGTGGCGTCAGCTTTAGCATATTGATCGCTCTGTCTTTTTATACAGTGACTGGGATTATATACAGTGGAACGGTCTTGGCAATGCCCCTTTTTTCGCCGGCCGCTGGACGGTCGATCAGCCAGCTGATTAAAGCCTCGCCGTTGTATGGTTAAATAGCTGACCGACCATTCCCAAAACGAACCGGCAGGCTTGACAATGCATAGGCTGAAACGTATGTTTCAAACAAGTGTTTGTCAGGCGGAGTAGCCATGGCCCAGTCGGAAACCGTTGAACGCATTCTTGATGCTGCCGAGCAGTTGTTCGCGGAAAAAGGTTTCGCCGAAACCTCGTTGCGTCTGATCACCAGCAAAGCCGGTGTCAATCTGGCGGCGGTGAATTATCACTTCGGTTCGAAGAAGGCGCTGATCCAGGCTGTCTTCTCGCGCTTTCTCGGGCCATTTTGCCTGAGCCTTGATAAAGAGCTGGAGCGGCGTCAGTCCAAGCCTGAAAACAAGCCGACACTCGAAGAGTTGCTCGAGATTCTCGTTGAGCAAGCCCTCGTCGTGCAGCCGCGCAGCGGCAACGATCTGTCTATCTTCATGCGCTTGCTGGGGTTGGCGTTCAGTCAAAGCCAGGGCCACCTGCGTCGTTATCTGGAAGACATGTACGGCAAGGTGTTCCGCCGCTACATGATGCTGGTCAACGAAGCCGCGCCGCGTATTCCGCCGATCGAACTGTTCTGGCGCGTGCACTTCATGCTCGGCGCTGCGGCGTTCAGCATGTCCGGTATCAAGGCGTTGCGCGCCATTGCCGAGACCGATTTCGGCGTTAACACCTCCATTGAGCAAGTGATGCGTCTGATGGTGCCGTTCCTGGCCGCAGGCATGCGTGCCGAAACAGGCGTCACCGATGTGGCCATGGCCACCGCACAACTGCGTCCGCGCAGCAAGTCGGCCCCGGCTGCCGCCAAGGTTTAGCCGCGCACGGGTGGGCGCGGCGACTGACATCCGCTAAGCTAGCCGCCCATGCCGACTCTCGTTCTGAACCCGCTTCCCATTGATGTCGCCGACCTGCCGGGCACAGCCCAAGGCGGCGAGCGCGTGCGCGCCGGGTTTTTCGTTATCAAGGAATCTCTATGACTGCTGGCCTGCAAGGCTCGTTGATGGTGGACGTCGCCGGTACCTGGCTGACGGCCGAAGATCGCCAATTGTTGCGTCAGCCCGAAGTGGGTGGCCTGATCATTTTCGCCCGTAACATCGAAAATCCGCGTCAGGTGCGCGAGTTGAGCGCTGCGATCCGCGCCATTCGTCCCGACCTGCTGCTGGCGGTGGATCAGGAAGGCGGTCGCGTTCAGCGTTTGCGCCAAGGCTTCGTGCGGCTGCCGGCCATGCGCGCCATCGCCGACAATCCGAACGCCGAATACCTGGCCGAGCAGTGCGGCTGGATCATGGCCACCGAAGTGCTGGCCGTTGGCCTCGATCTGAGTTTCGCCCCGGTGCTGGACCTGGATTACCAGCGCAGCGCCGTCGTCGGCACCCGTTCGTTTGAAGGTGACCCGGAGCGCGCAGCGCTGCTGGCGGGTGCATTCATTCGCGGCATGAACAGCGCCGGCATGGCTGCCACCGGCAAGCATTTTCCCGGTCACGGCTGGGCCGAGGCGGATTCCCACGTCGCGATCCCGAACGACGAACGCAGCCTCGATGAAATCCGCGCCAACGACCTGGTGCCGTTCGCCAGATTGAGCAAACAACTGGCCGCCGTCATGCCAGCCCACGTTATTTACCCGCAAGTCGATTCCCAGCCGGCCGGGTTTTCCCGCCGCTGGTTGCAGGACATTTTGCGCGGTGAGCTGCAATTCGATGGTGTGATCTTCAGTGACGACCTGTCCATGGCCGGTGCCCACGTGGTAGGCGATGCCGCCAGCCGTATCGAGGCCGCGCTGACCGCTGGCTGCGACATGGGCCTGGTGTGTAACGACCGCGCTGCAGCGGAGCTCGCCTTGAGCGCTGCCCAGCGCTTGAAGGTCAAGCCATCCGAGCGCATTGCGCGGATGCGTGGCCAGTCGTATGCCAACACTGAATACCGTCAGAACCCGCGCTGGCTGACTGCCATAGGCGCGCTTAAAGAAGCTCAACTGATTGAATAAGGACTTTTCGTTATGACGGTTTACGCGATTATCGGTGGCACCGGCCTGACCCAACTCGAAGGCCTGAACATTCGTCAGTCGCTGGCGGTGGACACGCCCTATGGCGCGCCTTCGGCCGACGTGCAGATTGGTGAATACGCCGGCAAGGAAGTGCTGTTCCTCGCCCGCCACGGTCACCCGCACCGTTTTCCGCCGCATCAGGTGAATTACCGCGCCAACCTTTGGGCGCTGAAACAGGCGGGTGCCGAGGCGATCCTCGCGGTCAACGCCGTGGGCGGAATTCATGCTGCAATGGGTACTGGGCACTTTTGTGTGCCTCATCAGTTGATCGACTACACCAGCGGTCGCGAGCACACCTATTTCGCTGGCGACCTGGATCACGTCACCCACATCGATTTCAGCTATCCCTACAGCGAACCACTGCGCCAGCAATTGATCGCGGCATTGGCGGCTGAAGGCGTCGATTACAGCAGTCAGGGCGTCTACGCCTGCACCCAGGGCCCACGTCTGGAGACCGTCGCTGAAATCGCAAAACTGGAACGCGACGGCTGCGACATCGTCGGCATGACCGGCATGCCGGAAGCGGCGTTGGCCCGTGAGCTGGAACTGGATTATGCGTGTCTGGCGCTGGTGGTGAACCCGGCAGCCGGCAAGTCCACGGCGGTGATCACCATGGCCGAGATCGAGCAGGCGTTGCAGGACGGGATGGGCAAGGTCAAGTCCACGTTGGCGCGGGTGTTGGCGGGTTGAGTATCAGCGGTCGGATTAGGTGCCTGGCTGCTTTACGATTCAATGAGTTTCAAGCGGTGTTGATGTCGTGACCACAATAACTGAGCAACTTCATGCGCTACCCTGGGCAGAGGTGTTCAGCCATCGTGCTCTGGAAAAAGCTCGCAGGTACGCGGATGAGGATCGGATAACGATCCGTCAAATTGATGACCTCATGGTTATCGCTACGTGCATCGGCTCCCAGGCGCAGGCATACGAGCAGGTCATTGAGCTCACTGAAGATCGGCGTGGGCAAGCGCAGCTCCAATGCGTTTGCTCCTGTCCTGTCATGTTCAATTGCAAGCACTGCGCCGCAGTCATCTATCACCTGCAAGAACATCCCGTTAACGCGCCTGAAAGTGCCGTCCAGGTTCACTTGAATCGTGAACTGGAACGCTGGATCGACGGTATTCCTTCTGCAAGCAATCCCCCTGACGAGTCGGCGCAGGGAGCAGGCACGCGCCTGTTTTACAAACTCAGGGCAACATCCTCTGCCGGGAAATGGACGCTGGAAATTTTCAAGGCCCATCAGCTCAAGGACGGCCGCCTGCAAGACATCAAGCCGGTGTACTCGCTGTCGGATACGCTGATTCGGCAACCCGGTTACCTGACCGAACTGGATCTGCGGATCGCCAGATTGTTGGTCGCCGTTCACTCCCACCACGCCCATTACGCCGGCTACCCCTTGGAAGGCAGCAGTGGGGTGGAACTTATCGAAATGCTGTTGCGAACCTCGCGCCTTTTCCTTGACCTCGAACAGCCACAACCCCTGACGCCGGGAATGAGAAGAACAGGTCAATTTTCCTGGGCCGAACAATCCAATGGCAGTTTTCGCCCTCAATGGAGCAGCGACCAAGCGCCAGTGGAAACGATCCTGGCCCTGGAACCCTTGTATTATCTGGATCGCGAGCGGCTGCAAGTCGGACCGCTGTTCAGCGAGCTGGACGAAAAGCTGGCCCGTCACTTGTCATTGGCTCCCGATATTCCTGCAGGTCAGGCGATGCAATTCAGCCAGCGGATGACCGCTGCGACCCGGGCAGCACCACCTCCGTACGCCCTGACGGAACGGGTCGTCGAAGGCATTTTTCCTCAGGCTCACCTGACGCTCGCCAGCGGCAAGCGTTACGTCCGCTGGCAGTACGAGCCAGAGCACCGGGCTGCATTGGCGTTTACCTACAACGGCCATCCGACGTCGGACCGAAACCCGGAGGTGCTGATCCTTTCGGGTACCGAAACCCAGCGCATCCAGCGCAACCCTGTCGCCGAAAAAGCCTTGCGCCAAGCCCTGCAAAAACATGGCTTTAAAAAGGCCACACGCAAAAGCAACCTGGATCGTCCAGGCGAAATGTTCGCCCTGCCGGATGACGCGGCCTGGCTTGCTTTTGTGCACCATGGCATCCCGGCGCTGCGGGAGAAAAACTGGCTGATCGATATCAGCGATAACTTTGACTTCAACGTGCACCCCGTCGAACAGTGGTATGCAGAAGTCGAGGAGGAGTCGGGGCGACAGTGGTTCGATTTGCAGCTGGGCATCGTCGTCAACGGCGAGCGTCATAGCCTGTTGCCCATCCTGCTGCATTTGCTACGTAGCCAGCCACAGTTGATGGAACCTGCGAGCTTGGCCCGGCGCAATGATGACGAACAGCTACTGATTGAACTTGGCGATGGGCGTTTCGGTGGTAAATCCCATGGCAAAGTCGCACTCCCTTTTGGCCGGATAAAACCGCTGATGGCGACCCTTGGCGAGTTGTACCTGGGTAAACATCTGGGCGACTCGTTGCGTTTGAGTGCTCCGGATGCGGCGCGGCTGAGTGCGCTGGAAGGCATTCCGCTGGTCTGGCAGGGCGGTGAACGACTGCGCAGTTTTGCAAAGCGTTTACGGGAGTCGATCCATGCTCATGTCCCGGCGCCCGAGGGCCTGAACGCGACGCTACGACCTTATCAGCTGGAAGGGC
This sequence comes from Pseudomonas sp. FSL W5-0299, assembly GCF_005930655.1. Lineage (NCBI taxonomy): Bacteria > Pseudomonadati > Pseudomonadota > Gammaproteobacteria > Pseudomonadales > Pseudomonadaceae > Pseudomonas > Pseudomonas sp. FSL W5-0299. Next base: position 218,264 of record NZ_RXHX01000006.1, read on the forward strand.
TGAACTGGATGCAAACCCTTCGAGAACTGGAGGTCGGCGGTATTCTCGGCGACGACATGGGCCTGGGGAAAACCCTGCAAACCCTGGCTCATCTGCTGGCAGAAAAACAGGCCGGGCGGCTTGATCGTCCGGCACTGGCTGTGATGCCCACCAGTCTGATCCCCAACTGGCTCGACGAATCGCAGCGCTTTACCCCGCAGTTGAAGGTCTTGGCACTGCATGGTGCGGCGCGGCAAAAAGACTTTGCCAGTCTTGCCGAATATGACTTGGTATTGACCACCTACGCGCTGTTGCCGCGCGATCTGGAGGTTTTACAGCCTCAGGTCTGGAGTGTGCTGATTCTCGATGAGGCGCAGAACATCAAGAATCCGGTCAGCAAAGCGGCTCAAGCAGCCCGAGACCTGCAGGCCCGCCAGCGATTGTGTCTGTCCGGCACCCCGCTGGAAAATCATCTCGGCGAGTTGTGGTCGCAATTTCACTTTTTGCTGCCTGGCTGGCTTGGCGACAGCAAAACCTTCAATCGCGACTACCGCACGCCGATCGAGAAGCACGGCAATAACGAACGGATGCAACATCTGACGGCCCGGATAAAGCCCTTTTTGCTACGTCGCAAGAAAGATCAGGTGGCAACCGAATTACCACCGAAAACCGAGATTGTGCATTGGGTTGATCTCAGCGATGGGCAGCGGGATGTGTATGAAACCGTGCGCGTAGCAATGGATAAGAAGGTGCGTGACGAAATTGCCCGCAGTGGTGTCGGGCGCAGTCAAATCATCATCCTCGATGCATTGCTCAAGCTGCGTCAGGTGTGCTGCGATCTGCGGTTGATCAAAACGCCGCTCACCGCCAAAGCCCTTCGTTCTGGCAGCGGGAAACTGGTCAGCCTGATGGAGATGCTGGAAGAGTTGCTCAGCGAAGGCCGCAAGGTGCTGCTGTTTTCACAGTTCACTTCGATGCTCGCCTTGATTGAGGACGAGTTGCAGCAACGTGGTCAGGGTTACTCGTTGTTGACGGGTGAGACAACGGATCGGCGCACACCGGTCAAGGACTTTCAGAGCGGTAAAGTGCCGCTGTTTCTGATCAGTTTGAAGGCTGGCGGCACAGGTCTGAACCTGACAGCTGCGGATACAGTCATCCATTTTGATCCCTGGTGGAACCCAGCGGTCGAAAACCAGGCGACTGATCGGGCCTACAGGATCGGGCAAAACAAACCTGTGTTCGTCTACAAGCTGATAGCCCGTGGCACCGTAGAAGAAAAAATTCAGGCATTGCAGTTGGAGAAGGCCGCGCTGGCCGGGGCGGTGCTTGAAGGTGGAGCGACGGGTGGCTGGAAGCTTGAGCAGAGTGACATTGAAGCGCTGTTTGCGCCGTTGCCAAATCTCAAGTCCTGATTTCCGATCTCTTGACTGAAAACGAATTGACCCTATCGCGGGCAAGACACGCTTCCACAGGATGATCGTTAAACCTGTGGGCGCGTGGCTTGCCCGCGAAATCGATCTGCCGGGCGCCGCAGACCTCAGCGCTTCTCGAGCTTATCCGGCAACGGCGCAAACAACGCTTCAATATCATCGCTCTGCAACTTCCAGTCGCCAGTCTTGCGCCCATCCAGCACACCGGCCGCCAGGTCGGATTTTTCCTTTTGCAGGTGCTGAATCTTCTCTTCCACCGTGCCTCGGGCAATCATCTTGTAGACGAACACCCGCTTCTCCTGGCCGATGCGATACGCTCGATCTGTCGCCTGATTTTCCGTCGCCGGGTTCCACCAAGGATCGTAGTGGATCACCGTATCCGCTTCCGTCAGGTTCAAACCGACACCGCCTGCCTTCAAGCTGATCAGAAAGATCTGACGCTTGCCGCTCTGAAAGTCCTTCACAGGGGCGCGGCGGTCACGGGTCTGTCCCGTCAGCAACGCGTATTCAACACCGCGTTTCTTCAGTTCGACCTCGATCAACGCCAGCATCGAGGTGAATTGCGAAAACAGCAAAATCCGCCGACCTTCCTCAAACAGCTCATCCAGCATTTCCATCAGGCTGTCGAGCTTGCCCGAGGTGCTGCCGCGAGTCGGCGGCACGGCATCGTTGACCAGGCGCAAGTCGCAGCACACCTGGCGCAGTTTCAGCAGCGCTTCAAGAATGATGATTTGGCTGCGCGCCACGCCTTTGCGAGTGATCTCGTCGCGGACTTTCTTGTCCATCGCCAGGCGCATGGTTTCATACACATCGCGCTGGGCTTCGTTGAGCTCCACCCAATGGATGATCTCGGTCTTCGGCGGCAATTCCGTCGCGACCTGCTCCTTGGTCCTGCGCAGCAGGAACGGTTTGATCCGACCGTTGAGGTGCTGAAGTCTGACTTCACTGGCGCGTTTTTCAATCGGTACGCGGTAATCGCGGTTGAAGCTTTTCACGTCGCCAAGCCAGCCAGGCAAGAGGAAGTGGAACAGCGACCACAGCTCGCCGAGGTGGTTTTCCAGCGGCGTGCCACTCAGGCACAGGCGCTGGCGCGCATTCAGCTCGCGGGCGGCGTGGGCGGCCTTGCTGTTGGGGTTCTTGATGTATTGCGCTTCGTCCAGTACCAGCACGTGCAGCGGCTGCGCGGCCAGGCGGTCGACGTCCTTTGGCAGCAATGCATAGGTGGTGAGGATCAGGTCGTAATCGACCAAGTGATCAAAGTGTTTTTTGCGACTGGCGCCGTACAGCGCCAGCACTTTGAGCTGTGGCGTGAAGTGCGCGGCTTCATCGAGCCAGTTCGGGATCAGGCTGGTGGGCATCACCACCATGCACGGCCGGTCGAGGCGTCCGGCGTTCTTCTCACTAAGAATATGCGCCAGCGTCTGTAGGGTTTTACCCAGCCCCATGTCGTCCGCGAGAATTCCGCCGACTTCCAGTTGCCGCAGCGACTGCATCCAGCTCAAGCCTTCCAGCTGATATGGGCGCAAGGTCGCGTTCAAGCCTTCGGGGGCTGTTGCGGTGTAATCCTTGATGTCCCGCAGGCGCTGGGCAAACGTGCGGATCTGCTCGCCACCTTCCCAAAGCAGCGGCATGCCTTCCAGCGGATTCAGGCGCGTGGCATCGGCCTTGCTCAGGCGTAGCGTGGTTTCGCCGGGCTCTTGCAGGTAGAACTCGCCAAGCGTCGCCAGTACCGGTTTCAAGCGGCCGAAGGGCAGGGCGACCTGCAAGGGGCCGTGCTGGGAATTCGGGCGGTTGGGAATGTTCACCAGAATCAGTTCGTCGTCGCGTCGGCGGGCGAGGCGTTCCGGATTGAGGATTTCGGTGTGGGAGCGCATCAGGTTCAGCAGGATCGGCAGCAAGCTCAAGCGCTCGCCGTTGACGATGATCCCCAGCTCCAGATCAAACCAGTCGCGCTCCGGTGCCTGCTCGACGGTGGCGTACCAATCGTCCACGGCGGTCAGGTCGAAGCCGAAATCTTCGTCGATCTGCAGCTCCCAACCTTGAGTGCGCAGTTTCGGCAATTCATTGAGGGTGAAGGTCAGCCAGGCGCTGTCGTTGACCATTTCATAGAGTTCGCCAGCGCTTTCCGGCAAGGCCTTGCTTTGTCGGGTGGCGATCTTGAAACCGAGAATTCGCAGCTGCTCCCGGTAGGCCTGTTCGACTTCCGGGTGGCGTTTTATCCGTAGCGTCTGGGTTTCCTGGCGAATCAGTACATCGGCGTTCTTCTGCCCGGAAACGTACTCATCCAGATAGCTGAACGACAGCGCCGCCCGATGCTGGATGTAGCGCTGCATCTTGCCGTTGCGTGGTTCGAAGGCGCTGAACTCGATGCTCGCCAGCCACAGGCGCGGTATCGGTTGCACGTTGTCCACAAGGACTTGGGGTGGCGCCTTTGGGCTGCGGTTCTCCAATACCGCCTGAAGTTTTTCCAGCAGTTCGGCGTCTTGTGCGGCGGCGGGGTAGGCGAGGGTTTCCTGCACCTTCAGCAGCACCGCCGCGCAATGTTTGCAGTTGACGTGAACCGGGCACGTGCACGTGGCGTCGACCATCAGCAAGGTCGCTTTGGCCGACTCGCGCAGGCGAATGGTCTGGCGGTACACGTTACCGCCAGAGCCTTCGCAAGCGGCGACGATCGTGGCATCGCCAGCCTCGACGATCCTGACGCGGTTCTCCAGCGCGTAGCGACGGCCACGCTCCAGGCTCTGTTCCTTGAATCGGCTGACCCAGGAAGGTGCCAGGGGTTTGCTCAGGGTCGCTGACATAGGGACTCAATCAGTCCGGAATTTCATCGGGGACTGGCCGAGGCGCAGGGGCGGTGAGCGAGGTGATCTTGATCAGCAGGCCGAGGTGGCCGTTGTCGAGGAAGTTCAGCTGGCCGTTCTTGGTGTGGCTTTCCTGCTTCAGGCGTTCGCTGGCGGTGACCAAACCATTGGCGTCGATCTGGTTGACCCAGAAATCCGCGTCGACGTCGGTAAAACGTCCCAGTTTCAAGCTCAACGTGCCCTCGATCGGGAACTGGCCGAACTGTTCCTTGCCCTCACTGATGGCGATCTTGCGGGCATCTTCGCCCAGGTTCTGTTGCCAGGCCTTGTGCAGTAACACCGTGTAATCGCTGCTGGCGCTGAGTTTTTGCACTTCGTTATTCAGGCTCGGCGTGCGCAGGTTGTCCTTGCTGATACTTTTTGCACCGGCAGCCCAGTCTTCCGGTGCGGCTTTGCTGACAATGGCTGGCACGGCGTTTTGCCGCACCAGGATCATTTCAACCTGGTACAGGTCATCGGCAAACGCCGTAGGAGCGACCAGGGTGGTCAGCAAGGTCAGTAAACAAAACAGGCGCATGCGGCGTCCTTCAAGCAGTTTTCGGAATGAGGCACTCAAGCAGCGCCTCTACAGTATTAAAGCGCTCTTCCGGGCGCTCCATCGGGACCATGAATTTAAACATCGTGGCACCTTCGAATTTGTAGCGTTTGGGCTGACCCTGGATCAGTTTGATCAGGGTCAGCGGGTCGACCGGCGTCTGCGCGGCGAACTCGATCCGGCCGCCTTGCGGGCCACCGTCGACTTTCTTGATGCCCAGCAGTTCGGCTTGCAGCTTCAATGCCGTGATGCGCATCAGGTTCTTCGTCGGTTCCGGCAGCAGGCCGAAACGGTCGATCATCTCCACTTGCAGGTCTTTGAGGCCTTCCTCATCGGTGGCCGAGGCAATGCGTTTGTAGAGAATCAGTCGGGCATGCACGTCCGGCAAGTAGGCTTCGGGAATCAACGCCGGGACGCGCAGATTGACTTCCGGACCACCGCCCAGCGGTTGATCAAGGTTCGGTTGTTCGCCCTTGCGGATCGACTTCACCGCGCGTTCGAGCATTTCCATGTACAGGGTGAAACCGACCGCTTGGATCTGACCGCTCTGACCGTCGCCCAGCAGTTCGCCGGCGCCACGGATCTCCAGGTCGTTGGTGGCGAGCACGAAGCCTGCGCCGAGGTCCTGGGTGTTGGCGATCGCTTCCAGACGTTTTTCGGCGTCGGGAGTGATCTGCTGGCGTGGCGGGGTCAGCAAATAAGCGTAAGCCTGGTGGTGACTGCGACCGACGCGGCCGCGCAATTGGTGCAGCTGCGCCAGGCCAAATTTGTCGGCACGCTCGATGATGATGGTGTTGGCGCTCGGCACGTCGATGCCGGTCTCGATGATGGTCGAGGCAATCAGCACGTTGAAGCGCTTGTGATAAAAGTCGCTCATCACCTGTTCGAGATCGCGTTCGCGCATCTGCCCGTGGCCGATGCCGATCCGCGCTTCCGGCACCAGTTCGGCGAGGTCGGCGGCGCACTTCTCGATGGTCTTAACATCGTTGTGCAGGTAATAGACCTGACCGCCGCGCAGCAACTCACGCAGCAGGGCCTCTTTGACCGTGCTCTTGTTCTGCTCCATGACGAAGGTCCGCACCGACAGGCGACGGGCTGGCGGCGTGGCAATGATCGACAGGTCGCGCATGCCCGACACCGCCATGTTCAGCGTGCGCGGAATCGGCGTGGCGGTCAGGGTAAGAATGTCGACTTCACTGCGCAGGGCCTTGAGCTGCTCTTTTTGACGGACACCAAAACGATGCTCTTCGTCGATGATGACCAACCCGAGGTTTTTGATTTTTACGTCGTCCTGCAGCAACTTGTGCGTGCCGATGACGATGTCGATCTTGCCTTCGGCGAGGTCCGCCACTGCAGCGTTGACTTCCTTGGTCGACTTGAAACGGCTCATCACTTCCACGCTCACCGGCCAGTCGGCGAAGCGGTCGCGGAAGCTGTTGTAATGCTGCTGGGCGAGCAGGGTAGTCGGCACCAGGATCGCCACCTGGCGACCGCCATGCACCGCAATGAACGCCGCGCGCATCGCCACTTCGGTCTTGCCGAAGCCCACGTCGCCGCAGACCAGGCGGTCCATCGGCTTCGGTGCCAGCATGTCGGCGCGGACGGCGTCGATGGTGGTTTGCTGATCCGGGGTTTCTTCGAACGGGAAACCGGCACTGAAGGTTGCGTAATCGGCTTTCGGGTCTTCGAAGGCATAACCTTCGCGAGCGGCGCGACGGGCATAGATGTCGAGCAGCTCGGCCGCGACGTCGCGCACTTGCTCGGCGGCTTTGCGTTTGGCTTTCTGCCAGGTTTCCGAGCCGAGGCGGTGCAGCGGGGCCAGGGCATCGTCGCTACCGGTGTAGCGAGCAATCAGGTGCAGGTTGGCCACTGGCACGTAGAGCTTGGCGCCCTCTGCGTATTGCAGGGTCAAGAACTCGGCAGCCTGATCGTCGATTTCCAGGGTCGCCAGACCCAGGTAGCGACCGACGCCGTGATCGATATGCACCACCGGCGCGCCTTCGCGCAACTCGGTAAGGTTCTTGATGACTGCATCGTTGTTGGCATCGGCGCGTTTTTCGCGGCGACGACGTTGCATTACCCGCTGACCGAACAACGGGCTTTCGGCCACCAGCGCCAGGGCCGGGTCGTCGAGTACCAGGCCTTCGTCGAGCGGCGCGATGGTGATCGCCAGTCGCTCCTTGCTTGCGACAAAGTCCGGCCAGCTGTCGACGGTTTTCGGTCGCAGCTTCAGGCGTTCGAGCAATTCCAGCAGCACTTCACGACGACCCGCGGACTCGGCGGTAAACAGCACGCGCCCGGGGAACTCGTCGAGGAAACCGGCCAGCGCCGCTAACGGCTGAGTGGCCTTGGCTTCGATGGCCAGGTTCGGCAGTTCGCGCGCCGGGAAGCGCTCGCGACCGACGCCGGTTTCCACGTCCTGTTGACTGGCCACTACCCGCGGCCAGTTCTTCAGGCGCGCAAAGCAGTCTTCCACCGGCAGGAACAGTTCGGCCGGAGGTAATAAAGGACGGGACGGATCGACGCGGCGTTCTTCGTAGCGATTGCGCACGTCGTTCCAGAAGTTTTCCGCTGCCTGCTCGATGCCCGGCAGGGAAAACACTTGTGTGTCCTGGGGCAGGTAATCGAACAGCGTCGAGGTTTCGTCGAAGAACAGCGGCAGGTAGTACTCGATACCGGCCGGTGTAATCCCGCTGCTCAGGTCTTGAAAGATCGGGCAGCGACGGAAGTCGACATCGAAACGCTCGCGAAAGCGTGCCTTGAAGCGGGTGACCGCATCTTTCTGCAGCGGGAATTCCCGCGCGGGCAGCAGGCGAACGGTGTCGACTTTATCGATGGAGCGCTGGTTTTCCGGGTCGAAGGTACGCAGCGTTTCGATTTCGTCGTCGAACAAGTCGATACGGAAGGGCAGTTTGCTGCCCATCGGGAACAGGTCGATCAGCGAGCCGCGCACCGTGAACTCGCCGTGCTCGTACACCGTGTCGACGTAGCGATAGCCACTGGCTTCAAGTCGGGTGCGCATTTGCTCGACGTCGAGCTTCTGGCCAACGTCCAGCACCAGGCTGCTGCCGAGCAGGAATTTGGTCGGCGCGAGGCGGTGCAGCGCGGTGGTGATCGGCACGACCAATACGCCATGGCTCAGCTCCGGCAACCTATATAAGGCCGCGATGCGCTGGGAAATGATGTCCTGGTGGGGGGAAAACAGATCGTAAGGCAGGGTTTCCCAGTCCGGGAAATGCAGCACAGGCAAATCCGGGGCGAAGAAACTCAGCTCCTGTTCCAGCCGTTCGGCACTTTGGCTGTCGGCGGTCAGCAGCAGGGTAAAGCGCTTGGCAGCGCTGGCAGCCTCGGCGATGGCCAGGCTAAGGGCGGCACCGGGCAGGTTGCCCCAGTGCTGTTTACCTGCCGCGGCAGGGAGAAGCGGTAGACGCAGAACGGGCACGGAAGGTTGAGCTCCAAGCGTTGCGACAAAGTCGGTAATTGTAGCGGCCCCGGGTGCCGCCTGTCAGTTGCAGACTGTGTCTATTACGCAGGTTTGGCGAAATGTAGTGGTAAAGACAAAATTCGCCGGTTTTTTACCGGAAATTGATGATTATGTAGTGGCAAAACGACCGAGTGTTACGGAGGGTTACGGATAAGACAGCGGTATCTCCAAAAAATTGACTGCGCTGAAAGCCCCGGTTTTACTGGGCTGCATCGCTGCGTGATTTTTTTGAACCTGATTTTGTTACGGATCGCACGACAGGCGCGCATTGCTACGGGAGGCACTCGGCGGCATAATGTAGCCCCTTTTTTCTGCCCCTACATGTGGAAGGTTCCCGTGACTCAGAAGCCCGACCAGTGTCTTGGTGAATGGATCGACCGTGAAGCACTCGCAGAAGCGATGATTCCGCTTATCGGTCAGCTCTACCGCAATAACAACGTGGTGAGCTCGATCTATGGCCGCAGCCTGATCAATCGTTCAGTCATTGCGATTCTCAAAGCTCACCGCTTTGCTCGTCATCGTCAGTCCGATGACAGCGAATTGTCCGTCCACGAAACATTCCCGCTGCTCAAGGCGATGAGCGAGCTCAAGCTTGGCGCCGCTTCGGTTGACCTGGGCAAGCTTGCGGTCAAGTTCAAAGCCGAAGGCAATGGCCGCACTGCCGAGCAGTTCGTCCGCGAAGAACTGGCTGATGTCGTTGGTCAGCAGAACGTTTCCGCTCGCAAAGGCACCGACGTTGTCCTGTACGGCTTCGGTCGTATCGGCCGTCTGCTGGCGCGCATCCTGATCGAGAAAACCGGTGGTGGCGACGGCCTGCGTCTGCGCGCCATCGTTGTCCGCAAGGGCGCCGAGAACGATCTGGTCAAGCGTGCAAGCCTGCTGCGTCGTGACTCGGTTCATGGTCCGTTCGATGGCACCATCACTATTGATGAAGCCAACAACACCATCACCGCCAACGGCAACCTGATCCAGGTGATCTACGCGAAAAACCCGACTGAAGTGGATTACACCCAGTACGGCATCAAAGACGCGCTGCTGGTGGACAACACCGGTGTATGGCGCGACGCCGAGGGCCTGGGTCAACACCTGGCTTGCCCAGGTATCGACCGCGTTGTTCTGACCGCGCCGGGTAAAGGCAAGCTGAAGAACATCGTTCACGGCATCAACCACGGTGATATCACTGCTGACGACAAGATCGTTTCCGCCGCTTCCTGCACCACCAACGCCATCGTGCCGGTGCTCAAAGCTGTGAACGACAAGTTCGGCATCGTAAATGGTCACGTTGAAACCGTTCACTCGTACACCAACGACCAGAACCTGATCGACAACTTCCACAAAGGCGATCGCCGTGGCCGTAGTGCCGCGCTGAACATGGTGATCACCGAGACCGGTGCTGCCACTGCTGCTGCCAAGGCACTGCCTGAGCTGGCCGGCAAGCTGACCGGTAACGCGATCCGCGTTCCGACGCCAAACGTGTCGATGGCCATTCTCAACCTGAACCTTGAGAAAGCCACCACTCGTGAAGAGATCAACGAGTACCTGCGCCAGATGGCCATGCACTCCGACCTGCATAAGCAAATCGACTACGTCAATTCGCAGGAAGTGGTTTCCACCGACTTCGTTGGCTCGCGCCACGCAGGCGTTGTGGACGCTGAAGCGACCATCACCCAAGACAACCGCGTTGTTCTGTACGTCTGGTACGACAACGAGTTCGGTTACAGCTGCCAGGTGGTTCGCGTGATGGAAGACATGGCCGGTGTAAACCCGCCAGCATTCCCGCGCTAAGCCTTAGCTGCACATGAAACGCCCCGACTTTGGTCGGGGCGTTTTTGTTTGTGCAATTTGTCAGTTTCCAGAGGTGTGGTTTGTGCCGGCCTTTACGCGGGCATGCGCCCGCTCAAAACTGGCAAATGACCTGTAGGAGCGAGGCTTGCCCGCGAAAGCGATTTGTCAGGCGCCGCCGACCATCGCGGCTTGCGCAGTCCGCAGTTCATGCCGATTGCCTTTGAACAACACCAGCGTCGCAATCAGCCCCAGCACCGCCGCGCCAGTGAGCCAGATCCCCGGCGCTGCCTTGTTATCCAGCACATGGATCAAATACGTACACGCCGCAGGTGTAAACCCGCCGAACGTTGCAGTCGCCAGGCTGTAGGCCAGGGAGAAGCCGGTGGTACGAACTTCCACCGGCATGATCTCGGTCAGCGCCACCACCATGGCGCCGTTGTACGAGCCGTACAGGAACGACAGCCACAACTCGACGATCAGCAAATGGCTGAAGCTCGGGTTCGCCACCAGCCATGACAGGGCAGGGTAGGCCGTAAGGATCGCCAGAATGGTCGCCGCCAGGAGTAGGGGTTTGCGCCCGATCTTGTCGGACACGGCACCCATGACAGGCAGCCAGAAAAAATTCGACAGACCGATACAGACCGTCACCAGCAACGCATCCAGATCCGACAGATGCAATTCGGCTTTGCCGAAGGTCGGGGTGTAGGCGGTGATCAGGTAGAACGACACGGTGGTCATCACCACCAATGCCATGCCGGCGATGACGATGCCAAAGTTCTGACTGATCGAGCGGACGACGTCCCGCAGGGTAGGGCGGTGTTTGCGCGCCTGGAATTCCGGGGTTTCTTCAAGCGAACGACGAATCATGAAAATCACCGGCACAATCATGCAGCCGATCAGGAATGGAACACGCCAGCCCCAGTCACCCATTTCTTCGGGGCTGAGCCAATGGTTCAAACCGACCCCGAGCAGACCGGCGAACACCACCGCGGCTTGCTGACTGGCGGATTGCCAACTGACAAAGAAGCCCTTGCGACCCGGCGTGGAAATCTCTGCCAGGTACACCGACACGCCGCCCAGTTCCACGCCGGCCGAGAAGCCTTGCAGCAGGCGGCCGAACAGCACGAGCAGCGGCGCGGCCACGCCGAGGGTGGCGTAACCCGGCACGCAGGCAATCAGCACCGTGCCGGCAGCCATCATCGCCAGGGTGATGATCAAGCCTTTGCGGCGGCCATGACGGTCGATGTAGGCGCCGAGGAAAATCGCGCCCAGCGGGCGCATCAGGAAACCAGCACCGAAAGTGGCCAGCGACAACATCAGGGAGGCGAAAGCGCTGTCGGCAGGAAAGAACGTTTTCGCGATGGCCGTGGCGTAAAAGCCGTAGACCATAAAGTCGAACATTTCGAGAAAGTTACCGCTGACAACGCGAAAAATCGCCTTGCCTTTGCTCGTGTTGGAGGACATTTGTAGATACTCACTCTGGTAAGTCTTGTTTGAACGCACTGCACCTGCACGAGCCTGTGTGGCGAAGTGAGGCTCCCACAGGTTTTGCGTCTGACAGGCAGATGAGGCAGGTCTGGCTCCCATGCGCTCTGAAGCCCATAATGGCGGGCGCGGTTTTGGGGGGAGATGAAGATTTGTTAACTGGACGGTGGGCTGGGATTGTGATGCTGGTCGGTGTTTTGTCCGGTTGTGGCAACGGCGACAGTCTGGAACGCTTCGACGGCCCAGCCATGGGCAGTCGTTATTCCATTCAATACGTGAGGCATTCCTACACGCTCGGGCCGAAAGCGGTGCAGGCTGAAGTAGAAAATATCCTTGCTGAAGTGGATCGACAATTCTCGACCTACCGCAGCGATTCGGACATCGAGCGCTTCAACGATCTCCCCGCCAATCGCTGTCAGAAAATGCCCGCGCCGATCCTCAAACTGATCCGCGTTGCTCAGCTGTTGTCGGAACAAAGCGAAGGCTCCTACGACCTGACTGTGGAGCCGCTGCTCAATCTCTGGGGGTTCGGCCCGCAAGCCCGTGAGGAAAAAGTCCCCACCGCCCAGTCGCTCGCCGAAGTAAGGCAGAGGGTTGGCTACCAACACCTGCGCATCGATCGCGATCAGCTGTGCAAGGACGCCGCCGTCGAAGTCGACTTCAACAGCATCGCCGCCGGTTACGCCGTCGATACCATTGCCGAAAAACTCGAAGCGATGGGCATCCGCAGCTACCTGGTCGAGGTCACCGGCGAACTCAAGGCGGCCGGCAAGAAACACGACGGCTCGCCATGGCGCATCGCTCTGGAAGAGCCTCGGGATGATCGGCAAGTGGCCGAACGTGTGATTGTTGTCGACGGCTACGGAGTGTCCACTTCCGGCGACTACCGTAACTATTTCGAGCAGGACGGTCGGCGCTATTCCCACACCTTCGATGCCCGCACCGGTGCGCCGGTCTCACACACCCTGGCGTCGGTCACAGTGATTAATCCTTCAGCGTTAATGGCCGATGGCTTATCGACGCTGTTGCTGATTCTCGGACCGGAGCGCGGGTGGGACTACGCAGAAAAACACGATATCGGCGCATTTTTTGTGATCCGTGCCGATACAGGTTTCGTCACACGAACCAATCAGGCTTTTGAGCGCCTCAGTGGCGGCAAAACTGAATGATTGCGACGGTTCGCGCATCGAAGACTGGCGTTGTAGTGCAGGCAAAACTAGCCTACGACGCGACCAAGGGTTAATGTGCCCGGCGTTGACGCTTCTATAGACTGTGTCCGGGTTCTGCATTGGCCCCAAATTGTTCCTTCACGCCACAGATCGGCGTGATTTAGCCGCAGGTGCCGAGGGCACTGCGGCCTGTTCTGAGGAGTACGCATGGCTGTCTACAACTACGACGTGGTGGTACTGGGTTCCGGCCCGGCGGGAGAAGGCGCGGCAATGAACGCCGCCAAAGCAGGGCGCAAGGTGGCGATGGTCGATAGCCGTCGCCAGGTCGGCGGCAACTGCACCCACCTGGGTACCATCCCGTCCAAGGCACTGCGTCACTCGGTCCGGCAGATTATGCAGTTCAACACCAACCCGATGTTCCGGGCCATTGGTGAGCCGCGCTGGTTCTCGTTTCCGGACGTGCTGAAAAGCGCCGAAAAAGTCATTTCCAAACAAGTCGCCTCGCGCACCGGCTACTACGCCCGTAATCGCGTCGACGTGTTCTTCGGCACCGGCAGCTTCGCCGACGAGCAAACCATCGAAGTGGTCTGCGCCAACGGTGTGGTCGAAAAACTGGTGGCCAAGCACATCATCATCGCCACCGGCTCGCGTCCCTATCGCCCGGCGGACATCGATTTCCATCACCCGCGCATCTACGATAGCGACACCATCCTCAGCCTCGGCCACACCCCGCGCAAACTCATCGTTTACGGCGCTGGCGTGATCGGTTGCGAATACGCGTCGATCTTCAGTGGCCTGGGTGTGCTGGTTGAACTGGTGGACAACCGCGGTCAGTTGCTGAGTTTCCTGGACTCGGAAATTTCCCAGGCCCTGAGCTACCACTTCAGCAACAACAACATCACGGTTCGCCACAACGAAGACTACGACCGCGTCGAAGGCGTGGACAGCGGCGTGATCCTGCACCTCAAGTCCGGCAAGAAGATCAAGGCCGATGCCTTGCTCTGGTGCAACGGTCGTACCGGCAACACCGACCAGCTGGGTCTGGAAAACATCGGCGTGAAGGTCAACAGCCGTGGCCAGATCGAAGTCGACGAAGCCTATCGCACCTGCGTACCGAACATTTACGGTGCCGGTGACGTGATCGGCTGGCCGAGCCTGGCCAGTGCCGCCCACGACCAAGGTCGTTCGGCCGCTGGCAGCATCGTCGATAACAACAGCTGGCGCTTCGTCAACGACGTGCCGACCGGTATCTACACCATTCCGGAGATCAGCTCGATCGGCAAGAACGAGCAGGAGCTGACTCAGGCCAAGGTGCCCTACGAAGTGGGCAAGGCGTTCTTCAAGGGCATGGCGCGTGCACAGATTGCCGGCGAGCCCCAGGGCATGCTGAAAATCCTGTTCCACCGCGAGACCCTGGAAGTGCTGGGCGTTCACTGCTTCGGTTATCAGGCCTCGGAGATCGTTCACATCGGTCAGGCGATCATGAGCCAGCCGGGCGAACTGAACACCCTGAAGTACTTCGTCAACACGACGTTCAACTACCCGACCATGGCCGAAGCCTATCGGGTAGCGGCTTACGATGGCCTCAACCGGCTTTTTTGAGTGGCTCCGGCCGGTGGCCTGAGCCGGCCGGGGAGACCGATTTCAGCAATTCTCGAGGGTGGCGCTGGCCAAACCGGGAAAGTCTGTAATCAGGCTGTCAACGCCGAAGTCGGCGAGTCTGCGCATCAGCGCGGGCTCGTTGACTGTCCATACCGACACATGCAGCCCCTGACGCTGCGCCTTCTGCAGGCGTTCCGGCGTACACAGGGTCCAGTTCAGCGCCAGAATCTCACAGCCGTAACTCTGGGCGACTTTCAACGGGTCGAGCCATGCATATTCAGCCACCAATCCACGAGACACGTCCGGCACCAGGTCCAGCGCGGCTTTCAGCACTTCGCGTGAACTCGATGTGATCGTGACCTTGTCGAGCAGGCCGAAACGCTGAGCCATTTCGCGTATCGCCAGTACGGTCGTCGCGGCACGGGTGCGAGATGCACTTTTGACTTCCAGCTGCCAATGCTCGAAATCGCATTTCTCGAACAACTCTTCCAGCGTGGGGATCGGGCAAGGCTTGATCCAGCCCGGCCCGCCCTTGCGTGCGTCGTAGGTCACCAGCTCGGCCGCCGTGTGCTCGACGACCTTGCCGCGTCGGTCGGTGGTGCGCTTGAGTGTCGGGTCGTGGATGACCATCAACTCGTTGTCCATGGACAGGTGCAGGTCCAGTTCACAGCGGCGCACGCCATGCTTGAGGCATTGCTGGAAACTGGTCAGCGTGTTTTCCGGTGCTTCGCCCTTGGCGCCGCGATGGCCGTAGATGAGGGTCACGGTTCTTCCTTAAATTAAATGCCTGATTCGTTTTCGCGGGCCAGACGTCGTTCCTGGGCCTGCTTCTGCAAAATGTAGCGGGCCAGCAATTGGCGCTGGGCGTCGGTCGGGTATTCGAACTCGGTGCCAACGTCGTAGGCGCCAGCCTTGCGATCGCAATGCGTGACCTTGGCCCGCAGCAACAGGCCGAGGGCTTGTGGCATCAGCACCAGTTTGACCGACAGGTGCGCGCCCACGGCGATGGGCGTCGGGTGCTGGAAGTCGATACCGCCTTCGGAAATGATCACCGGCTGCGGCTCGCCGATCTGCCCGAGTACGGTGATGGCGATCACCTGGCTCAGCAGATCGATGCGTTTGTTCTGGGATTTCAGGAACGCAGCGAGGTTGCGGTCGCGCTCACTGATCTGGCGCAGCAGGTGTTGCGACTCGAATTCGCTCAGGTGCAGTTCGCTGAGCAAGTTGAACAGTGGGGAAGCATCCTGCAACACTTCCTGGCCTGCGGCTTCGGGAGCGGACAGGGGCCGAATTTCCAGTGCGATCGTGTCCTCGATACGGTAGTATTCGCGGCGATCTTCTTCATCTAATGTCGACATGGCGAACCCATGGTAGCGGCGGTGGTCTGAGTGTAAAGCTGGTTATCGACCCCCGCCACAAGGACGTTCCTTTTCCCTCCGAACAAGCCCCGACATGTTCAGACCTCTCTTCGTATTTATTGGCACGCGTTATACCCGTGCAAAGCGCCGCAATCATTTTGTGTCATTCATTTCCCTGACCTCGATGATCGGACTCGCCCTCGGCGTGGTCGTGATGATCGTCGTGCTTTCGGTCATGAACGGCTTCGATCATGAGATGCGCACCCGCGTGCTGGGCATGGTGCCCCACGCGACCATCGAGTCCGGTGAACCGATCAGCGACTGGCAAAGCCTGGCCGCCAAGGTCAAGCAGAACCCGCAGGTGACGGCCGTTGCGCCGTTCACCCAGATGCAGGGTTTGCTGACCAACAACGGCAAGGTCTCCAAAGTCCTGCTCAATGCCATCGACCCTGCGCTGGAACGCCAGGTCTCGATCATTGATAACTTCATGCAGCAGGGCAAACTCGACGACCTCACGCCGGGCAGCTTCGGCATTGTCATCGGTGACAAGGCGGCCGCCAAGCTTGGCGCCGCGGTTGGCGACAAGCTGACATTCGTGGCACCGGAAGTCACGGTGACGCCGGCCGGGATGTTCCCGCGCATGAAACGCTTTACCGTGGTCGGCATTTTCCATGTCGGCGCCGGTGAGATCGACGGGTACCTGGGGGTCACCAACCTGCAGGATCTGGCGAAAATGCATCGCTGGAAGCCGGATCAGGTCCAGGGCATCCGCCTGAAGTTCGATGACCTGTTCCAGGCCCCGCGCACGGCGTGGAATATCGCCCAGCAACTCGGTGAGGACCATTTCTACGCCCGCGACTGGACCCGTACCCACGGCAATCTGTATCAGGCGATCCGCATGGAAAAAGCCATGATCGGCCTGCTGTTGCTGCTGATCGTCGCCGTCGCGGCCTTCAACATCATTTCCACGCTGGTGATGGTGGTGAACGACAAGAAAGGTGACATTGCGATTCTGCGAACCCTGGGCTCAACGCCGGGGCAGATCATGGCGATCTTCATGGTCCAGGGCACGGTCATTGGCGTGATCGGCACGCTGATCGGCGCCGTGGTCGGGATCTTCGCCGCGTTGAACGTCAGCGCTGCGATCTCGGCCCTCGAAGGGTTGATCGGCCACAAATTCCTGAACGCCGACGTGTATTTCATCGATTACCTGCCGTCGCAAGTGCAGAGCCAGGACGTGTTGATGGTCTGCGCCGCCGCGTTGGTCCTGAGTTTCCTCGCCACCCTGTATCCAGCCTGGCGTGCCGCGCGCACCCAGCCTGCGGAGGCGCTACGTTATGAGTGAGTTGGGTATGAGTGATAAAGCAATCTTGAGCTGCCGCAACCTGGGCAAGTCCTACGAGGAAGGCCCGGAGTCGGTAGAAGTGCTGGCCGGTCTGCAACTGGAGTTGCATCCGGGTGAGCGCGTGGCGATTGTCGGCACCTCGGGTTCGGGCAAAAGTACCTTGCTCAACCTGTTGGGCGGTCTCGACACGCCGACCAAGGGCAGCGTCTGGCTCGATGGCGAAGAGCTGTCGGCCCTGAGCGAGAAGAATCGCGGCCTGCTGCGCAACCGGTCGCTGGGTTTCGTCTACCAGTTCCACCATTTGCTGCCTGAGTTCACCGCGCTGGAAAACGTCTGCATGCCGCTGCTGATCGGCAAGACTGCGATTCCGGAAGCGCGCCAGCGTGCGACTGCGTTGCTGGAGCGGGTAGGGCTTGGCCATCGCCTGGAGCACAAACCGTCTGAACTGTCCGGCGGCGAACGTCAGCGCGTTGCCATCGCCCGCGCCTTGGTGAACAAGCCAGGCCTGGTGATGCTCGACGAGCCGACCGGCAACCTCGACTCCCACACCGCCCAGGGCATTCAGGATTTGATGCTGGAACTCAGCACCTCGATGCGCACGGCGTTCCTGGTGGTGACTCACGACATGAACCTGGCTCGCCAGATGGATCGCGTCCTGCATTTGCAGGAAGGTTGCCTGACGCCCATCTGATTGGCCGAAACCCGGCGTGCTGAACAGTACGTCGGGTCTTTTATTTTTATACGGTGCCCCAGCGAATGTTCAGACCGTTATCGATCTTTATCGGCACGCGCTATACCCGCGCCAAGCGCCGCAATCGCTTTGTTTCCTTCATCTCGATGACCTCGATGATCGGTCTCGCCCTCGGCGTGCTGGCGATGATCGTGGTGCTGTCGGTGATGAACGGCTTCCAGCGCGAAATGAGCTCGCGCATCCTCGGAATGGTGCCGCACGCGACCATCGTCGGCGTGAAGCCGATCGACGATTGGCAGCCCGTGGCCGCCGCCGCGATGAAAAACCCGGAAGTCACTGCCGCCGTGCCGTTCACCGAGATGGAAGGCATGCTCTCCTATAAAGGCACGATGCAGCCAATTCAGGTCAGCGGTGTAGATCCCGCACTGGAAGGCAAGGTGTCGATCGTTGCCCAGCACATCGTTCAGGGCCGTCTCGATGCGTTGAAACCGGGCGAGTTCGGCGTGGTGATCGGCGAAATCACCGCGCGGCGTTTCCGCTTGAATGTCGGCGACAAGATCACCCTGATCGTGCCGGAAGTCAGCAACGCACCGGGCGGCATTACCCCGCGCATGCAGCGGCTGAACGTAGTGGGCGTGTTCAAGGTCGGTGCCGAGCTGGATGGCTCGATGGCGCTGATCCACGTCGCCGATGCCGCGCAGATGCAGCACTGGGAACCGAACCAGGTGCAGAGCGTGCGATTGGCGGTGAAGGATTTGTACGCGGCGCCGAAGGTCTCCAGCGATATCGCTGGCGGGCTGGGCACCGCTTACAAGGCTGATGACTGGACCCACACCCAGGGCAGTCTGTTCAGTGCGATGAAGATGGAAAAAACCATGATCGGCCTGCTGTTGCTGATGATCGTCGCCGTGGCGGCGTTCAACATCATCGCAACGTTGATCATGGTGGTGAACGACAAGGGCGCGGACATCGCGATCCTGCGCACCATTGGCGCCACACCGCGGCAGATCATGGCGATCTTCATGGTGCAGGGCACGGTGATCGGGGTTGTCGGCACCTTGATCGGTGGCGTTCTGGGCGTGATAGCGGCGCTGAACGTCAGCGAGCTGGTGGGGTGGATGGAGCGGGTCAGTGGCCAGCACATCTTCAGTTCTGACGTGTATTTCGTCAGTAACTTGCCGTCGGAGTTGCAGGGTGGGGATGTGTTGTTGATCTGCTCGGCGGGGTTCGTCCTGAGCTTCCTGGCGACGGTCTACCCGGCCTGGCGTGCGGCGAAGATCGAGCCAGCACACGCGTTGCGGTATTCGTAAGTCGTTACACCGCCGTCACGAGCAGGCTCGCGCCCATTGGATCTGATTCAACCCGGTCACTGTGGGAGCGATCCTGCTCGCGATGGGGCCGGCTCTGCTGGCCTTAATCTCCCTTTGGCAACTCAATCACAAAACGCGTCCACCCATTATTCGATTCGCAATGAATCTGTCCGCCATGGGCGCGGATGATTGACTGAGTGATCGCTAATCCCAATCCCGCATGTTCACTACTGCCTTCCTGGCGCGCCGGATCGGTCCGATAAAACCGGTCAAACAATCGCGGCAGCAACGCCCCGTCAATCCCGTCCCCACTGTTCTCGACCGTCAAACTCAAGGCTTTGACCTGATCGACAATCCGCACCCGAACCTCGCCTTCGGCTGGTGTAAACCGCAACGCGTTGTCCAGCAGATTGGAAAGTGCCCGACGCAACATGCTGCGATCTCCCTCCATGCGCGCACTGCCTTCACGACTCAACCTGACCTGCGCGTCCTCCGCCAACGGCGCAAAAAACTCCAGCAACAGATCCACTTCTCCCGCCAGCTCCAGCGGTTCGCGCTTGGGCATCAACAACCCATGGTCAGCCTTGGCCAGATACAACATGTCGTTGACCAGTTGCGCCATCCATTGCAGTTCTTCGAGGTTGCTGTGCAGCGCTTCGCGGTAGTCCTCGATAGGCCGAGGGCGGGTGAGGGTGACCTGAGTGTGGGTCAGCAGGTTCGACAACGGCGTGCGCAGCTCATGGGCGATGTCAGCGGAAAACGCCGAGAGCCGTTGAAAAGAGTCGTCCAGGCGTCCGAGCATGGCGTTGAAGCTGTGGGCCAATTCCTCGAGCTCCGACGGCATATTCTCGTCGGGCAGCCGGGCATTGAGCGATTGCGCTGAAACGCCGCTGGCGATCGCGCTCATGCGTCGCAACGGGCGCAAACCACTGCGTGCCGCCCACGCACCGAGCAACGCGGTGGCCAGCGCCGACAAGCCGACGGTCATCCAGATCAGGCGCTGCATGCGTTGCAGAAAGTGCTGGTGATGGGTGATGTCCAGCAGCAAGGTCAATTGCGGTGAGTCAGGTTTGTCGAGATACAACGGAGCATTGAGGACGCGGTAGTCGGTACCTTCGCTACTCACCGTGGACAAACCCACCTGAGTAGGTAATTCCCGGGGCAGGTGCGGCGAACTGTCATACCAGCGCTGGCCATCGCTGCCAGTGATTCGCAGCGACAGGTCGGCCTGCCGACTCAGTTCATCCGTCAGTCTGACTTCGCTTTCACTCGGCTGAACGTCATGCAGCGCGCGGCGTAAACCCATCAATTTGCCGTCCAGCAACTGCTGATCGAGTTCGACGAAGTGCGCCTCGCTGGCACGACTGAACAACACTCCGGCAAACAATGAAACCACGGCGGTGCAGGCCGCAAACAGCAACGCCAGGCGACTGCTCAGCGAGAGTCGACGCATCAGGCAGGTCGCTCTTCAAGGACATAACCCATGCCGCGCACGGTATGAATCAGCTTGTTGGGGAATTCATCGTCGATCTTCAGGCGCAAACGGCGGATCGCGACCTCGATGACATTGGTGTCGCTGTCGAAATTCATGTCCCAGACCTGGGAGGCAATCAGTGATTTGGGCAGCACCTCACCCTGGCGCCGCAGGAGCATTTCCAGCAGGGCGAACTCCTTGGCAGTCAGGTCGATGCGTTGACCGCCGCGCTCCACCCGGCGGCGGATCAAATCCAGCCGCAGGTCGGCCAGTTGCAGGCTGGTTTCCTGAGGCGAAGCGCTGCCGCGTCGCAACAGGCTGCGGACCCGAGCCAGCAATTCGGAAAAGGCGAACGGCTTGACCAGGTAATCGTCTGCGCCGAGTTCAAGGCCGTGGACCCTGTCCTCAACCGCATCTCGCGCCGTCAGAAAAAGGACTGGTGTATCGAGACCGGCGCCACGCACCGCCTGCAGGATTTGCCAGCCATCGCGACCGGGTAGCATCACATCAAGGATCAACAACGCGTAATCACCACTCAAGGCCAGTTGTTGGCCGGTGATGCCGTCGGCCGCCAGTTCGGTGTTGAAACCGGCCTCAGTCAGGCCCTGGCGCAGGTAGTGGCCGGTTTTCGGTTGGTCTTCGACGATCAGCAGCTTCATGGGCAACTCGAGGCAAGTGGAACGAAGGCTTTATACCGTGGGCAGCGTTGATACAGACCAACCTGACAAAGTTGTAATTTGGCTGTCAGGTCGCGGGCAGTGGCGACAGTTTAGAGTTTTCCACAGGCTGAACCTTATCTTGTTGGAGTACGACTATGTTTTTGCGTAAATATCAGGGGCTGGCCGCGTGTTTGTTGGCGTTAAGCTCGCCAGTGTGGGCCTCGTCGGCGCAGCCCCGGGATTTCGGTCAGCCGGCTCCGGCAACCAAGGCTACCCGAAGTGTCGAGGTGGTGATGGATGACATGTCATTCACGGCCAAGGCGATCGATATCAAAACGGGTGAGACGATTCGTTTTGTGCTGGTGAATAAAGGCCAGTTGTTGCACGAATTCAACCTCGGCAATGCGGCGATGCATGCCCGTCATCAGCAGGAAATGATGAAGATGCAGCAGAGCGGCATGCTCACGCCTACAGGCATGAAGGAAATGGACCACGGTTCGATGGCAGGCATGGATCACGGGATGATGAAGCACGATGACCCGAACAGTGTCCTCGTCGAGCCGGGAAAAACGGCCGAGCTGACCTGGACCTTCACGAAGGCCACCAACCTGGAATTTGCCTGCAACATTCCAGGCCATTACCAGGCGGGCATGGTCGGCAAACTGACTGTCAGTCAGTAAGCACTCAAAGGCGGGCGCAAAGGCTGGTAGAATCCGCTGATTCTTCAGTCAGGTTTCCGCCATGCATCCCGCAGCCGAACACTCGCCGCTGGGCAAATCCAGCGAATACATCGCCACTTATACGCCGTCCTTGCTGTTCCCGATCCCGCGCACCGCGAAATGGGCCGAGTTGGGCCTGACGGCGCAAACCCTGCCTTACAAGGGTGTGGACTTCTGGAACTGCTTCGAGCTGTCGTGGCTGTTGCCGTCCGGTAAGCCGGTGGTGGCGATTGGCGAATTCAGCATCCCGGCGGATTCGCCGAACATCATCGAGTCGAAGTCGTTCAAGCTGTACCTGAACTCGTTGAACCAGACACCGTTTGCCGATAGCGCGACCCTTGAAGCGACGCTGGTCAAAGACCTGTCGGCCGCTGCCGGCAAGCCGGTTGGCGTGCGGATTCGCAGCCTCAAGGATGTCGAAGCCGAAGGCGTCGTGGCGCTGCCGGGCGTGTGCATCGATGATCTGGAGATCAGCGTCAGCAACTACGAACATCCGCGCCCGGAGCTGCTGCGTTGCGATGATTCGCGCATTGTCGAAGAGAGCGTGCACAGTCATCTGCTCAAATCCAACTGCCCGGTCACCAGTCAGCCGGATTGGGGCAGCGTGGCGGTTGAATACCGTGGCGCGGCCCTGGATCACGCGAGTTTGCTGGAGTACATCGTGAGCTTCCGTCAGCACTCGGACTTTCACGAGCAGTGCGTGGAGCGGATTTTTCTCGACTTGCAGCGGTTGTTGAAACCGGAGAGGTTGACGGTGTATGCGCGGTATGTGCGGCGTGGTGGGCTGGACATCAACCCGTATCGCAGCACTGAAGACGTGCAGCTGCCGAACCATCGTCTGGTCCGTCAGTAAAATACTCCTGTAGGAGCGAGCCTGCTCGCGATGGCGGAGTGTCTGGCACCATCGATGTTGAATGTGCTGCCGTCATCGCGAGCAGGCTCGCTCCTACAAGGGATTGCAGTGCACTTCCCAGGTATGAAAAAGCCCCGCCATCACTGGCGGGGCTTTTTTGCATCTGGCGTATTCAGATCCCCATGTTGGCCAAGGCTTGCACGATGTTGCGCAAGGTGCCGGCAAGGGTAGGGTGTTCGATTTCGAAGCGCTCGACGGCAAGGTTTACGTTGTCGGCGAGGCTGGAGTCCTGGGTTTTGGTTTCGAGCTCAAGCTCCAGTTCGATCTGTTGCATCAGCGCGTGCAGGTCTTCGCGCTCGGCTTCCGTCAGCGGCGGATTCTGTTCCAATTGCTCGCGCAGAGTATTGAGCTGTTGTTGCAGTTCGCGGGCAGGCATGGCGTTCTTCCTTTTATCGATAGGCACTGGCATAGACCGCAGCAGCGTGCCAAAGGTCTATGGCTTGCCTTTAGATTAATCCACTCCCGCGCAACCTGCATGATCTCGATCAGGGCTTTTCGCCCTTGAGCCGACGCAGGCTGATGTCCGCCAGGCAGGTGTCGAGCTCGCCGAGGTGATCGATCACCGAATGCACACCCAGGCTGAACAACTGCACGGTCGCTTTACCACGCAGGTGTTCGCGCTCCTTTTGGCTCAAGGCCTGCCATTCGTTGGGCGCCAACCCGCAGAGCGAACCGCAGGACGCCAGGCCGATCGTCCATAACCCGGCATTCAGTCCCGATTGCAGCAGTCGCGGTTCGCCACTGACCAGCACGCAACCATCGAGTCGTTCGACATTCAATGCCATCAAGGCTTGCCAGCAAGCGTTCGGCGCCGGCCATGGATTGAGTGTTGCGGGGTGTTGCGAAGGTTTGATCCACGCAGGCAGGGCGCCGGCCAGCGAATGGGTGAGGGCGGGGGGCAACTCGTCGAGCCAGGCGCAAGGAATCTGCTGGCGCTGCAAGCTGTTCAGACTGTCCAGCGCGCCGGGGGTGACCTCGGCATGCGCTGGTGTGTGAGTATCGTGCTGGCGCATCCGGGCGCCGAAATCCACCAGGCAACCGCTGAGCCCGAACAGTACGGCGGTCAGGCTGGGTGCGGCAACGGGCAAGGCTTCGGCGTGCGGCATATCAACGTCCCTGAAATAACGACAAGGCTATGTGTTGCCGGTGACAGTTGCATGACACTGATGTGAAGCGCGCTCAGTCAGGACGAATCATCTGTAAGTCCTCACGCGCGAGGCTGCCCTAAACCGGCTTTTCCGTCTTATACTAGCCAGCTTATCGCCTGGGCCAAGTGCCCATGCCAGTACAATCCAAGGAGTTTTCTATGCGCTGGAGCAATCGTCTAGCTCAGCTTTGTGTGTGTGCCAGCGTGTTGCTGGTTCCGTTCGCAGCCCAGGCTGCCACGGAAGAAGACCCTTGGGAAAGCGTCAACCGTCCAATCTTCCAGTTCAACGACTTCGTCGACACCTATGCACTCAAGCCAATCGCTCAAGGCTACCAGTTCGTGACGCCGCAGTTTCTGGAAGACGGCATTCACAACATGTTCCGCAACGTCGGTGATGTCACCAACCTTGCCAACAACGTCTTGCAGGCTAAACCGGCCGCGGCTGGCGTCGATACTGCGCGTCTGATCTTCAACACTACCTTCGGCCTGCTGGGCTTCTTCGACGTCGGCACCAAAATGGGCCTGAATCGTAGCGACGAAGACTTCGGCCAGACGCTCGGTTACTGGGGCTTGGGCAGCGGCCCGTATGTGATGTTGCCGTTGTTGGGCCCAAGCACGTTGCGTGATGCGCCATCCAAGTACGTCGACGGCTACACCGGCCCGTATCGCTATATCAACGACGTTCCCGTGCGTAACTCGATCTTCGGCCTGAACATCGTCGACACCCGCGCCAGCTTGCTGTCGAGCGAGAAGTTGATCACTGGCGACAAATACACGTTCATTCGCAATGCGTATTTGCAGAACCGCGAGTTCAAGGTCAAAGACGGCCAGGTCGAAGACGATTTTTGATCTCTACCCGTGAAATGAAGAAGGCGGCCGATTGGCCGCCTTCTTTCGTTTGGATCAGGGCTTATTTCATCTTCAAGATTGTAAGCCCGAGTTTCTGACTGCCACCGTCCTGTTCCTTCACCCAGACCACTTCGGTGTCGGCTTCAAGGCCTTTGAGCGCTACGTGATCGGAATCAATGCGCACGCTGAGCCGGTCTCCGACCTTGAAAAGGCGGGGTGCCTCGACCTGCATGCCACTGCTGGAAAGGTCGATGCAGACGGCTGGCACCTCATCGCCTTCGTGAATCAGCGACACATCGGCATCGACCCGCATGCGGATGAAATCGCGCTTTTCGCTGTAGTCCCGATCGGTTTGACTCATGGGCTTCATCCTTCCATTGGGTTACGGTTTTGCCTGTTCTTATAACTCCCGGTGATTTGACAAGTAAAGACGTCAAGCGACCATCGGCGTGAGCTTGAAACGCCCCGCGGATGGGAGTACCGTCTGCGCCTTAGAAGGGCACCTCTGGTGTACCTGTGTGTAGGGCAAATGCCCGATAACGGTGCGACAGAGAGGCTAGAAAGCGAATCCAGTAGTGTGAGCCGGGCTAAACCCCGTGCCTGCTACGCCAACCTAATTCTGGCGCCGTTTGCCCACATGCCAAAAACCAGTGCCACGCTGCTGATAATCGATGATGACGAAGTAGTGCGCGCGAGCCTCGCGGCCTACTTGGAAGACAGTGGTTTCAGTGTCCTGCAAGCCAGCAATGGCCAGCAGGGTCTTCAGGTATTCGAGCAAGACAAGCCTGACTTGGTCATCTGCGATCTGCGCATGCCGCAGATGGGCGGACTCGAACTCATTCGCCAGGTCACCGAGCTGTCGCCGCAAACCCCGGTGATCGTGGTTTCGGGTGCCGGCGTGATGAACGACGCGGTCGAGGCCTTGCGCCTGGGTGCGGCGGATTACCTGATCAAGCCTCTCGAAGATCTGGCTGTGCTCGAGCACTCTGTGCGCCGTGCCCTGGATCGTGCGCGCCTGCTGCTGGAGAACCAGCGCTACCGCGAGAAGCTGGAAAAGGCCAACCGCGAGCTCGCCGCCAGCTTGAACCTGCTCCAGGAAGACCAGAACGCCGGTCGCCAGGTGCAGATGAACATGCTGCCGGTCAGCCCCTGGACCATCGACGAGTTCCAGTTCGCCCACCAGATCATCCCGTCGTTGTACCTGTCGGGTGATTTCGTTGACTACTTTCGGGTCGACGAGCGTCGCGTAGCCTTCTACCTGGCCGACGTTTCCGGCCATGGCGCCTCTTCAGCCTTCGTCACCGTGCTGCTGAAGTTCATGACCACGCGCTTGCTGTTCGAATCCAAGCGCAGCGGCACATTGCCAGAATTCAAGCCTTCAGAGGTCCTTGGTCATATCAACCGAGGCCTGATCAGTTGTAAGCTGGGTAAACACGTCACAATGGTCGGTGGTGTCATCGACGAGGAGACAGGTTTGTTGACCTATAGCATCGGTGGTCATTTGCCGTTGCCTGTGTTGTACACGCCAGACAGTGTTCGTTATCTGGAAGGCCGTGGTCTGCCGGTGGGCCTCTTCAATGAAGCCACCTATGAAGACCACGTGCTGGAACTGCCGCCGACATTCAGCCTGACGCTGATGTCCGATGGCATTCTGGACCTTTTGCCAGAACCTACACTCAAAGAAAAAGAAGCGGCTTTGCCCCAACGGGTCAAGGCAGCGGGCGGCAGCCTGGATGGTCTGCGGCAGGTTTTTGGATTGGCCACGCTAGGGGAGATGCCGGATGATATCGCCCTGTTGGTGTTGAGCAGGAATCTTTAATGAGTACCGGTAGAATCCAGTTCGCCGAGCAGGATGGCACCTTCGTCCTGAAGTTCGTCGGTGAAGTTCGCCTGACCCTGTGTTCGGCGTTGGATGCGACTATTGAGCGGATCTTCACCGCGTTGAACTTCAACGCGATCGTGATCGACCTGACCGAAACCCGCAGCATCGACAGCACCACCCTGGGCCTGCTGGCCAAACTGTCGATCCTGTCGCGGCAAAAGGTCGGCCTGCTGCCGACCGTCGTCACCACCCACGAAGACATCACCCGTCTGCTGCAGTCCATGGGCTTCGAGCAAGTGTTCAACATCGTTGACCGCCCGATCCCGTGCCCTGAATGCCTGACCGACCTGCCAGACCAGGATCAGTCCGAGGAAGTCGTGCGGATCAAAGTGCTCGAGGCACACAAAATCCTCATGGGCCTGAACGACTCCAATCGTGAAGCCTTCCATGACCTGGTGAATGCTTTAGAGCGTCATTGATCCCCTGAGGGGGATGTAGGGAAGGCGGGCTCCATCGCGAATCCCCGAATCCAAAGCATGAAAAAGGGCGAACCTGTAAGGGGTCGCCCTTTTTGCATTGCGCTGGACTAGATCACAGCTTGGCTTGCAGCAGTGCTTCGAGTTTTTCCTGGTCGCGAGCGAACTGACGAATCCCCTCAGCCAGTTTCTCGGTCGCCATCGCGTCCTCGTTGGACAACCAGCGGAACTGCGCTTCATTCAGGCTCAAGCGCCCTTCACCCGCATGCCCCGGGGCCAACTTGCGCTCCAGCTTGCCAGTGTCCGCCGCCAGCTTTTCCAACAGGTCCGGGCTGATGGTCAGGCGATCACACCCGGCCAACTGCTCAATCTGATTCAGATTGCGGAAGCTCGCACCCATGACCACGGTCTTGTAGTCATTGGCCTTGTAGTAGTTGTAGATACGCGTCACCGACTGCACACCCGGATCATCCGCGCCGGTGTAGTCGTTGCCGTTGGCTTTCTTGTACCAGTCGTAGATGCGGCCTACGAACGGCGAAATCAGGAACACCCCGGCGTCAGCACATGCCGCCGCCTGAGCAAACGAGAACAGCAGCGTCAGGTTGGTCTGAATGCCTTCCTTTTCAAGCTTCTCGGCGGCGCGAATGCCTTCCCAGGTGGAGGCGATTTTGATCAGCACGCGGTCACGGCCGATGCCGGCCTTGTCGTACAGCTCGATCAGACGGTGCGCACGCTTCAATACGGCGTCAGTGTCGAACGAAAGGCGTGCATCCACTTCAGTGGAAATGCGGCCCGGTACAGCCTTCAGGATTTCCTGGCCTACCGCCACGCCAAAGCGGTCGCTGGCCAGGCCCACATCGCCCTTGCAGTCGTGGACGCAGGCGTTCAGCAACTCGGCATAACCGGGAATGGCCGCCGCTTTCAGCAGCAGGGAAGGGTTGGTGGTAGCGTCGACGGGTTTTACGCGAGCGATAGCTTCGAAGTCGCCGGTGTCGGCAACTACGGTGGTCATTTGTTTGAGTTGTTCCAGCTTGGAAGTCATGGGCGTGCTCTGTCCTATGGGTCTAATGACATTACCCGAGCGCTGACAGCCACTCAAGGGCGCATGTACGTATCGGTGGCCCCGTTGGCAACAACCGGAGAACGGATGTTTGAAAGGTGGGGCGCGGGTCTCGGTAAATACGATGCCAAAACCGCGCGCAGGTTCAAAGCAACTGACCGTTGACGGCTCTATGGCAACTCTGGCGCCTGAGCTGGCATGCCTGCATTCGCACGCCAACGGGTGTTAAAAAGGGTCAGGTTCAGCCGTTATAAGATGTCAATTAGTGCCACTCGGATGGCGTGTAATGTGGCGCGGATAAATGTAGGTATTGGATGGGGAAATGACTTCACAAGGTGAGCGGGTGTCTGCAATTGTGGAGGCCTTTGATGACATTATTCTCGGTTATGTCTTGAAAAAATTGACCGAAGTATTTGAAGCGCTGATGGCCGCATCAAAGAAGAACCATCCGGACAATATGACGGGTCTGGTTGAAATGGGAAGGGTGAAAGCCGCAAAGAAAATTCCCGCTTGGCTCAATCGCGTGAAACACAGCATGCCCAGCCAAGTCACTCGCGTGTTGCTGGAACAAATGAGCGACTCACAGAAGTCCAAACATGACCTGCGGTTTGAAGCGCAAGCCGTATTGTTCGAGGTGCTGGTGGAAGAGTCGCTGGCCATGGACGCCGCAAGTTATGCAGAGTGGATTAATAAAAGCGCCGGTTGATGGTGGGCGCGGTCATTCATCAGGGTTACTTCAATAACATTTTGACGGCAGCTTCCGCAGGTTTTGATGTTCCATCGGACGACTTTAATCCAAAACTTCGCTCGCGATCATTGCTGCCAGTGTCGCTGTTTTTCCATTCGTAAAGGGACGTCAGCGGTATATTCAGTTTTTTGACGTCCGAGATAAATCTTGTAATGCGTGATGCTTGCCCGGCGGTGCCTCCGATGGAACTGAGCGATGGCACTCCCCATTCGGTAATGACCCCCGGCACATGGAAGTTATCAAGGATAAACGCTTGAGTACGGCTGATTTCGGTGCCCGACATGCCATACGGGTGATAAGAAACAGCGCTGAGGCACCGTGGGTGTTCCCTCAGGATCTCAGTCAGTGCGACGGTCGCCTTGGAGTCTTTGGTGGGCGCCTTCGCGAATCCAAAGCCGATCAGGGGTGTTGAGTGATCCCGCTTTTGTAACGCGTTGCACACTGCGCTCATGAACGGCACAAACGTTACTTCAAAATCCTGGGTAGGCCAGTATTTTGGCAAGTCCGGTTCATTCCAGATTTCAATGGCGACAAGCTGCGCACTGAAGGCGTTTTCCAGACCGATCACCGAGTTGGCGAATGAATCTCCCGCAGCGGCGAGATCTATCCCACTGCTTTGCGTTTTGTGGGTTAACGCTTTGGTGGAGCGAACGGTCATCAATACTGGCAGGTCGGCGGATTTGGCCGCTGCGAAGGCTTCACTGATCTGTTGTTGATACGCCGGGTTAGCCAGGCTGTTCGTCCATACGCCAAAGCGCACGAATCCAAACCCTGACGCCTTGATCTCATGGGCGTCGGCGGTCGAGAAATTCTGGATCTTCACCTGAACGCCTATTGTCTTGTTGTCCTGGGCCAGCGCTGAAAAAGCCTGACTGGCGTAAACAGGGCTGAAGGCGCCAAGTATAAATAGCGTTGAAGTGGCAATCAGTC
Source organism: Pseudomonas sp. FSL W5-0299 (assembly GCF_005930655.1). Taxonomy (NCBI): domain Bacteria; kingdom Pseudomonadati; phylum Pseudomonadota; class Gammaproteobacteria; order Pseudomonadales; family Pseudomonadaceae; genus Pseudomonas; species Pseudomonas sp. FSL W5-0299. The sequence goes on from NZ_RXHX01000006.1 coordinate 248,095, forward strand.
GAAAACACTTGGAGGGCATAACGGGCAGTTCCTGTAGTCGTCCAGAGTAGAGGGCAGGGGAACATAGCATTAGTCAGTTAATACAGCGATACCATTAATCTTCCCGCCCAGACGTCCATTGTTAATATTGGTCGGATAAATAACTTTCCTATCGTGAGTGTTATTTATGGTCCGGTTTTCTGGTTGGGCGTTTTTTGTGTGTCGTGGTATTTAATACGAAAGTACTTTCATGATGGATCCCACTCTGAATGCGGGACGGTCTTGTTGGCTCACTTATAGCCTCGCTATACGTGGACCGAATCGACACTACACGGGAAGAGTAGCCTTGTTCAGAAAGATTCTTGTGGTCTGCGTCGGCAATATATGCCGAAGCCCGACCGCTGAACTGTTGCTTCGCCATGCGCTGCAACCTTCAGGTATCTCAGTGACCTCCGCGGGATTGAACGCGCGGGTGGGTGAGTCTATGGAGCCCGACGCACTTCGGGTTCTTGAACAACAGGGTCACGAAGACCAAGGGTTTAAAGCGCGGCAGATTACGCCTGCCATTGTCAATGAATCAGACCTAATCCTAGTCATGGAAAAAGAGCATGTACAGGGCGTACTAAAGATTGCATCACACGCCAGGGGCAAAGTGTTTCTTCTGGGGAAGTGGCAGAGTGAACGCGAAATAAAGGACCCGTATCGTCAAGGAAAAGCTGCGTTCGTCCATGCCCATGCATTGATTGAAGATGCCGTTTGCTCATGGGCGCAGCGCCTCGGACGTTGATGGATGATTTTCAGATTAGTAATAATGGTAAAAGAATAGACCTTATGCAGTTACCGTCAGTAGTCAGCACCCGGGATAAAGACAGAGACGAGATTGATCTGCTCGGTTTATTAGGCACATTGATTGACCATAAATGGTTAATAGGTGCCATCACCGGGGCGTTCATGGTGACCGGTGCCGCGTATTCGATTTTATCGCCGCCCGTGTATCTGGCGAACGCCCTGGTCCAGGTCGAGCCGAAAAAGAACGACATGCTGGGGTTCTCGGATATCAGCAGCATGCTCGGTGGACAATCACCGGCGGCTACCGAGATCGGCATTATCAAGTCTCGTGCGGTTATCGGTAAAACGGTCGATGATCTGCATCTTGATATTGTGATTACGCCCAACACCTTTCCCGTTATCGGCGGCTTTCTTGCTCGGCGCTATAAAAGCAGCCCTGCGGAAAGTGTCTCGCCACCGCGCTTTGGCATGAACAGTTATGCCTGGGGCGGCGAGCGCCTTTATATCGAACAGCTCGATCTGCCGGCTGAACTGTTGGGCAAGAAACTGATGTTGGTCGCCGAAGAGCGCAATCGATTCAAGCTCTACGATGACAACGGCGGTTTGTTGGCCGAAGGCGCCACAGGCGAAGCCATCGCACAGGAGGGTGTCGAAGTCCTTATCGCGAGCATGGCCGCGAATCCGGGCACTAAATTCGAAGTCGTGCGCAATCCACGCATTGTCACCATTCAGAATTACCAGGACGCCCTCGATGTATCCGAGCAAGGTAAAGAGTCGGGCATTATAAGTCTGGCCCTGGCCAGCACCGACTACGCCTTGGCGGTGAAGATTCTCAACAAGATCTCAAGGCTTTATGTGCAGCAGAATGTGCAACGCACCTCTGCCGAGGCGGCCCAGAGCCTTGAGTTCCTGCAGGCGCAACTCCCGCAAGTCAAAGAAGATCTGGTCAAGGCCAGCAACGCGCTGAACAGCTATCAGACCCACGGAAATACAGTCAACATCTCCCTCGAAACCAAGTCTGTGCTGGAACAGATGGTGGTGCTGGATACGCGCATCTCGGATCTCAAACTCCAGCAAGCCGACATGGACCGAAAGTTCACCCGGGAGCATCCGGCCTACCGCGCATTGATGGCGCAGATGGGGGATTTGAACAAACAGCGACAAGGGTTGGAAAAGAAAGTCCAAGGACTTCCGGCGACACAGCAGGAGCTGTTAAACCTGACCCGTGATGTGGAAGTGGCGACACAGATTTATACCCAGTTGCTGAACAAATCCCAGGAGCTGGACATTGTCAGGGCCGGGGCGGTCGGCAATGCGCGGCTGATTGATACGGCGGACGTCGACATCACCACCCCGGTCAAACCGCGCAAAGCCCTGATCGTATTGATTGCGACGTTGCTGGGTGGCTTTGTCGGTGTAGCGCTGGTGTTAGTGCGTAAATCGCTGAGCAGAGGACTTGAAGGGCCGGAAGCCATCGAGCAACTGGGGCTGCCGGTTTATGCCTCCATTCCTTACAGCACCCTGCAACAAGAAGAAGATACTAAAAAAGTCAGACAGGGCGACGGAGCCCACAGCCAGTCTTTCCTATTGGCCCTGCGTAACCCCACGGACCTGTCCATCGAATCGATCCGCAGCTTGCGGACCTGTCTGCATTTTGCAGGGCTGGATGCCACCAACAACCGGATCATGATCTCCGGTCCGAGTCCCCAGGTAGGCAAAACATTTGTCTCTTCCAACTTGGCCGCGGTCATCGCTCAAAGTGGGCAGACGGTCGTACTGATCGATGCCGATATGCGCAAAGGTCATCTGCACAAGACCTTGGCGACACCGATCAGCAATGGCTTGTCCGATCTGTTGACCAAGCGCTGCAGCATCGAGCAAGCGATCAATAAACTCGAAGTCGATAACCTGCATTTCATCAGTCGGGGACAAGTACCGCCCAACCCGTCCGAACTGTTGATGCATGCCAACTTCAGAGAACTCCTCGCTGAACTGAGTGAACTCTACGACGTGGTAATCATCGACACGCCACCTCTTCTGGCCGTGACAGATGCGGCCATCGTTGGACGTGAAGCCGCCATTAATCTGATCGTGACGCGCTTCGGCGTCAATCCGGCCAAAGAGATCGAATTGACGATTCGTCGGTTTGCTCAAAACGGCATCGAATTGAAAGGCGCGATTTTCAACGGTGTCGAGAAGCGAGCGTCCAGCTATTACGGTAATGGCAGTTATGGCTATTACAACTACGAGTACGCCTCTGACAAGTCGTAAATGCGGGTTCTATTTGCCAGGTCATGGACTGAGAGTGGGCTCACCATTCTCCGGTCCCTGTCGCCTTGCGACTACGATAATGGAGTTGGGTGAACTGTGAAAAAAATACTACATGTGGCGGAAACGATTAAAGGTGGCGTTGCGACGGTCATCCGGACGATATCAACCCCTCCCAAGGGCGACGCCCAGCAGTATGAACTGGTGTATTTGATTCCGTTCGACCAGAAGAAAGAACTGCATGGCATTGATGAAAAAGACATCAGGACCTTCTCCCGAAACAAGAGAGATGTCGTCTCCCTGCTGCGCTTTGCCTGGCAACTCATTCGAGTGATCTTCAAGGAAAAACCGGATGTCGTGCACTTGCACAGCACGTTTTCCGGGGTCATTGGCCGATGTGTGTGTTTAATCTTGCGGCCTTGGCGGTCTCCGAAAATAATCTACTGCCCGCATGCGTTTTCGTTCTTGATGGAAAGTTCTCCCGCCAAACAGAAAGTGTATTCTCTGATTGAGCGGCTTTTGCAAAAAGTCACGGATGTCATTATCTGTGTCAGCCAGTATGAACTGGATAAAGCGGCCTCGTTTGGTATCGACCGCCGCCGTATGAAACTGATCTACAACGGCATTCATTATAAAAATGATGAGAGCCTGTCCAGTCAGTGCACGGATATTCAACTTTTATTTGTGGGTCGACTGGACTATCAGAAGGGCTTTGATGTCTTGCTCAAGGCATTCACGGAAGTTGAGCGCACCGACTTGAAACTGACCGTGGTTGGCAGTGCGGTGAATGAGGAACCGGTAGAGTGCCCCGTCATTGACGCTGTTGAATACCTGCCTTGGGTGACCCCGGCCGAAGTCAATGCCCTCTATAAAACCGCCGATGCCCTGATTGTCCCCAGCCGCTGGGAAGGTTTTGCCATGGTTCCCCTTGAGGGCATGGCCATGGGCGTGCCCGTTATTGCCAGTGACTGCACTTCGCTCCCTGAACTGGTCACGCACAACGTCACGGGCTACATATTTTCGACGGGCGATCACCAGGCGCTCAGTAACATCTTAGTGAACATCAAGAAACAGAAGTTGCTGGAACTCGGCACCGAAAGCCGCAAGCGGGTGCGCGAACGGTTCAGCGCAACGCTGATGATCCAGAAAACCTATGACGTGTATTCCGCTCAAACTTATTAAGTAGATATCAAGATATGAACGTAACTATTTTGCATGGCTACAGTGCATCCAATTCCGGTGATGGCCTCCTGGTGGATTTGGCAATCGCCTTGGTGCTGCGAAACTTTGGTGCTGACACGTTAATCAATGTCGTTGCGTCAGACCCTCAATCATTTAGTTACCTTCCCTATAAGCGGTATGACGCGCCGGTCATGGCGGCTAAAGGATTGGGACGCGTGAAGGAAGCGGTTTTCCTTAAACAGTCTTACGCGCCACTCGCCGACCTCTTGAGCACCAGCGATCTGATCGTCGGGGTGGGCGGTGGGTACATGCGGTCAAAGAGCGCCTTTGAACACATCAAGCTGAAACTGGGCCATGCCAAACAGCTCGAAACGGCGATCTTGAGTAAGGTGCCGTCGGTTTACCTGCCGCAAAGTATCGGCCCGTTCCACGGCGAGAGCAGCGCGATCGTAAAACACTACGCCAGTGCCGATGCGGTGTTTGTTCGTGACAACAGGTCGTCGGCTATTTTCCAATCCAATGAAAATGTCTATCGAGCGCCAGACCTGGCGGTCCAGGCGTTGGCGAAAAAGATTCTGGTGCAACCCAAGTTCACCCGCTGTGCGTCATCGCCGGCCGTGGTCTGCGTGGTTTTACGCAAGCCGCCGGAATGGAGCAAAGAGAAAAAGATCGCCTACGTTGCCAACTTGAAGCTTCTTTTGAAGAGACTAAGGGCGAAAAGCAAAGTGGTCTGCGCTGTTCAAAGCGCCGTTCGTGGCAACGATGACGGGGCGTTCTATCGGGAACTTGGCATTACCGAGGATCTCTTGCCCTTGAAGGCGACCCTGTCCAAGTATCAGCCCGACCTGGTCATTTCCGTAAGGCTGCACGGAGCCATCGAGTCTCTGCTCGCCGGCGTGCCTGCGTTTCATATCAGCTATGAACGCAAAGGTTTTGGCGCCTATCAGGATATGGGCGTGGAAGATTGGGTGATCAACGGCGGGGACATCAATGTCGACACCATCATCGACACTGTTTACGCGCCGAATGCGTTGTCCAGATTCGGTAAAAAACTGACGGACACCTGCAAAGAAATCGAAGCCAAAACGGAGCTGATGGACACGATCATCAAAGGGATTGTTCGATGATATTTCGGCTGTTGCTACGCGGAGGTGCTTTAGGCGCAAAGTTCTTGCTGGTGTTGGCCATCACGCATTACCTGGGTTATGAGGCTTTGGGTTTCTACGGGGTGGTGGTGGCCGCTTCATTGATCGCTTCCAAGTTTTACAGCGTCGGGTTCAGTTCTGAAATCAACCGGCTGATCAGCGTGGGGGGCAGTTCGAAGCTTGTCGTTGATAAGGTACTGATTCTGTACCTGGCCGTTGGTTTGCTGTTATCGGTGGTCACGGTCGCGCTCTACTCACTGTTCAGTGATGTTGAGGCGAGTGCCGCGTTGATCGCGTGCGTCACGCTGTTGCTGCTCACCGAGCATCTGTCCTTCGAAATAAACTCGTTTGTCTTTTCCGCACAAAAGGCCAACTGGGGCGCGTTGTTGTTTTTCATCAAGACCGGCCTCTGGGCGCTCCTTGCCGTGGGTGGACTGATGACCGGCGTAGTGTCCACCATCGCCAGTGTGCTTTGGTTATGGGTGGCCACCAACCTGTTGGTCATCGTGGCCGGTTACTTCATTGTGGTTGACGTACATAAGGGCCGGGGCGTCAGTGCCGTCACCACGGTTTCGGTCTGGAGAGCAGGGTTGCCCTTTTATCTGGGAGGCGGGCTGATCGCATTAAGTCAGTACGCTGAACGTTTTCTGATTCTGGACATTGAACCGTATGCCAGCCTCGGCAAATACGTTTACTCCTGGTCTGCCGCCAACACGTTGCAAGCACTGTCCTACGCTGTTGTTGCGGTGGTGGGCATTCCCGTGCTCGCCAAGCGTTATAAAAATAGCCAGCAGGCGCTGACGGTCCGGCAATTGTTCGTTAATCAATGGGTGCTGCGCTCCCTGATGGTTTCCTGCGCGGTGGCTGTGCTGATTTATGCGTTCTTCAATATCTTGCTTGATTATGTGGACGCAGCAGTCCCGCGTCCGGATAACCGGATTTTAGCGATTCTGATTTTCTCTTTTGCCCTGCGCGCCGTCGGCGATATCGTCTGGGGCGGTCTTATTGCCTCGAAGAACAGTCGGGTTTCGTTAGCCAGTGCAGCGATCTGTTTGGCGGTTTCACTGCCCGTCAGCTATGTGCTCATCAAGCACTATTCAATTTATGGCGCGGCGTGGGGCAATGTCTTTTCGATCACGGTGCAGTTGGCCGTCATTGCTTTGCTGACCAGGTTTGCCCGGTCAAAGGGGGCCTTGTAATGGCCATCTCGCTACCGTCCATAGAGTTTCGCGGAAGAAAACTCGACTCACCCATTTCATTCCTGATTCTGCTGTGTGGTCTTTTTCTGTCTATTGCGATGCCGCTGCTGATGCACCGCGATCCTGGCCCGGATGCGATGACCTTGTGGACGTCATACGTTCGTTCAGACAACTGCAATTTCTGGAATCCGTTTTCACCAGACCGGTCCTCTTATGAGTGCTCCGCTTACCTGCTGCGTCCCACCGGTATCAACCTGACCAATGCGTGGGCCTACGGGATGTTGTGCAACCTGTTTCTGACCTCTATCCCGATCTTCATCTTCAAAAGAATACCGATAACGATCTTCCTGACCTTGTGCCTGTGGGGAGTAGTCAGGTCGTTTTTTCTCGATAACCTGACCAAGGAAATCATTGTCTCGGTGGCGGTGATCGCCATTCTGTTTTTCTCCTTTTCGAAACGCTACCGCGCGGGCTTTTTCCTCTCTGCGCTGTTTTACGGTGTGCTGATCCGGCCCTACTGGATATTGTTTTCGCTGGTCTGGGTCGGTGTGTGCGTGATGAAGAAGCATGTATCGCGTTTCAGCTTTTTCGTGATGTTGTTCATGTTCTACCTGGTGATCGCGACGGCCATTCAGTTGCTGGTCGGCTATTCGGTTTCATCCATTCGCGCCAGTAACAATGAACTGCGGACTTTGGGTGAAGAAGGTTCGAAGTCATTGATCGTTTCATGGATTAACGGCGGAGATTTCGTGTCCCAGGCAGTGGACTCGATGAGCATCTTTTTCAGGCTGTCTTTCCCGGTGGAGTTGATCCTGCTCTCCGGCCTGGGGCAGATCATATTCGTCGTCCTGATGATGATGACCTCGTTACTGATGTTCAAAATGATGACGTCGAGTCACTACAAGGGCTCAACCATCGAGCCGAAAGTCAAAGAGCTGATTGCGATCCCTCTGTCCTTTTTATTGGTGCAGGGGTTGTTCGAGCCTGACTTCGGCTCGTTTGCCCGACATTTCTCCATGGTGGTTCCGGTGCTGTTTCTGGGGCTGGGATTGCAGCTGCGCTCAAAGAAACCCGAGTCGGTTGAATCAAGCGTTCAGCGCTGAGGTTTGTGGTCTATGCAAAGCAAGAAAAAATCGTTGGAAATAGAAACGCTCAGAGGTCTGGCATGCCTGCTGCTGGTGCTCTATCACGTGATAGGTCCGCTGGGCGGCGGACTGAAAATCGACCTGGGGTCACCTTTTCGGGTGTTGGCGGATTCGATGGTGTACGTCAGGATGCCGCTGTTCACCTTCATATCGGGCTACATCTATTCGATATACAAGATCAGAGGCAATGACTTCTCCGCTTACTGCGTTGGCAAGGTGAGACGGTTGATCGTGCCGTTGTTTTTTGTCGGTATTCCATTTTCGGTGCTGCAGGTTGTAGGGCCTGGCGTTAACAAGGAGGTCGGGTTAATCGACGCCTTGTTGTCGTTCTACATACCGGTTAACCATTTCTGGTTTTTGCAGGCCGTCTTCATCATCTTTGTGTTTGTCGGTTTTCTGCAGTGGCGCGGTCTGTTGCAGACGGCGACGCGGCTGTATCTGCTGTTCTTGTTTTCGGCGCTGGTGTTCTTGTTGCCGCCTTTTCCGGTTGACGCGTTTGGCATCAATGGCGCGGTCTATTTGCTGCCGTTTTTCGTGACAGGGATGATTTGCCACGAAAAGGTCAGTGCCTTGAAGCAATCGCTGAAAGTGATCGGGCCGGTCGTGTTCGTCTTGATATCGGCTGTGCTGCTGTATGTCGCCGCCGTGGATCGCGAACTCATTGTCGATCGTAGAAGCGTTGTCGGTTTGCTCGTTGGCTGTATGTCCTGTGTCGCGCTACTGTCGACTGACATGCGCTCTAAAGCTCTGATCTGGCTGGGTGGATATTCTTACGCCATTTTCCTTTTTCACGTGCTGTTTGCTGCCAGTTCGCGGTTTGCCTTGGGTCGTTTGGGCGTCACGGACGACAGCGTTCTGGTCGCAGGCGGCGTGCTGTGCGGATTGTTGGGGCCCGTGCTGTTGTCGAACATTTTCAGCCGCTTCACCCTGACTTCCATTCTGTTCCTGGGCGAGCGAGTTACCCGCAAAAAGACTCCAGCGGTCGGGTTGAAGGTGCCTCAATCCTGAGTGCCCATTCAGCCGGCTTACTGATAGAGGAATGAGCCAGTGGTAGATGTCGATGATGTGCGCCCCGTTCCTGCTCAGGTTGTCGAAGTGAGAAGTTCACGCGATCGGCTTGCTGCAATGACCAAGGGTAAAGCGGGGGAGGTGCTGGCCATCTCGGTAATTGGCGACAGTTACAGCGCGGGGCAGGATTTTTATCTCAATGCCCTCACTCAGCACTTGGCGAAAGATTTTGGTTTCGCCGGGCCTGGTTATGTCGGGTTCAATCACGGTGCCGCGCTCGGCGGTACGAATTTCAAATACACCCGCAGCAGCAAGAAGTACTTCGGTGGAGATTGGGACGTTTCCAGTCTTGGCCAGGCGAGTCCGGACAGCCGCACCGTGACCGGGCAAACGGGCGCTTTTCTTGAAGTGGATTCCAAAGAAACGGCATCCATCAACACAGCCATTACCGACGCCAAGTTGCTTTACCTGGGCAATGGAAAAACCAGTGAGATGCGCTATCGGTGGACATCTTCAGACACCTGGCAGCCTTTGACGTTGGCCGGTTCCGGGGTTCAGGAAGTGCAACTCAGTATCCCCGCCAATGCTGAATGGTCGTTAAAGCTCGAAGTAGTGAAAGGTGCGCCGACGTTGTTTGGTCTGTGGCTGACCAATAATCAGGGCGGTGTCAGGGTCTCCAAACTCGCCGCTTCCGGTGGCGCCTCAGGTGACTTTTATAAAAGCGACCGTCCATGGCAAACCCAATGGAAGGCCATCGTTTCCAAGATACCGGCGGACGTTTACCTGATCATGTTAGGCGGTAATGACCAGGGGTTTGGCGTCAAGCCCAACGACTATCTGGAGAACATGAAAGGGTTGGTGCGGATGATTCGCGAAGTTCATCCGGCGGCGAGCATCAACGTGATCTTGCGTCAGGACACAACGCGCTCCAGTGCGTATCCGATGTCGGAGTACGCCCAGGTGCTTGAGCCTTGGGCGCGTTCGGAGCACATCGTGTATTCGAGTTTGCAGTGCACGTTCGGTCCCGACTTCAAGCGCTACGCCAATGACGGGCCGACGCCCATGATCGGTCCGGACAAAATCCACCCTATCCCGGGTTCGGGCGGTCGGCTTATCGCCGATTACGTGTATCGCCTGATTGTCGGAGGGGGCGGTGAGTCGCCGGGCCAGTGTGGTTCCGCTTTGAAATAATCATTCACCGTTCAAAGCGTTCCAGATGGCTCAGCAGCTCTGCGGTTTTCACAGGCATCAAGTCAGGATCACATCGCGTTTCAATATTGATAACAATTGCCGGATCGCTACAGCGCACGCGAACCCGGAATCGCCAATCATTGAAAATCACTTTAAGCCCGTCGCTTTCATCGATATCCAGGGCCTGGTGGGCGTACAGATTTTTCAGATGGTTCAAGAGTGCAAAAGGGTCCCTGGCCGGGCGATGGATATCGCCCGAAGAGGGGAACACCCCGATGCGCTCAACCAACAAGGCTGTGCCAAACCAGGCCGCCGAAGTGGAGGATAACGACGGGGTTTTCGACAGCCAGGCCATCACCCCGACGTTGCCCGCTTTCTGTTCGATGTCTACCGAGCGTTTTGCAGTGGTCATAGTGGCTTGCCTGGATGAGTGAGTGGGTCAAAGACCGTTGAGATACAGATGCTCATAGCAAAAGTTGGTGGCGTCGATATAGCCTTCTGCACCGCCACAATCAAAGCGCAGGCCTTCGAACTTGTAGGCCAGCACGCAGCCATTTTGGGCCTGCTTCATCAGTGCGTCGGTGATCTGGATTTCGCCACCCTTGCCCGGTTGGGTGTCGGCGATCAAATCAAAAATATCGGGGGTCAGAATGTAGCGGCCAATGATCGCCAGGTTGGACGGTGCGTCCTCGGGTGCCGGCTTCTCGACCATGCTGTTGACCCGGTAGATCCCTTCGGAAATCAACTCGCCGGCGATCACGCCATATTTATGAGTCTGATCTCGAGGCACTTCTTGAATGGCCACGATCGAGCAGCGGAATTTTTTGTAGAGCTGGATCATCTGCGCCAGTACGCCGTCACCTTGCAGGTTCAGGCACAGGTCATCCGCCAGCACCACGGCGAACGGTTCGTCACCGATCAAGGGACGACCGCTGAGAATCGCGTGCCCCAGGCCTTTCATTTCGACCTGACGGGTGTAGGCGAACGTGCAGGTTTCAATCAGCTCCCGAGTGCCGGCCAGAAATTTTTCCTTTTCGGTGCCGCGAATCTGGTGTTCCAGTTCATAGCTGATATCGAAATGGTCTTCCAGCGCACGCTTGCCCCGGCCGGTCACAATTGCCATGTGCTGCAGACCGGCGTCTCGTGCCTCTTCAACGGCGTACTGGATTAAAGGCTTGTTGACGATCGGCAGCATTTCCTTCGGCATGGCTTTAGTAGCAGGCAAGAAGCGCGTGCCATAACCGGCGGCGGGGAACAAGCATTTACGAATCATAGATATATCCTGGAAAGTCATTATTCACATCCACGCAGAAACAATATCGAGTGTGGCTGTGAGTTTTGAAGTATTACTGAGGTTGTACTTTAATACCTGAGTGAGGCTTTATTGGCAATTATTAGCAGGCGTAGAGTGGGGCAAATGTTATTAGTTGTCGGGGCTGATGCCTTTTAGTTAATTTTAGTCGGTGTCTGTTAATAGTGTTGGTTGTTCTGAAGTGCTAATAAGTGTTTGGCGTCAATGGGTGATGTGCGCATTTAACATTACCTGTAATTGAGCACTTCAATACCCCACTATGGACCGCTCTATGAAGATTCTGGTAACGGGTGGAACCGGTTATATCGGTTCTCACACTACACTTGCGCTGCTTGAGGCGGGCTTCGATGTGGTTGTGCTGGACAACCTTTGCAACAGCTCTGACGCGTCCCTGCACGCCATTGAAGCCATCTGCGGCAAGTCCGCATCGATGATTCGCGGGGATGTGTGCGACCGGGCATTGCTGGACCGGATTTTTCAGGAGCATTCCATTGATGCTGTCCTGCATTTTGCCGGGCTCAAGGCCGTAGGCGAGAGCGTGCGCAAGCCGCTTGATTATTACGAGGCCAATGTTTGCGGGAGCATTACGCTGTGCCAGGCGATGTCGGCGGCGGGCGTGTTCCGGTTGGTGTTCAGTTCATCGGCCACGGTGTACGGCGCGCCTGAGCAGATGCCGATCCGGGAAGATTTCCCCACCGGCACGCCAACCAATCCTTACGGGCAATCCAAGCTGTTCATCGAAAACGTGCTGCAGGATCTTTGTGCGGCAGAGCCGCGCTGGAGCATCGCGCTGTTGCGTTACTTCAACCCGATCGGCGCTCATGCCAGTGGCCACATGGGTGAAGACCCCAGCGGGATTCCCAATAACCTGGTGCCTTACATCAGCCAGGTGGCCGTCGGCAGTCTCAAGGAGTTGTCGATATTTGGTGACGATTACCCCACCGTCGATGGCACCGGCGTGCGCGACTACATCCACGTGGTGGATCTGGCGGACGGACATCTCAAGGCATTACAGACGATCTCGACGCGTACCGGAATCAATATCTGGAACCTGGGCACGGGCGATGGTTACAGCGTTCTGGAGGTAGTGCGGGCGTTCGAGCAGGCGTCGGGGCGTCCAGTGCCTTATCGCGTGATGCCACGTCGCTCGGGCGACATCGCCGAGTGTTGGGCCGATCCTTCCAAAGCGGCGACGGAGCTCGGCTGGAAGGCCACGCGAAATCTACAGGAGATGATGACAGACACCTGGCGTTGGCAATCGAATCATCCCAGGGGTTACGTCGAGTAGGGCTTGAAACAGGCCGTCAGCCCCTGGTTTTTCTGCTGAACTGTTATATCAGGACGCAATGTTAATTATGGTCGGGAAAATTGACTGGAAACACGTCCCGCAAGTCCGTAGATATAAAGAACACGCAGGAAGGAGTTTGATATGAAAAAGATGATGGTGATTGCCGTATTGTCCATGATGAGCAGCGGGGCTTTCGCAGTAGAAGCACCTCTTTCGCTGGATACAAAAGTGCTGGGTGATGTAACGGCGGCACAAGCTGCATTGGCCAGCACTGCGATTGTTTCAGGCGCAGTGGCTGCCTCCAGTAGCGGCGGAAGTTCCAACGGCGGAACAACCGGAAGTACCGGCACTACAGGCACTACCGGTACCACCGGCACACACTGATAAATACCGCAGGTGTCATCCAAGATTGCCCGGCTAACACTGGGTGATCTTGTTTTGGGTTTGCCCTTGAATAGCGTAGTGCCATTATGATTCGTAGCGTTCCTTTTTTAATGCTGGCAAGTATTGCTTTGCAAGGTTGTATGTTTTCGCCGGGCCAACATATGAGCACCAGCGATATCACTCGCGAAGGCTCAAGCGAAAACAGTCGGGTCGAGCTTATTCCGATTACCCCCAAGCTTATCGCCATGGACAGGGCCACTCAGGTACATGAGTCATTACCCCCGGAATTGTTGACCACGCCCGACGAATACCGCATCGGTAACAACGATGTCTTGTACATCACGGTATGGGATCACCCCGAGCTGACCGCACCTTCTGGCGCGCAACAGCAGATCGATGCAAACGGCCGTCTTGTTCGATCCGATGGCACGCTGTATTACCCCTACATCAAAGAAGTCCAGGCCGCCGGAAAGACCATCCAGCAATTGCGATCCGATATTGCCGAGAAGTTGTCGACCTTCATCTCGGACCCGCAAGTGGATGTCGCCGTGTTGCGCTTTGCCAGTCAGAAAGTGGTGGTGTCGGGCGCCGTATTGAAAGCAGGCCCTCAAGCGATTTCCACCAATCCGCTCAATGTGGTTGAAGCCCTGGGTTCGGCCGGTGTCGATCCGCTGAATGCGGACTTGTCCGGGTTGCTGTTGACGCGAAACGGGCGGGTTTATCCGCTGAATCTCGATGCGCTCAATCAGCAGAATGCCGAGTTGCAGAAGGTCTACCTCAGAGGCGGCGATCAGTTGTATTTGCCCTACAACGACAGCAAGAAGATCTACGTGATGGGCGAGGTCAATCAGCCGCGTGCATTGACCTTCAAGACCCGCACCATGAATCTTTCCGACGTCATTGGTTCGGTAGGAGGGTTGAACCAGACCACCTCGAACGGCAACGCCGTGTACGTCATTCGCGGTGTAGAAAACCTCGATGTCGAACCCGCCAAAATCTATCAATTACACGCCGAGTCGCCGTCCGCCATGGCGCTCGCCACTCACTTCGATGTCCGCCCTCAGGACATTGTTTATGTAGGCCCTGCCAACGTTACCCGCTGGAACCGCTTCATCAGTCAATTGGTGCCATCGGCCTCGATTCTCGGTATGGGCGCGGCGGCACAAAACAACTTAAGTGAAGCCAACAGCAGATAAGGTCTGGTCCCACTGTGAGAACGTTGAACGTTAGCGTCTGCTTGATGGCGGCATTGCTGTTGTGTGGATGTAATCCGCTGATGAAGGCCACACTGGCGAACTTCAAAGCCGTGGCCACCGGGCCTGACGACCTGGAGTTGACTCCGGCGCAAGTGGCCGAGGTTCAGTATCCGCAACTCAAGCTGACCACCCCTTCCGGAGAAGGGGTGTTGGCGATGGTGCGTGAGCGAGGTGACTTGCAGTACTGGGTCGCGTCCGGCAAGCAGGTGTTGTTGCTGCGCGACGGCCTGGCGGTTCGCACTGTCGGCCTGGGCTTTGAAGGTGACCTGGACGGGACCCGTATCGAAGCGCAATCGCCGTTCAAGCAAGGCCTTCACCGATTGCCCGATGGATACACCAGCCAGCGCTGGATCGATCTCTATCGAGGTTACGAAGTGGGTGTTGCCGTGAGCAGCCGCTTTACCCGAAAACCCATGGAAACCCTCAGGATCCTGGACAAGGCATACGCCGTGCTGCGTGTCGATGAGCAGATAGAGGCACCGGCTATTGGCCTGCGCGCGACCAATCATTATTGGGTCGATCCGGATAACGGTTTCATCCTCCAGAGTGAACAGCAACTGACAGGGCAACTCAGGGTGAAGATCGTGCAGTTGACCTCTGAGCGCGGGGCTGTCCGTTGAAGTTTCCCAAGGTGTTATGGACGTGCCTGTTGTTGATCTGCGGTGGCGTGAATGCGGCAGTCAACGTCAGCGGTGATGTGCGCAATCCGGGGCCGGTCGAGCTGCAATCCGGGGGGCGCGTGCTGGACGTGATGCGTTTGGCGCAACCCAATCCTGAAAGCTACTGGCTGGCGGCCGCCTGGCTGCGACAACCATTGCTTGAGGAGCAGACCCGACTCAAGACCGGGGTCCTGTTTGACTTGAAGGTGCTGCAACGCACCGCATTGCTCTTCGATCGGCCCAGCCGGGCGGCATTGGCGTTGCAGTTGTACGAGCAAGTCAGCCGCATGCCGGTTACCGGGCGCCAGGTGGCGGTCCTTGATCCGATCGCGGTGGAGGTCGGCTTCGCTCGCAACTTCCGCCTCGATGACGGCGACAGCCTTATCTACCCGAAGCGTTCCGATGTGGTTGAAGTGCTGGGCGCTGTCGCCGAACCGTGCCGGCTCGCCTTTCGCCCGCTGCAAGAGGCGCGGGATTACCTGCAAGGGTGTTCATCGCTGACCGATGCCGAAGCCGATTACCTCTGGATCGTTCAGCCCGACGGGGTCACCCGCCGTGTCGGCATTGCGCCGTGGAATCGTGAAAGCGGGCAGGTGCCTGCCGCCGGCAGCAAAATCCTGGTCCCTGTCAAAACCGATGATCTTAATCCGCCTATACCTGAACTGAATCAGCAGTTGGCCGAATTTCTTGCCACGCAACTGGCTGAGGTGGTTCCTTGAATTTACGTTTTGCTGCAGTGCTGTTGTTGCCGTGTGGTTTGGCTCTCGCAGAGCCGCGATTGACTCAAAACGATTTCGGCGGCGTGGGCTTGATGCAAACGCCGACGGCTCGAATGGCACCGGCCGGCGAATTGAGTGTGAATGCCAGTCGAACAGAGCCCTATACCCGTTACAGCGTTTCATTGCAGCCATTTGAATGGCTGGAAGGCTCGTTTCGCTATACAGCGATCACCAACCGCCGGTATGGCCCCGAGTCGTTGAGTGGCGACCAGAGTTATAAAGACAAGGCTGTGGACCTCAAGGTACGCCTTTGGCAAGAAAGCCACTGGGCGCCTGAGCTGGCCCTGGGCTTTCGCGACATCGGCGGTACCGGCCTGTTCTCCAGCGAATTCCTGGTCGCCAACAAACGCTATGACGACTTTGATTTCAGCGCGGGTATTGCCTGGGGATACATCGGCAATCGAGGCGATTTCGACAACCCGTTGGGTTGGGCGGCTGATCGCTTCAATACCCGGCCGGACGGCGAGGGCACCGGTGACGTCAACACCAATGCCTATTTTCGTGGGCGACCTTCATTGTTTGGCGGCGTGACCTACCAGACACCCTGGGAGCCGCTCAGCCTAAAGCTTGAGTACGAAGGCAACGACTACAAAAACGAGCCGAAAGACAATGCCATCAAGCAAGATTCGCCCATCAACATCGGCGCCGTGTTCAAGCTGACCGATTCGGTCGATCTCAGCGCGGGTTGGGAGCGCGGCAATACCGCGATGTTCGGCATCACCCTGCACACCAACTTCGTCAGCCGCAAGACGCCGGCCAAGACTTACGATCCGCCCGCGGAGCGTCTGCCGACACAGGCACCTGCCACACCGCCGGATCAGGTCAACTGGGCCAACGTATCGCAACGCCTGCAGAACAATGCGGGTTATAAAGTCGAGCGTATTGCTCAGCGCGGCCCCGAGTTGTTTGTGTACGGCGAGCAGACGAACTATTTCCATTCGGCCAAAGCCGTCGGCCGCGCCAGCCGGATTCTGGACAACAGCGTCAACGACGATATCGACTGGTTCACCCTGGTGAACAAGCGCTACGACATGCCGCTGGAAGAAACCAGCGTGCCGCGCGAGATCTTCCGCGAAGTGGTCAACAATGAGGAGCCGCTGCAAACCTTGCACCGAACCACTGAGGTCAACGGGGCGATGCCGCATACCGAGACCACGCTCTATACTGCCGCGCGCGATCCCTTCAGCTATGGTGTCGGGCTGGGCTACAAACAGAACGTCGGCGGCCCTGATGGTTTGCTCTATCAGCTGAGTGCCGATGCGGACGCCGAGTATCGTTTCACGCGCAATACCTGGTGGAGCGGCCTGCTGAGCGCCAACCTGGTGAACAACTACGACAACTTTACCTACGACGCACCAAGTGGTTTGCCCCGGGTGCGGACCGACCTGCGCAAGTACCTGACGACCTCTGACGTCACCATGCCCACGTTCCAGTTCAGCCACGCCGAGCAACTGGATAAAGACCTGTATGGCATGGTGTACGGCGGCTATCTGGAGTCGATGTTTGCCGGTGTGGGCGGTGAGGTACTGTTCCGTCCGGCAGGCCAGCGTTGGTCGGTGGGTGCAGACCTGAACTACGTGCGTCAGCGCGAGTTCAACCAGGGTTTTGGCTTGCGCGATTACTCGACCGTGACCGGCCATATCACCGGTTATACCGACTTGCCTTTCGATACCCAGGCCGCCGTCAGTGTCGGCCGCTACCTGGCGCGGGATTGGGGCGCCACAGTCGATCTGTCACGGGAGTTCCGCAATGGCGTGCGATTCGGTGCCTGGGCCACGCTGACCACCGCGACAACGGCGGAATACGGTGAAGGCAGTTTCGACAAGGGCATCTACATCTCCATTCCGTTCGATGAACTGATGAGCATGTCGACCATGCGTCGGGCCAATATCGTCTGGTCGCCGCTGACCCGGGACGGCGGTGCACGGCTCAATCGCAGCTACTGGCTGCACTCGATGACCGATAGCCGTGACAGCGACTTGTTCTACCGTAACTTCGACAAGATCACTGAGTGAACGCGGGCGATCTGCAGGGCGATTAGCGCTGTAGATCGCATCGCGGTCGACCGAAAGGGGACAACCTGGAAGGTCTTGTAGTAAGCAGCGCCATCTTGCGCAGGGCTCTCTGCGTTAAAACGACACACTTGCAATGATAAGCCGGGGGCTAACTAAGCTCCCGGCTTGAACAAGTGTTGCCGTGTGTCAGGGGGCCTGGTGTGGCAGGGGCGTAAGTGCGACTCAGCGCCTGATAGACGCCCATGAAAAAGGGGACTTGCGTCCCCTTGTCATTTTGCGGTGCCTGGTATTCAAGTGATCAATAGATGTCTTTTGACAGCAAGGTAAAAGGCGTCTTCACCAGGATCTTCAAATCCAGCCACAACGACCAGTTATTGATGTATTTGAGATCGATCTCCACACGCTTTTGCATCTTGTCGATGGTGTCGGTCTCGCCACGGCAACCGTTGATTTGAGCCAACCCGGTAATCCCCGGTTTGATTCGGTGGCGAGCCATGTAGGCGAGAATCTTCCCGGAGTAGTAATCGTTGTGTGCAACGGCGTGGGGACGTGGTCCGACCAGGGCCATATGGCCTTGCAGCACATTGATCAACTGCGGCAGTTCGTCGAGCGAAGTACGGCGGATAAAGCGTCCCACCGGAGTGATCCGAGAATCGTTACGGCTGGCCTGCTTGACCTCAAGGTCATCGTGCACGCGCATCGAGCGAAACTTCCAGACCTGGATCACCTTGCCATTCCAGCCGTGGCGGTCCTGCTTGAAGAACACCGGGCCGGGAGAGTTGAGTTTAACGGCCAGGGCAATCAGTAACAGCAACGGACTTAGAAGAACCAGGGCCAACAGCGCCACGCTCTTTTCCAACAGGCTTTTACTCAGTGCGGCGGTTGGCTGGCTGGTCAACGGGCTTTCATTCAAGTAGATCGCCGGCAAGCCGTCCACGACCCTTACCGAGTGATTGAGCAGCATCAGGCTGTTCAAGTCCGGCACCCAGACCACATCGACGTTGGCCCCCAGCAAATCGATATACATGGCTTCAATGTTTGCCGCTTCACTCAGGGGTAGCGTGATGTACAAACGGCGGATGTCATGGGTTTTGATCAGCGCCAGCAGATGCTCTTGCGGGCCTACGATCGGCGGTGAGCCCATCGCCAGCGGGAGCGTTGTGTCGGTGCTGACCAACCCCACCAGCGGGAAGTGTTCAAGGCTACGCAGCTTCCGGGCAAGACCCAGCGCCAACTCGCCCGTACCGACGATCAGGGTTTTATGCTCGCTTTGAAGTGACCGTTGATAGTATTGCGAGAATCCGTGCAGCGGCACGTACAACAGTGCCTGCCCGAGATAACCGCAGGCTGCCCATATCAAGATCAGTTGACGGGAAAACAGTCCATCGGCCTTGCAGATGAATGCCACACAGGCCAATGCCGCCAGGGTCATTGTCCAGCCCACCAACAAACGTCCCAATCCCTCCAGGTAATTATCTTTCTTTGCATAGACGCCACACCAGGTATAGGCGGGCACCGAGGCAAGTACCGTTAGAATTGCGCACACTCGGTAATAGAACTCCACCGTCCCGGTGTGGTAATAAACCAATAGAAACAACAGGGCTACAACAAAGCCCTGACCCAGTGCCCATTGTCCCCAGAAGGTCAATCCTTTGAGGTGGGTATTTCGATTGATACGAAGATTGTTAACCATGCGATATCCCCAAAATACGTCCATTCGCGTGTCGACAGACAAGAGCCAAGTTGATGTGGTAAGCATTATTATTTTTATAAGAGGGCAAAACATTGACGGTCGAAATGCCACTGTGCGGCGTGCTCGTCAGTGAATAGATTAATTTATTGGGCAGAAAGCTGTCTGACGACTTTTAACGAGTGGTAAGTTGGTGTGCTGGTTATATTGAGGCGGCGAAGCGTTAGAAATAGTCGATAATGAAAGTTGATTTCAGGAAGGGGCAAGCGAAATTGTCTGCGGAGGGGGGAGGGGGCTGAGGGTGAAATGGTGGGGTGCTTTTTTGTTTTTGTATGCACTACCATTGCGATCAATCTTATTGATTCAGGTGAGACTTTTCCCCCGTACTATTTTTTGAATCAGGCAATAGCCACGATTCCTCACGGCCCGGAACAAACGTTCACCATTGCTGGCACTCTTGAACTTTTCCTGTAGTCTGCTCAAGCACATTTCCAGGCCTCGATAATGCTCGGGTTCTCTGCCGATGCTCCGAATAAGATCATCTTTACTTACGACTCGCTCATCATGGTGCAGCATTTTCTTGACCAGTGTGGCTTCTAGCCCGGTCAAGACAACCTCTACGTCATCTTTGATCAACGCACCATTGCCATGACTCAATCGCCAGGCTTCTGTATAGGGATAATGCGGTTTTACCGCCTCGTTGAGGAGTGAATCCTGAGTGTTTTCCCGGTCTTCATCTGCCCGTGAGGATATGTTGCTGAACTGCGTATCGGACTGGGCCGCTCGCCACTCGGATTCGAATGAAGAGAGAATGCGCTGTGTATCATGTCTGATAACGGGAGGGACAATTCTGTCCAGGTGAGGGGAAATAAATTCCATTAGTTTAGGGGCGGATGAGGGTAGGGCAACACCCTCGACAAACATCTTTGCCTGCGACGTACCAAATGAGTTATATCGCTCGCTCGATAATAATGCCTCAAGCTCTAGTTGTAATGCCGGGCTGTGAGTAACGACGACAAAATATTTTCTGGGGAGGGGTGTACTGCTTTCCATGTCTCTCTCCTGAAGGGCATACTCAGTTTTTAATTCAAAAGGTTGTCGGCAGGGGAGTAATGGCTCCCTTGAAAGTATTCAAACGGCAGCGCGCGCGCCAGTATATGGCTCGCGGCATGCTCCACTCTGTCAGCTATGAAGGCGACTTTAGTGGTGTGGGTCAGCATGGTCATGCGTTCGTGGAGACGATTGAATAATTCGGGGTTGCCCGTGAGTTTAAGGCTTAAGTCTAGGGTTGAAAAAGGGATCTTGATATAGTCGAAAAGATTCAGGGTTGTAAAGATCTCGATACTTTCATTGTCGATGTTGTAACCATCGAACGCGATTTCTATGCCGTGGTCTTTCAACAGATACACATTGTTGAGAATCTTCTTTTTTTCACTGAAACTGACCGCCGAAAGAGGCAGTTCATTGAAAGCGATAACCAGCGTCTGACCAAAGTTGTGCAGGGCGTCGCTGGACTGTATCAACTCTTCCGCGAGTGCTGAATCGGCGAGGTCTGATTGTCCGACGCAGACAAATCTACGACTTAAGTATTTGTTTTTGCTGGATATATTATGGTCTTTCAGCGAAAAGGCAATCAACCGGGTCTGCATGAGCACTTCACTGTAGATGCCGCTCATCTGCTGCATGGATGCCGCAAAAGATGCATGGGCTGGCTGAGCCGGACTGTCGTCAAACTGTATTCTGATCTCGCTGCCAAATGGGCAGTCATCACGAGTGAGGATCAATTGTCGAGACAGATAATGACTCGCACGATAGATGTGTGACGCGCTCATCGTTGCGTTCATAATGCAATAACTCCCTGCATATTAATCATCAGGCGGTCGAGATGAGACCCCTGACGAGACGATATCCATGCCCACGAATACTTTGAATGGCGTTGGTGCCATACATGCCTTTTATCTTGCCGCGCAGGCGACTGATAGATTTTTCCAAGGCCCTTGGGTCATAAAACGTTATATTCAGACCCATGATTCTGGCGATTTCATCATGGCTCAGTATTTGATTTCTTGTTTCGGCAAAGGCTTCCAGGATTTTCATTTCCGGAAACGAAACATCCAGTTTTTTATAGTCTCCAATCAGGCACATACGCGTGGGGTCCAAGAGTAAACTGTGTTGCTTGTGCCATTCTGCGCTATTAAAAAACTCGGAAAGTACGTCCGGGTTATCTTCAGGAAGCGTACTGAATTTAATGCAGTGGTCGGCGCCGGCAAGATAGTATCTCATCTTGTTGTAGGTGCCTTTGCCGGTGATGGCTACAAAGATAATAAGGGCCTGGTTATCGGCACGCATATTTTCCACCAGGGCGATGCTTTCATCAAACGCCTGAGGGCTGTCAATGACAATGAATACTGCACGGTATGAATGGGAACCCTTATTTTTTCTAAACAAGTTGTTGAAGCACATAGTGTCAACGGGTATATCATGCGCTACATAGCTTGCAACTAATGCCCTGAAACCCTCAGCTAAACTATGGGTCCGCCCAATGGTGAGAATACCCGTCACCTCCTTTGTGTGGCTGTGGCTGGTATTCGTTAATTTCCCTGTAAGCATCATGCTTTGACTCGGCTGGGTGCTGACATTTGGATGTTAAAGCACCAATTCTCATTTGTGACTGACAATTGGTAACATTTCCCGGGTTTTCAAGCAGGTGTCACAATTTTTTTAACATTGTTGAGCAATCTGGCGAGATCCTTTGTGTCCCTGATGCTTGGCATGCACAGTGGCAAATAGGCATCATTGTGCCATCTTTTCGCGCAATGTCCCGCTTTTCCAGTTCAATAAGCCTGGGTGGGCGGTTGAAGCTGCCTTAGTTGGATTTTTATGGAGGCCTTATGAGTTGCCAGACCTAGGCTGCTTTAAGTGCCGGTTTTAGTATGTGTTTTGTTTGGAACTGGCTGATATTTCTTGTTATGTAACGTTCTGGTTGATGGTGACATTCATGGACAATTATTAACGTTGAGTTTTAATGCAGGTCTGAATGCGTTTTACTGACTCGTTGGCGATAAAATCGTCAGTTCGTCAGCAGTTTTGCTTTTGTAGATGAGGGGGGTTAATGGATTTTTGGACTACCGTAACGGTATTGATTTTAGGCGTGGTGGAAGGGCTGACAGAGTTTTTACCCATATCAAGTACAGGGCACCAAATCATTGTCGCGGACCTGCTCGGCTTCGGCGGTGAGCGTGCCATGGCTTTTAATATCATCATTCAACTTGGGGCCATCCTGGCCGTGGTCTGGGAGTTTCGGCGCAAGATCCTCGAGATCGTCACAGGCTTGCCAACCCAACGTAATGCGCAACGGTTTACCTTGAACTTATTGATCAGCTTTATGCCTGCCGTTGTATTAGGTGTATTGTTCGCCGATAAGATTCACGAATATCTGTTCAATCCAATCACCGTGGCGGTGGCATTGGTAGTGGGCGGTATCGTTATGTTGTGGGCTGAGCGGCGGGAACATAGGGTGTATGTCGACCATGTTGACGACATGCGTTGGACCGACGCGTTAAAGGTCGGGTTCGCTCAATGCCTGGCGATGATACCGGGCACCTCACGCTCAGGATCGACCATTATCGGTGGGTTGCTATTTGGACTGTCGCGCAAGGCAGCCACCGAGTTCTCGTTCTTTCTGGCCATGCCAACCATGGTCGGTGCCGCCGTCTACTCAGGCTACAAATATCGGGATCTGTTCCAGGCTGGCGACCTGCCAGTCTTCACCTTAGGCTTCGTCACCGCGTTCTTTTTCGCCATGATCGCCGTGCGCGGCTTGCTCAAGTTTATCGCCAGCCACAGCTACGCCGCGTTCGCCTGTTACCGAATTGCATTCGGTCTGGTGATCCTGGCCACATGGGCATTCGGTTGGGTTAACTGGACTGAAGCAGCAGCGCTCTGACACGTGAACCAGGCTGCGGACCCACCAGCCTGGTATTTAAAAGATAAAACGGATTAACGCCCTTCAAGCAACTCAGCTGCCTGATCCAGCAACGCCAAAGGCTCTTTAGCCTTGTGGATATCCACCGACAACAACTGCCGAAACTTGCGTGCCCCCGGGAACCCGGTGCCCAGCCCCAGCACGTGCCGGGTGATATGGTGCATCGAACCGCCCGCATCAATATGCGCCGCTATATAAGGCCGCAACTTCGCCAGCGCCTCCGCCCGGCTAATCACCGGCGCCGTACTGCCGAACAATTGCTGATCCACCTCAGCCATTACATAAGGGTTGTGATACGCCTCGCGGCCCAACATCACACCGTCAAACGTTTGCAAATGCGCGTGACAGGCTTCCAGCGTCTTGATCCCGCCGTTAAGAACAATCTCCAACTCCGGAAAGTCCGCCTTCAACCGCGCCGCCACGTCATAACGCAGGGGCGGAATGTCACGGTTCTCTTTCGGCGATAAGCCCTCCAGAATCGCAATCCGCGCATGTACCGTAAAACTCGTGCACCCTGCATCCCGAACCGTGCCAACAAAATCAACCAATTCCTCGTAACTGTCCCGCCCATTAATCCCGATCCGATGTTTCACCGTCACCGGAATCGACACCGCATCGCGCATCGCCTTCACACAATCCGCCACCAGCTGCGGATGCCCCATCAGGCACGCGCCGATCATATTGTTCTGCACCCGATCACTCGGGCAGCCGACATTCAGATTCACCTCGTCGTAACCGTGGTCCTGAGCCATACGGGCGCAGGCGGCCAAGTCGAGAGGGACGCTGCCGCCGAGTTGCAGGGCCAACGGGTGTTCGGCTTCGTTGTGACGGAGGAAGCGGTCGTGATCGCCATTGAGGAGCGCGCCGGTGGTGACCATTTCGGTGTAGAGGAGGGCGTTTTTCGATAGTAACCGTAGGAAAAAACGGCAGTGGCGGTCAGTCCAATCCATCATCGGCGCCACGGAGAATCGGCGGGAGAGCGGGGCGGGTGTGGCGGTGATTG
>NZ_RXHX01000060.1:0-15883 GCF_005930655.1 Pseudomonas sp. FSL W5-0299
AGCAGGCTCGCTCCCACAAGGGGAGTGGAGTCGAGCGCAAAGGCTGCGGTATCACCAATCAAACTGTGGGAGCGAGCCTGCTCGCGATAGCGGAGTGTCAGGCAACAAAGATGTTGAATGTCGGACCGTCATCGCGAGCAGGCTCGCTCCCACAAATGGATGCGATTACAGGCCGATATCCCATGCCGGTTCTTCGGGAAACCTGAGCACCAGAAAATCCAGCATGCTGCGCAGCGCCGCCGGCATGTGCTTGCGTGAGGCGTACACCGCGTACACGTTCATCTGCCGGGGCTCGGCGTGTGGCAGCAGGCGGATCAGCTCGCCGCTGTGGATATGCACACCCGCCTGATAACTGGGCAGCATTGCCACCCCCGCACCCGCCATGGTTGCGCGCAGCAATGTGCTGGCTTCGTTGGCGCTGATGTTGCCCTGCACGGGCAC
Organism: Pseudomonas sp. FSL W5-0299; assembly: GCF_005930655.1. Classification (NCBI taxonomy): domain Bacteria; kingdom Pseudomonadati; phylum Pseudomonadota; class Gammaproteobacteria; order Pseudomonadales; family Pseudomonadaceae; genus Pseudomonas; species Pseudomonas sp. FSL W5-0299. The sequence goes on from NZ_RXHX01000060.1 coordinate 442, forward strand.
CGACACCGGCTCGCCGTTCTCCTCGAAATGCCAGAGGCTTTTGCCGAAGTAGGAGTGGGTCAGGCAGTTGTGCTGGCTCAAGTCCTCGACCCGCTGCGGTGTCGGGTGTTCGCTCAGGTAAGCAGGGGAGGCGCAGATCACCGAGCGGCAGACGGTCAGCCGCCGGGCGATCAGGTTCGGGTCAAGGTCGTTGCTGGTGCGGATCGCCAGGTCGATGCGTTCATCCACCAGGTTCACCGTGCGGTCGAGCATCTGCATGTCGATGCTGACACCGGGGTACCTTTTGACGTAAGCCGCCATGGCATCCGCCAATTGCGCCTGGCCGAACGAGGTGCTGACGCTGATGCGCAGCAAGCCACGTGGCGCCTCGTCCGGCTCGCTGACAGCGGCTTGCATGTCGGTGGACAGGTCGAGCATCTGCCGACACCGGGGCAGAATCTCGCTGCCGGCGGCGGTCAGGCTCAATTTGCGCGTGGTGCGGTGCATCAAACGCGCGCCGACCCAGTCTTCCAGCTCGGCCAGATAACGCGATACCACCGGCCGTGACAGGTCCAGATGATCGGCGGCGGCCGACTGGCTGCCGAGGTCGACCACTGAGACGAACACTCGCATTGCTTGTAGACGATCCATGATTTGCCCGCTTTCAGAAACAAACTATGTTCAAGCATCGCATTTTTTGTACTGAGTCATGCAACTAAGCTCTGTCCCCATCGCCAGACACGGCATTTGGACAACGGAGCAACAGATGATCGGCTTCACCTCTCTCAAGCGCTTTTTGCTGGCCACCGCCACCCTCGGCTTCGCGGCCCACGCGGCTGCGGCATCGACCCTGACCTTGGACGTGTACAACCCGGGCGACAAGGCAATCTTCCCGGTGACCTCGGTTCTGGTCAGCGGTGAGAAAGAAGCGATTCTGGTCGACGCGCAATTCGGCAAGTCCCAGGCCGAACAGGTGGTCGAGAAAATCCGCGCCAGCGGCAAGCAACTGACCACCATCTACATCAGCCACGGTGACCCGGATTACTACTTCGGCCTCGACACCCTGACCGCCGCCTTCCCGAACGCCAAAGTGCTGGCCTCGCAGCCGACCGTGGATCACATCAAGCACACCGTCGACGGCAAACTGGCGTTCTGGGGCCCGAAAATGGGCGCCGACGTGCCGGCCAAAACCATCGTGCCGGGCGTACTCAAGGGTGACAACCTGATGCTTGAAGGGCAGAAGTTGCAGGTGGTGGGCCTGGACGGCAAGCAGCCGGACCGGACCTTTGTGTGGATCCCGTCGATCAAGGCCGTGGTCGGTGGCGTGGTCGTCGCCGAAAACATCCACGTGTGGATGGCCGACACCCAGACCGCGCAATCCCACACCGATTGGTTGGCTACGCTACATGCCATCGAAACCTTGAAACCGAAAACCATCGTGCCGGGGCATTACCTCGGTGAGAGCGCCCGTTCGCTGGCCGCCGTGCAGTTTACTGCCGATTACATCAAGGCCTTTGACGAAGAAACCCCAAAGGCCAAAGACGCCGCTGCGCTGATCGCCGCCATGAAAAAACGCTTCCCGACTTTGGGCGAAGACAGCTCGCTGGAGCTGAGCGCGAAAGTCGCCAAGGGCGAGATGAAGTGGGGTGAATGAGTTTATGTGGCGAGTGGATTAACTGTGGCGAGGGAGCTTGCTCCCGCTGGACCGGGCTGGCGCTCCAGTGCGAAGCGCTCCCCCGCAGTGTTTGAGCCACAGCGCACTCTCAGGTTTACGACTGCTGCGCAGCCGAACGGGAGCAAGCTCCCTCGCCACAATGTTGGATGCCAAACGAATACGCGTGTACTCAAGCCAACTGGAGAACGTCATGAGCAAAATCGCAATCATCGGTGCCACCGGCCGTGCCGGCAGCCAACTGCTGGAAGAAGCTTTGCGTAGGGGTCATAGCGTCACGGCCATCGCCCGCGACACCTCGAAAATCGCCCCGCGTGCCGGGGTGATCACCAAGGATGTCGATGCCCTTGATGCCCACGCGTTGCAAGCGGCCGTCGCTGGTCATGACGTGGTCATCAGCGCGGCGCACTTCGCGACCCTTCCCGCCAGCGCGGTGATCGGGCCGGTGAAAAAGGCCGGGGTGAAACGCCTGCTGGTGGTGGGCGGTGCGGGTTCGCTGTTGCTGCCGGACGGCACTCGCGTGATCGACAGCAAGGGCTTTCCTGAGGAGTACAAGGCTGAGGCGAGCGCCGGGGCTTTGTTTCTGGAAAACCTGCGTGAGGATCAGGATCTGGACTGGACCTTTCTGTCCCCGTCGGCGGAATTCGTCGAAGGTGAGCGCACCGGGGCGTTTCGGGTGGGCAAGGATGATTTGCTGGTGAGCAGCGAAGGGCGGAGCTGGATTTCGTTCGCCGATTACGCGATTGCGCTGATCGATGAAGTGGAAGCGCCGAAGCATTCGCGTCAGCGGTTCACCGTCGGTTACTGAGTCACTGAAAAACCTGTGGGAGCGAGCCTGCTCGCGATAGCGGTGGGTCATTCAACAAATATGCCGACTGACTCACCGCTATCGCGAGCAGGCTCGCTCCCACAGGGTTATGCGCCAAGTCTTCGGGGCTCAGCGTGACTGAGCCTGCTCCACCAACCACCCCAACAACTCGCGCAACTTCGGCGAAGGCCCGGGTTTTTCCGGGAACACCAGGTAATACGCCAACCCTGTCTTCACCTTCAATTCAAACGGCATGACCAGTCGCCCAGCGCTCAGGTCGTCGCCAATCAACGACCAGTCCCCAATCGCCACGCCAGTCCCTTGGGACGCCATCGACATCGCCAGGTCCAGGGTTTCAAAATGCTGGCCCTTGCCGACATTGCTCAAGCGAATATCGGCGCTGGCCAGCCAGGCTTTCCAGTCGCGTTCATCGCGGGTCGGGTGCAACAGCATGTGTTGTTCCAGATCCTCCGGCGCTTGCAGCGGCACCGGCCCCTCGAGGTAGGGCCTGGAGCAGACTGGCGTCAGTTGCTCATCGAACAGCCGATGGGACGCCAGTGATGTCTCCGGCGGTACGCCATAGATCACCGCCGCATCGAACTGCTCGCGATGAAAATCCACGCCGTGTTTCACCGTGGTGGTCAGTTCGACCGGCACATCCGGGCGCTCCCTTTGCCACTGCACCAGGCGCGGCAACAACCAGCGCATCACGCACGTCGGGGCCTTGAGTTGCAGGGTTTCGCGCTTCTCGCCGATCTGTTCCACCGCCTCGTCGATCAAGCCGAAAATCTGCTTCACCCGTGGCAGCCACTCGCGTCCTTCAGCGGTCAGGCTCAAGCCCCGGGCCTGGCGGATAAACAACTCATAACCCAGATGTTCTTCCAGCCCGGCGATCTGCCGGCTCACCGCGCCTTGGGTGATGTAGAGCTGTTCGGCGGCCCGAGTGAAGTTGCAGCACTGCGCGGTAATCAGAAAAGTGTGCAGCGCCGGCAGGGGAGGCAATCGTTTCATTTGGATCCAAGGTATGACGTGAGGACATGGCTAGTATGACTTTTTATCCATTGTTGCGGCTACGTGTCGCCCGTTCCAATGAGGCCATCCCTGGACCTGCCCACGCATCATAAACACTGCGCAGGCCCGGCGTCTCAAACGAACAAAAAGGGCAAAGACATGGCGACGTGCGGCGAAGTATTGGTCAAGTTACTCGAAGATTACGGGGTCGAGCAGGTGTTCGGCATTCCCGGGGTTCATACCGTGGAGCTGTATCGCGGGCTGGCCCGTTCGAGCATCAACCACGTCACGCCGCGTCACGAACAGGGCGCCGGTTTCATGGCCGACGGTTATGCGCGCACCAGTGGCAAACCGGGTGTGTGCTTCATCATTACCGGCCCTGGCATGACCAACATCACCACCGCCATGGGCCAGGCCTACGCCGATTCGATCCCGATGCTGGTGATTTCCAGCGTGCAATCGCGCAGCCAGTTGGGCGGTGGTCGCGGCAAGCTCCACGAGCTGCCGAACCAGAGCGCCTTGGTCGGCGGCGTGGCGGCGTTCTCCCACACCTTGATGTCGGCAGCTGAATTGCCTGGCGTATTGGCCCGCGCCTTTGCTCTGTTCCAGGCCGGCCGTCCACGCCCGGTTCACATCGAAATTCCGCTGGACGTGCTGGTCGAAGAAGCCGACGACCTGCTCGCCAGCCTGCCAGTGAACATCGACCGTGCTGGCGCCTCGCCAAGCGCCATCAGCCGCATGACCGCGCTGCTGGCCGGCGCCAAGCGCCCACTGATTCTCGCGGGTGGCGGTGCCATTGATGCCGCCGCCGAGTTGACCGAGTTGGCCGAACGGCTGGACGCACCCGTGGCCCTGACCATCAATGCCAAAGGCATGCTCGAATCCAGTCACCCGCTGCTGATCGGTTCGACCCAGAGCCTGGTTGCGACCCGTGCCTTGGTCGCCGAGGCCGACGTGGTGCTGGCCATCGGCACCGAACTGGCCGAGACCGATTACGACGTCACGTTTGCCGGCGGTTTCGAGATTCCCGGCGTGCTGCTGCGCGTGGACATCGACCCCGACCAGACCGTGCGCAATTACCCGCCGAAAGTCGCCCTGGTGGCGGACTCGCGTAACGCCGCGCAAGCCTTGCTCAGTGAACTGTCCAAGCACTCGCTGGCCGAGCGTCGCAACGATTGGGGACAAGTCCGCGCGGCACGTCTGCGTGACGACCTCGCCGCCACCTGGGACGCCCCGACCCTGGCCCAGACCCGCTTCCTCGAAACCGTGTTGCACGAATTGCCGGACGCAGTGTTCGTCGGCGATTCGACCCAACCGGTGTACACCGGCAACCTGACCTTCAACCCGGAACGCCCGCGTCGCTGGTTCAATTCGTCCACCGGTTACGGCACCCTCGGTTACGCCTTGCCGGCGGCAATCGGCGCCTGGCTCGGTGGCAGCCTTGAAAACGGCGCGCGTCCTCCGGTGGTGTGCCTGATCGGTGACGGCGGCCTGCAATTCACCCTGCCGGAACTGGCCAGCGCCGTTGAAGCGCGCACCCCGGTGATCGTCCTGCTGTGGAATAACCAGGGCTACGAAGAGATCAAGAAATACATGGTCAACCGCGCCATCGAACCGGTGGGCGTGGACATCTACACCCCGGACTTCATCGGTGTGGCCAAGGCGCTGGGCTGTGCGGCGGAAGCGGTCAACGGTGTTGAACAACTGCGCAGCGCCTTGCGCAGCGCCGCCGACCGTCAGGGCCCGACCCTGATTGAAATCGATCAGACCCAGTGGATGAAGGCGGTGTCGAAATGAGTTTCCCTACCACTCTGGACGGCCTGCACATCAACGGCCAATGGTCGGCTGGCAACGAACATCTGCGCGTGATCAACCCGGCGACCGAAGCCCTGTTGACCACCGTGAATGGCGGCGATGAAAAAGCCGTCGATCAAGCGGTCACCGCCGCCACCCAGGCGTTCGGCGAATGGTCGAAAACCACCGGTGCCGAACGCGGGGCGATCCTGCGTAGAATCGCCGCCGGCGTGCAGGCCGGGCGCGACCACTTGATGAAGTTGCAGTCGAGCAACAACGGCAAGCCGCTGTTCGAGGCCGCCATCGACGTCGATGACGTGATCGCGACGTTCGAGTACTACGCCGGTCTCGCCGAAGGCCTCGATGCCAGACAAGACAGCAACGTCGAACTGCCCACCGACGATTTCAGCGCTCGCGTGCGCCGCGAACCGTGCGGCGTGGTCGGCCTGATCGTGCCGTGGAATTTCCCGATGGTCACCACGGCCTGGAAACTCGCCCCAGCCCTGGCGGCCGGTTGCTGCGTGGTGCTCAAACCGTCCGAAGTCACGCCGTTGCCCGAGCTGGAACTGGCGGCGATCGTCGCTGAGGCCGGCTTGCCGGATGGCGTGTTCAACCTGGTCTGCGGCACGGGCCTGGCCGTCGGCGCGCCGCTGTCGGCCGACCCGCGCATCGCCAAAATCTCCTTCACCGGCAGCAATGCGGTCGGTGTACAGGTCATGCAACGTGCGGCGGAAACCGTCAAAGGCGTGAGCCTGGAACTGGGTGGCAAATCTTCGCTGCTGGTGCTCGCTGACGCCGACATCGAACTGGCGGTTGAAGTGGCCTGTGGCGGCGGTTTCTTCAACGCCGGGCAAATGTGCTCCGCCACCAGCCGCGTGCTGGTCGCTGATGAATTGGCAGATGAGTTCCTCATCCGATTGAAGGCCCGCGCCGAAGCCATTCGCGTCGCCGACCCGTTCGACCCGAACGTGGAAATGGGCGCGCTGGTCAATCAGGCGCACTACCAGCGTGTGCTGGGCCACATCGATCGCGGTTTGAGCGCCGGGGCCAAGCTGGTTTGCGGCGGTAATCGCCCTGCAGACCTGCCCCGCGGCTATTTTTTGCAGCCGACGATTTTCACCGAAGTGCCCCAGGGCAGTGCGTTGTGGTGTGAAGAGATTTTCGGCCCGGTGATCTGCGTGCGCAGTTTCGCCACCGAAGCCGAAGCGATTGCCCTGGCCAACGACAGCCAGTTTGGTTTGGTGGCCAGCGTGGTGACTCGCGACAACGAAGCCGCGGATCGGGTCGCCAACGCCTTGCAGGCGGGGCTGGTGTGGATCAACGCGCCGCAAGTGATCTTCCCGCAGACCGCTTGGGGTGGCTACAAACAGAGCAGCATCGGCCGCGAATTGGGGCCGTGGGGCTTGCAGGCTTTCCAGGAAATCAAACACGTGATTCGCGCTGTCTGAAGGCACGAAACAGGTGAGTGCATGCCTCGTATCGAGGCATGCACTGGTGTCATGGCTTCGATGAGTTTTTATCGATAGTCAGGTGTTTTGCACGACCTCAGGATGAACTCACTGGTTCAGCCAAACCCCCGAAAATACGAGGGAAAACGCTGATCCGGCTGCGCGGATGCAACAGTTTCGACCTGCCTTATACCTACAAAAACAAAGGGAGTCCGTAATGGGCGAACATGATCTGAACAGACGTCAATTCATCAAAACCGTGGGCGTGGCGTCCGTAGCTGCGGCGGCCATGAGTTTGCCCTTCGTCAAGGCCAATGCCAGCGACACGCGCTTCCAGGGCAAGACCCTGCGCCTGTTGACCTGGTCCGACGACACCGGCCTGGCTGCACTGCGTAACATCGCGGCCACCTTCGAAGACAAATATGGTTGCAAGGTCATCGCTGACCGCACCGGCAGCACCTCGGAAATGGTCGCCAAACTCAAGGCCGCCGGTGATCGTCCGCAGTACGACATCATCACCCTGGCCGGCGTCGGCGCCGAAGGTCTGGCAGCAGCCAATCTGCTGGAAAAACCAGACCTCAACCGCATTCCCAACCTGGTCGACGTACCGGAGAAATACCGTACCGGCGCTAACGGTCACGGCATCGGTTACCTGCTGTGGTGCAACAGCCTCGTCTACAGCACCCGCACCATCAAGGAAGCACCGGACAGTTACGCCGCCCTGTGGGACGCCGAGCTGTCGCCGAACATCTTCCTGCCGCCGCCGAACTGGACCGAAGCGATGGACCTGATCATCATCGCCGCCAAACTGGCCGGGGGTGACGAGCACAACATCGAGCCGGGCTTCAAGAAACTCGCCGAGCTGAAAGACCGTGTGGTCACCCTGGGTGAAAACCCGAACCAGATCGCCGAATTGTTCCGCACCGGTTCCCTGGACATGGGCGGCCTGTACGCACCGGCGTTCTTCCCGAAACAGATCCGCGATCCGGCCTATGGCCTGGGCGCTACGTTCGGGATGAAGGAAGGTTTCTACACCGACCTGATGCTCTCGGTGATGCCGAAGAACCGTCCGGGCGATACCGACCTGACCTACGCCTTCATCAACCACTCTCTGGACCCGCTGGTGCAGGGCAAGATGGCCGAGGACATCTACAACGGCCCGGTCAACGCCAAGGCGATCATCTCCGCCGAAGCGCGCAAGAGCCCTTACATCCTCACGCCGGAGCAGATTGCCGAGAAGGCGATCATGCACGACAACGCCTTCCTGGCCTCCGTGCATGACCAATGGATTCGTCGTTACACGGAAATCTTTTCTTCCTGATTGAGTGGCGAACACAAGATCTTCAACCACTGAAGATCCCCTGTGGGAGCGAGCCTGCTCGCGAATGCGGTCTGACATTCACCATTGATGTCGACTGATGGATCGCTTTCGCGAGCAGGCTCGCTCCCACAGGGGGCTGATGTGGTTTTGAGGGCTGTGTTTGTCAGCTGCTTTCCATTGACGAGACCTTTGCTATGGAACACCAACCTCTGACTCATCCGGTCGCCGCCGCTCCCGTGCGTGCCAATCGGGGTGTTTCGCCGACGGCGCGTGCGTGGTTTTTCCTCTCGCCCTCGATGCTGTTTCTGGGCGTGCTGATTGCCGCCAGCCTGCTGGTACTGCGCATGAGCGTGGGCACCAAAGGCGCAGAGTGGACCGGGTTCAGCCTGGCCAGTTATGCCCAATTGCTCGAACCCTATTACCTCAAATCCTTGCTGCTGACCCTGCGTCTGGCGCTGATCAGCGCGGTGATTGCGGTGTTGCTGGCGATCCCGGTGGCCTACACCATGTCGCGCCTGACCTCGCCGTTCGTGCGACGGATCTTCCTCGCGGCGGTGCTGCTGCCGTTGCTGGTCAACCTGCTGCTGCAAAGCTACGGCTGGCTGGTGATTCTCGGCCCTGGCGGCATGCTCAATCAGGCACTGATGGGCCTGGGCCTGATCAAGCGACCGATCATGCTGCTCTACAACCAGAACGGCGTGTTGATGGGCCTGGTGCAAACCGCGTTCCCGTTGGCCGTGCTGCCGATTGCCAGCGCCATGCGCGGCGTCGCCCGCACTTACGAAGAAGCCGCCGCCACCCTGGGGGCAAGTCGCTTCCAGGTGTTCCGCCAGGTGGTGCTGCCGATGAGCATGCCGGGGATCATCACCGGCGCGACGTTGGTGTTTGCCTACAACGCCAGCAGTTTTGTGGTGCCGTTGCTGCTCGGCGGTCGGCGCGTGCCGATGCTGGCGGTGATGGTGCATGACCAGATCGCCCCGCTGATGAACTGGCCCGCCGCGTCCGCTGCCGGAGTGGTGCTGATTGTCACCACGCTGGCGATCATGACCTTGTCCGAATTCATCACTGGCCGTCGTCGGCGCATGCTGGAGGCTTCCCAATGAGCACGTTGACCAAGAAACGTTATGGGCTGCTGCCCGGTGAGACCGGCAAGTTTGCCGGCATTCTCTCGGGCTTCATCCTGCTGCTGGCGGTGTTGCCGATCCTGACCATGATCGTCATGTCGTTCAGCGGCGCATCGAACCTCGACTTCCCGCCGAGCAGTTACAGCCTGCAATGGTACAAGGCGGCCTGGCACACCTTTGTGTCGCCTGATGCCAGCGATGTGCTGAGCCTGGGCAAAGCCATGACCACCAGCCTGATGGTGGCGTGCCTGACCATGGTCTTCGCCACCATTGTGGCGGTGCCGGCGGCTTACGCGCTGACCCGTTGCGAGTTCCGTGGCAAGGCCGTGGCGCTGCAACTGATGTCGCTGCCGCTGGTGTTTCCGATGGTGGTGTTGGGCCTGGCATTGCTGCTGGTGTTCGACAGCCTGCCGTTCCAGATGACCACCTCGCGGCTGGTGATTGCCCACGTGATCCTGGCCCTGCCGTTCGTGGTGAAGAACTGCACCGCCGCGATGCTCTCCATCGGCAGCGAAGTCGAAGAGGCCGCGCAAATGCTTGGCGCTTCACCGCTGCGGGCGATCATCGATGTGGTGGTGCCGTTGATGAAGTCGGGGATTCTGGCGGGCATGCTGCTGGCGTTCATCGTCTCGTTCAACGAATTCACCGTGACCTATTTCCTCTACACCATCGATGTGATGACCGTGCCGATCTGGATGTACAGCCGCACCGTGTCGTCGCTCGACCCCACCGTATTTTCGTTTGCCGTGCTGATCGTGCTGATCGACTTCGTCCTGATCTGGGCGCTGGAGAAGCTGGTCGGTGAAGGTGGCGTTTCGTTCTGATTCTTGAGGTGATTTATGTCTGGTCTGATTCTGGAAAACGTCGAGAAACATTACGGCTCGGCCTGCGCGGTAAAGGATGTAAACCTGCATTTGCCGGAAGGCAAACTGGTGTGTTTCCTCGGCCCGTCGGGCTGCGGTAAAACCACCCTGCTGCGGATGATCGCCGGGCTTGAGACCCTGAGCGGCGGCGAAATTCGCCTGGACGGTGAAGACATCGGCCACACCCCGGCGCATCAGCGCAACTTCGGCATGGTGTTCCAGTCCCTGGCGCTGTTCCCGCACATGACGGTGGGGGAGAACATCGCCTATCCGCTGAAACTGCGCGGGGTCAGCAAGGCTGATCAGCAGGCGCGGGTGGTGGAGTTGCTGGAATTGATTCAGCTGAGCGAGATGATTGATCGCCCGGTGGCCAAACTCTCCGGCGGTCAACGCCAGCGCGTGGCGATTGCCCGGGCGATTGCCAACCACCCGAAAATCCTCCTGCTGGATGAACCGCTGTCGGCGCTCGACGCCAAGCTGCGCGAATCGATGCAGGTGGAAATTCGTCAGCTGCAACAGCGCCTGAACATCACCACGATCATGGTGACCCACGACCAGCGTGAAGCCATGACCATGGCCGATATCGTGGTGGTGCTGGGTGAACATCGGGTGCAGCAGGTGGGGTCGCCGATCGAAATCTACCGGCACCCGGCCAACGAATTTGTCGCCGACTTTATCGGCTCGGGCAACATCTTCCCCGCCACGGCGCTGGGCAACGGCAAGGTCGGGTTGCCGGGGGGCGCCGCGCTGGAAGTGCCGATTTGCAGCAGCATTGTGGTGGGGGAGAAGGTGAAGATGCTGATTCGTCCTGAAGACCTGCAACTGTCGCACCCGCAGGCCACGGCGGGAAATCGGTTGCTCGGTACGGTGACGTTCGTGCGCGATATCGGCGCGACGATTGAAACGACGGTGGAGTGTTCCGGGGTTTCATTTACGGCGCTGAGCACGCCGTGTCAGGGGTTTGGGTTGAGCATTGGCAACCCGGTGTCGGTGACCTTGCCGGCTGAGGCGTGCCGCGTACTCGGCGCCTGACTGACTGGCCCCATCGCGAGCAGGCTCGCTCCCACAGTGGGTCGGTGTACACCGGCCTATGTAGGAGTGAGCCTGCTCGCGATAGGGCCGGCAAAACCAGCACAAAAATCAGATCAAACCGACAACCGCAACCGCGCCAGATCCCTTAACGGCGGTGCCCCAAACAACCGGCTATATTCCCGGCTGAATTGCGACGGGCTTTCATACCCCACCCGATACCCCGCCGCCGAAGCCTCAAGCCCTTCGGCCAGCATCAACCGCCGCGCTTCCTGCAAGCGCAGTTGCTTCTGATACTGCAGCGGACTCATCGCCGTCATCGCCTTGAACCGGTGATGCAACGTCGAGACGCTCAGGTTCACTTCCTTCGCCAGATCATCGATGCGCAGCGGTTGCTCATAGTTGCCGTTAAGCCACTTGATCGCCTGGCTGATGCGGTGGCTCTGGCTATTGGCAATCGCAATCTCATACAGCCGATGGCCCTGCTGACTGCGCAACAACCGATAAAGAATCTCCCGGCGAATCAGCGGTGCGAGCATGGCGATGTCTTTCGGGGTATCGAGCAAACGCGCCAGACGCAACACCGCGTCGAGCATCGCCGTATCGATCCGTTCGACATATAAGCCGCGTCCTGTGGGACGGGTCGGTACGCCCAAAGGGCCGGCGTCGGCAATCAGCGCGGTGATTTCAGCCGGATCAATATCCAGTCGCACCGCGAGAATCGGTTCTTGCGACGTGACGTTCACCACCCGCCCGCTCAACGGCATCGAAACCGACACCACCAGGTAATTCAGCGGGTCGTAATTAAAGTATTCGTCGGCCAGCCTGACCTCTTTTCGCCCCTGCGCCATGATGCACAGCGCGGGTTGCGCCAGCACCGGGGCAAATTCATGGGACTTGCTGTGTTTGGACATGAACAGCGAGCCGACGGCAGTGGCATAAGTGCCATCGTCCGTGGTGTTGCGCCGGATGATAGTGGCCAGTTCAGCGCGCTGTTTCTCCATGTCGGCATCCAGCGGGGCTTGAAAGTGATCGAACGACGACATGCCGGGCATCCTCGTTGAGGCGTTGGTAATGAGGCCAGCTTAAGTTTGTGCAAGACAGAGCGGTAGACACATCCTGCCTCAAGCTTGCCTGATTCTGCATCGAGTGGATCAGCGGTGCCTCTATGGCTGCTGCAACTCAGGGAAACTTGCTTGAAAGCCGAGTTTTGTTGGTACGAACGCTTTTACAGGTTGTTACAGGTTTATCGAAACGCCGCGCAGGATTGTGCAACAAGCCGGCAGGAATCGACTAACCGCGCTTCCCCCTGCGCGCTTAACCTTTGATCCTGTCGCAGCCCGTCCCCCGGCTGCCACTCGACTCCCTGGGAGGGTTGAACATGTCTACGCAGATCCCCGTCAGTCACATGGCTTTTGTTCGTGCCCGCGCCGGGCGTTCGGCAGAACTCGGTGCGCGCCTGAGCGCCTTGATCGAGCCGTCCCGCAGCGCGCCGGGTTGCCTGAGTTTTTCCCTGCAGCATTCGCAATGCGATCCGGAGTTGTGGCTGGTGTCCGGTTTCTGGACGAACCAGCAAGCGATGACGGCCTATTTCGGCACCCCGGCGATGGAGATTTTCGCCGAGCTGGTGCAGGAGTTGGTGGTCAACAGCCTGGATTTTCATACCTTCAAGGACGTGTCGGCCGACCAGGCGCGGGGGCAGTCCGGGTCGTGGGTACACAAAATGGCGGGTTGAGGGTTTAATGGCTGCATTCTCAATCAGCCAGGATCCGCGACATGGCACGTAAAGCCTTTGATCATTTCGAAGCTGTATCCGCTGTAATGCCCCGTGAGGGTGGCGGTTATTTCGCGGCGATAGCCACCAAAGCCATCGGCGGTTCCGGTGCGCCGCGCTTCAACAAACTATTGGAAGACCAGACATTCACCACCGCTACCTCGGCGGACGAAGCCGCCGCGATGCAGTTGACTCACCTCAAGGGCGTCGACGAAGAGGGCGGGCTGCTCTGGTAATCACTTGACCGCCCCCGGGCGCCACATTTTGAACAATGCCTCTGGCCCCAGCTGAAAGTAATCCGCTGGCCCGCCGCCGCGCAGAATCGGTTCTGCCGCGGCGGTGTCGTACACCCCGTCTTTCAACAGCCACTTGGCGATATGCACGGCGACCACTTCGCCCAGAATCAGCCAGCTCGGCACCACGTTCCCGTCCGCCCGCTGCAACTGAATGATCTGCGTGACCTTGCACTCGAAGGACACCGGGCTTTCGGCGACCCGTGGCACTTGAATGACTTTCGAGGCGACCGGGGTCAGGCCAGACAGCTCGAACTCGTTGACCTCGGGCGGGACCATGGCGCAGCTCTGGTTCATCTGCTCGGCCAGTGGCCGGGTGGCCAGGTTCCAGGCGAACTCGCCGGTCTGCTCGATGTTGTTCAGGCTGTCTTTACGGCCGACGCTGGAAAACCCGATGATCGGCGGAATGTAATTGAAGGCGTTGAAGAAGCTGTAAGGCGCCAGGTTCAAGCGGCCGTTGGCGTCCTGTGAGGAAATCCAGCCGATAGGGCGCGGGCCGACGATGGCGTTGAACGGGTCATGCGGCAGGCCGTGGCCGTTGGCGGGTTCGTAGAAGTGGATGTCGTCGGGCATGGCATATATTCCGGGAGGATCGGGAGGCGGTCATGGTGCAAGGACGAACGGATAATTTCCAGCGATGAGATTCAAATACGGGTTTTGTGTCGGTTGCAAACAAAAGGGGCAGACCCGTTAAGGTCTGCCCCAGTTTTTATTGCGCGGGCTGACTCAGTCCGTCTCGATCCGCGAATGCTTGCGGGTGTCTTTCATGGTGATGTACACCAGCAACGACACGGCAATACACGCCGTCACGTACCAGTAGTAACCGGTTTCCATGCCGATGCTCTTGAACCACAGCGCGATGTATTCAGCGGTGCCGCCGAAGATCGATACGGTCAGCGCATACGGCAGGCCGACGCCCAGTGCACGGATTTCGGTCGGGAACAGTTCGGCTTTCACCACCGCGTTGATCGAGGTGTAGCCGCTGACGATGATCAGCGCCGCCATGATCAGGAAGAACGCGCCCCACCAGGATTGAATGGTGTGCAGGGTGGTCAGGATCGGCACGGTGAACAGCGTCCCGAGCACGCCGAAGGCGATCAGGATCGGACGACGACCGACCTTATCCGACAAGCCGCCGATGATCGGTTGCAGGCACATGAACAGGAACAGCGTGGCGGCGGAAATGGTGGTGGAGTCGGAGATGCTCATGCCGACGGTGTTCACCAGGTATTTCTGCATGTACGTGGTGTAGGTGTAGAACGCCAGGGTGCCGCCCATGGTCAGGCCGACCACGGTCATCAGTTCCTTGGGGTGGCGCATCAAGGTGCGCATTGCGCTTTCCTTGGCCTTTTCTTTCTTGGTGAACGACTCGGTTTCTTCCATGCCACGACGCAGGTACAGCGCGACCACGGCACACAGCGCGCCGATGGCGAACGGGATGCGCCAGCCCCAGGCGTACAGCTCTTCGGTGGTCAGGACTTGTTGCAGCACGATCAACACCGCCAAGGCGATGAGCTGACCCGAAATCAGGGTCACGTACTGGAAGCTGGAGTAGAAGCCGCGACGATCCTTGGTCGCCATCTCGCTGAGGTAGGTGGCCGAGGTGCCGTACTCGCCACCGACCGACAGGCCTTGCAGCAGGCGGGCGAAAATCAGCAGGATCGGTGCGCCGATGCCGATGGTTTCATAACCGGGGCTCAGGGCAATCAGCAGCGAGCCGAAACACATCAGGTACACCGAAGCCATCAATGCTTTCTTGCGACCGGCCTTGTCGGCGTACAGGCCCATCAGCCAGCCACCGATCGGGCGCATCAGGAAGCCCACGGCGAAGATCGCGGCGGTGTTGAGCAGTTGTGCGGTGGTGTCGCCTTTTGGAAAAAAGGCCTTGGCGAAATACAGGGAGAAGGCAGCGTAGACGTACCAGTCGTACCACTCGACCATGTTGCCGACAGAGCCGCTGAAGATCGACTTGATGCGACTGGCGGTGGTTCTTTCTTTGGCGGGCACGGCAGCCGACCCAAGGGGCAGGGCGTTGGAGTTATCCATTGAAGGATCCTTCGTTTAATTGTTTTTGTGGAGCGCGTTGAAACGCAGCCTGCATGGGCTATAGCAGGAGGTGTGCCAGATCAAGGAGGTCTGGTTTAGAGGGGTTGCGGGGATTGAGTGAGCGGAAATCCGCTTATGCCGGGCTGGGCGTGAGCGGAAAATTGCTTATCAGGCTCGTGGATGTGCGTTGTTTGCATTGGCCTCTTCGCGGGCAAGCCTCGCTCCTACGGTATTTGTGTCGCTCGACAATATTGCAAACGACGCAAACCCTGTAGGAGCG
>NZ_RXHX01000061.1:0-15252 GCF_005930655.1 Pseudomonas sp. FSL W5-0299
TGGTGGTGGTGGTGGTGGCGGTGGCAATGGAGGAGGTGGTGGTAACGGCGGTGGCAATGGAGGTGGCCATGGCGGTGGCACGGGTGGTGGTCACAGCGGGTCCGGTCACGCCGGCAACGCTGACAGCAGTGGCCGTGGAAAGGGACTGTCCAGCGATCATGCCGGCAAGGCCGTTCGCGACCGTGGTGAAAGCGGAAACCACTATGGCAGTGAACGCAACGGTGATCGCAGTAAAGGCTCAACGACTTCAGGCATCGCCCAATCCAGAGATACGCGCGGCGTCACCAAAGCCGGTGCGATTTCGACCTCGACTCCAGGCGATCACAACGCGAAAGGGTTGAGTAACGCGGCTTCCTCGGGATCAAAAAAACCGTACTGACCCGCGAGGCTGAATCGGTCTGCTGCCTGGCCGGGCGTTGAAGCCGTATCGGTTGATGTAAGCGACTACACCGAAAAAAAACGGGCGCCTTTACGGTGCCCGTTTTCAGTTGTGCCGCTGCTTGAGCGCCGATCAAGCAGCAACCGGCATAAGCTGCAATCCCGGACACTTCTTTTGCCAGCACTATTCCTCCACGCTGATACCCGATCCGCCTAACTCGCCGGGGAGATCCTTTAACTTGGGCAATCCATCCTTGATCCGCAGCACCGTCTCTTGATAGTGCACGTGAACGCCCGGCGAGTACGCGAGATCCGGAATGACCGCGGCATACACGTCAATCAGCCCCATCTCGGGGTGGTCCGTAAAGAGGTGCCCGCCACACGTCTTGCACCATTTGCGGTAGCTGCGCGGTGTCTTGTTGTAGGTGCCGATGTTGTCGGCACCCCGAGTCACTTGCACCGCGTCGGGTTTCCACAGCGTGAAGGCATTGACCGGTCCTGCTGACCAATGCCGACATGACTCGCAATGGCAATAGCCCATTGCGGCCGGTTCACCGCTGACGGTGAACTCGACTGCGCCGCAGAAACAACTGCCTTTGTACGACCGTTCAATGCTCATGGCATGACTCCTTTATCAATGGCCGATACAGCACGGATGCCTGTCTTCACTCGTCGATGTAGTGAACCGGTATCGCTGGCGAGCGCCGCACGTGCAGTTCGAAAATGTCAGGGCGCGCGTAATGCCCGGTGACGTCGAGCGCCCGTCGCGCCGGCGCCACGAGTGCGACGTCAATGTCCGCATACAGAATGCCGGCCTCCCGATGCAAGGGGCCGGCCACAATCCGGCCTTGAGGACTGACCACCACCGAGTCGCCATCGTTGATCCATTCGTCCGGATCGGCAAACAGTTGCATACGCGCTGGAAAGTCCTCGGGAATGTCACTGCCGCGCAGCGCGGTGCCGCTGCCGAGCACCCAACAGCGGCCTTCAAGTGCAATGTGCCGCATCGTGCTGATCCAGCCTTCGCCGGTGTCGTAGGTGGGCGCGATATAAATCTCCACCCCTTGGGCATACAGGGAATAGCGCGCCAGCGGCATGTAGTTTTCCCAGCAGATCAGCGCACCGACGCGGCCGACCGGTGTATCGACCGCACGCAACCCGGACGCATCACCGAAGCCATGCACCATGCGTTCCGGATTGGTCGGCATCAGCTTGCGATGGCGGTTGAGCACTGCGCCATCCGCACCGATAACGACTACGCTGTTATAGAGCGTGCCGCCTCCCGTAGAGCGGTCGCATTCATTGATGCCACACACAATCGTCACGGCGTGAACCCTGGCGGCTTCGCATAATTCGCCCAGATCACCGTTGGCGATATCGACCGCGTTGGCCAGCAGCCGCGTGTGCAACTGGCCCATGACAGCCCCGTCCTTGCCCGCCGCCAGTCGCCAGATCCACGACGGGTAACCGGGAATGAACGATTCGGGCAAAACGATCAGCGAGGCGCCTGCTGCCGCCGCCTCGGCGACCGATTGCACGGCCCGGGCGATCGTCGCGCTGCGATCGAGCAGCACGGGCGGGCGCTGAATGATGGCTACCTTGGTCATGGCGTTCTCCATTGGCTTTTGGCTTTCGAAGGCTTGAGCGTGCGCGTGGCGAAGGGGCCGGGCTAGTTCAAAAAGTGAAGCGTTGCAGTTGCGGAGTCCAGGCAATGGAAGAGAGCTACGGCCAGTTCTGCACAGTCGCCCGCGGTGCTGAAGCCCTGTGCGAGCGCTGGACACCGTTGGTGGTGCGCGAGCTGCTGTGCGGCAGCAAACGCTTTAACGAACTGCACCGTGGCGTCCCCCGAATGTCCACCAATCTGCTGGCACAACGGCTACGCCATCTGGAAGACATCGGCGTCGTACACCGCACGGCCACCGGCAAAGTCTGGGAGTACAGCCTGACCGCGGCGGGCGAGGAACTGCGCCCCATCATCATGGCGCTGGGGCACTGGGGAGCGCGCTGGATCGGCAGTCGCCTGCGCGATGACCAACTCGACGCCGGCCTGCTGATGTGGGATGTGCGGCGGTTCGTGCGCATTGAGACGTTTCCGTCGCGACCGGTGGTCATCCAGTTCACGTTCCGCGACGCGCGGCCCGGCGAGCAAGCCTGGTGGCTGGTGGTGGAGCAGGGCGTGGCGGATCTATGCCGCGATGACCCGGGCCGCGAGCTGACGCTGGTCGTGGACTCCAGCGTGCGCGCGTTGACCGAAGTGTGGGCGGGCGACCGCACACCGCGGGAGGTGCTTGAGTCGCAAGAGCTGCGTGTGGATGGCGCGGTGAAGGACGCGGAAAACCTGTGGCGCTGGCTGGGGACGAGTGCGTTTGCGGGGACCAGGAGGGCGGCAGTCACTCGTTAGCTTGGCGAAATAACCATCAGTGAGCGAGCGGCGCTGGCCGATCTGAGCATGATCTGACCGGCCTCAGTTCCTTATGTTGAAGACTCAGATCAAATCGTGTCGTCAGTCCTCACTGTAGAAACTTTACCCAGCCAGCAACGGCAAGTAACACGAAACAAGTCCAGCCTGAGAGAAGCCAGCGCCAGACGAGCATCCGCGGGACAAAACCCACACCTTTCACAAAGGCCACGCTCATGGCTGCGAATAATGCTGTAGCCAGCGCGTGGTCAGGCTTCCCGTCAGGAGCGGCCATCATGGGAGGATAGAGCGTGCAAGCGAGCATGATTGCTAAAGCGATCACCAAACTCGGCAAATGAAGGTGTGAGGTTGGTTGAGGGTTAGCGACGCGCGGCATCATGACAGCGTCTCGTCGTTGTCGCTCAAGGCTCGGCCAACTTCGTTCTCGCCCCACATCGCGTTCAATATAGCCAGTAGCAATGCAAAACCGACCCCCAGCATCCAGGCGAAATACCACATGTTCATTACTCCTTTGCCGGCACTAATAGGCAGAATGTTCGTTGGCTTTGATCTGTGCAACGGTGACCTTGCCCCGCATGACGCGATACGCCCACGAGGTATAAAGCACAATCAGTGGCATGAAGATCAACGCGGCCCAGAACATGATGGCCAGGCTTAAGTGACTGGCGACGCTGTCCCACACGGTAAGACTTGCCGCAGGCATCGTTGATGACGGCATGACGAACGGAAACATCGATACGCCGGCCGTGCAGATAACACCGATGACTGAAAGCGATGACGCAATAAACGCTGAAAGTGTATGGCGCGCCATCAACAGCACGGCGGCACCTGCTGCGCCGATCAATCCCAGTGCGGGCAGCAGCCACAGCAAAGGATAATGGCCATAGTTGGCCATCCAGGCTCCCGCTTCGCGCACCACGGACTTGCTGAGAATGTCAGGCAGTCCTGCCGTATCAACTACCGATGTAATGCGATAGCCATCAATCCATTGCAGCCAGATGCCGGCAACGATAAATGAACACACCAGCACGATCGCTGCACCCACCCCGCCTTTGATTGCCCTCGCCTGGATAACCCCTTCAGTGCGATGTGCCAGATAAGCACCACCTTGAAGGGTGATCATTGCGCTGCTTACAACGCCGGTGAGCAACGCGAAGGGGTTGAGCAGTTGCCAGAAGCTGCCGGTGTAGGTCGAAACCAGCAGGTCGTTAAAGTGGAACGGCACACCTTGCAGCAGGTTGCCAAACGCAATCCCGAAGACCAGAGGCGGCACTGCTCCACCCACAAAGAGTCCCCAGTCCCAAGTACTGCGCCAGGTGGAGTTGTGGATCTTGCTGCGATAGTCAAAACCCACCGGGCGGAAGAACAGCGCCCAGAGGACCAGAATCATCGCCCAGTAGAATCCGCTGAATGCGGTGGCATACACCACAGGCCACGCCGCAAACAATGCGCCACCCGCAGTAATGAACCAGACCTGATTCCCATCCCAATGCGGACCGACGGTATTGATAACGACGCGCCGCTCCATGTCATTGCGGCCGACAAAGGGCAGCAGCGTGCCGACCCCCATGTCGTGGCCATCCATGATGGCGAAGCCGATCAGCAATACACCGACCAGCGCCCACCAGATAATTTTCAGGGTGAAGTAATCAAGCATGGTGGAGTTCCTTCAAATGGGCATCGTGTACATAACGGCCAGTTCCGAGGCTGCCAGGACCTTGACGGGCAAACTTGACCATCAGGAACATTTCAACCACCAGCAGCACGGTGTAGAAAACGATGAATCCCGCCAGCGAGCCATAGAGGTTGTTGACGCTAAGCGTGGATACGCTCATGTGGGTCGGCAGCACGCCGTAAATGGTCCAGGGCTGGCGGCCGTATTCAGCGACGAACCAGCCCAGCTCGCAGGCAATCCATGGCGCAGGCAGCATGCAGAGCGCCCAACGCAGTAACCAGCGGCGTCGTGTGCAGGTCGACTTCAAGGTGCTCCAAAAGGCAAGTCCGAATAGCACAAGCATGGCAAAACCTAGCGCGACCATGATCCGGAACGCCCAGAACATAGGTGTCACGCGCGGTACGGTATCGTTTACGGCCTTTTCGATAATGGCCGGCGTGGCCTGGTTGACGTCCTCGACATACTTCTTGAGCAACAGGCCAAAGCCCAGATCGGTTTTGTATTCATCGAATGTCTTCAGAGCTGCCGAATCGGTGCGATTGGCTCTGACGGCTTCAAGGGCATTGACGGCGGTAATACCTCGGAGAATTCGAGCGCGGTTCTTTTCTTTGATCTCATGAATGCCTGGAATCTGCTTGCTGACTGATCGTGTGCCAATCAGGCCCATCAGCCACGGCACTTCAACTTCCCAGTTATTTTTAGACTCGGCTTCATTAATACTGGCCACCAATGTCAGGCCCGCCGGAGCAGGCTTCGTTTCCCACATGGCCTCCATGGCTGCCATCTTGGTTTGCTGCGCCTCACCCACCGTGTAACCCGACTCGTCACCCAACACGATCACGCTCAGCACTGATGCGAGACCAAAGGCCGCCGCCACCCGGAAACTGCGTTTGGCAAACTCGACATCACGATTCTTGAGCAAGTACCAACTGGAAATCGACAGCACAAACATCGAACCGGTGACATAACCGGCTGAGACGGTGTGCACAAACTTGGCCTGTGCTACCGGATTGAAAACCACTGCCCAAAAATCAACCATCTCCATGCGCATGGTGATGTAACTGAATTCTGAACCTACCGGGTTCTGCATCCAGCCATTGGCGATCAGAATCCACAAGGCTGAAAGGTTTGTACCAATCGCCATCAGCAGAGTGACCAGCAAGTGGTGCTCTTTCTTCAGACGATCCCAACCAAAAAAGAACAGGCCGATCATGGTCGATTCAAGAAAGAACGCCATCATGCCCTCGATCGCCAGTGGGGCTCCGAAGATGTCGCCGACGTAATGCGAGTAATACGCCCAGTTGGTACCGAACTGGAATTCCAGGGTGATGCCCGTAGTCACCCCCAGGGCGAAGTTGATGCCGAACAACTTGCCCCAGAAGCGCGTCATGTCTTTCCAGATGACATTACCGGTCATCACAAAGACACTTTCCATGATGACCAGCAGCCAGACCATGCCAACCGTGAGCGGTACAAAAAGAAAGTGATAAAGCGCAGTGGCTGCAAACTGCAGCCGAGACAAATCCACCAGGTGTTCTGAAATCACTTGCTTGCCCCTTGAGTCGAGGTGGGTACACCGAAACGGTTTCCGATGGTGTTCGAGTCGACACTGACGTGCGAATCCCGGATGAACAGCCACCACAGCACTGTCAGCACCAGTAGCTTGATCACTACTGCTGTGAGCAGATGGCGTCGCAGTCGTTTGTCGGAAATGGTCATGACTATGCAGTTAGCACACGGCATGCCAAGGGGGAGAGGTAAGTTTTTATCGTTTTAAAACAGGCGGTTAGATACTAATCCAGCGATGCGCGGAATGTGTTGGCAGGTCAGTGCGCTGCCAATCTGCCAGGGTTGGCAGTCATTGGCAGTCTTACGGCGCGAGCACTCACTACTAGGCCAAACCTTGTTCTTTCAATCGTCTGTACAAAGTACGTTCGCTAATTCCAAGGTGCTTGGCCAGTTCAGCGCGGGTACCTTTGAACGTAGCCAGTTCCTGTACCAGCGAGCTGCCATCGAAAGCAGTTGAAGTCGAGACCTGAGCAGATGCCACCACGGATACCTGAGGCAAATGTATGGAGCGAATCACACCATCGTCAGCAAACAGACTGGCTCTTTCCAGAACATTGCGTAACTCACGGATATTGCCGGGCCAGGAAAACCGCTGCAATTGCGTCAGCGCATCAGCTTCTATTGTCAGTCGGCGCTTGCCTGAACCGGCACGTTGCAGAAATGAATTCACCAGCAACCCAATGTCTTCAATTCGGTCGCGCAAGGGAGGTAACTGAATGGGAAAGGCGCTGATGCGGTAGTACAGGTCCTGCCTGAACTCACCTTTCTCCATCATTTTTTCCAGTGGTTTGTGGGTCGCCGCAATTAACCTGAAGTTAGCGTGAAGGGTCTCGACACCCCCGACACGGCGATAGGTGCCCGATTCGATCAGGCGCAACAGTTTCACCTGCATCGCCAGCGGAATATCGCCAATCTCATCGAGAAACAACGTGCCGCCCTGGGCCGTTTCAACCAGGCCAGGCTTACGCATGGTGGCACCGGTGAATGCTCCTTTTTCATGGCCGAACAACTCGCTCTCAAATAACGTTTCAGTCAAGCCAGAGCAATCAACGACGACAAAGGGTCCAGTGGCCCGCTCGCTGGTTTCATGTACGGCGCGGGCGAACAGTTCTTTGCCCGTACCGGACTCACCGAGCAGCAGCACCGGCAGCATTGAGGGTGCCACCCGCTGCAGCTCCGACAGGGCACGGTTAAAGGCGGGTGAACGGCCGACCAACCCTTCGTTACTGGGCCGCGCTGATGCGCTGCGAACCAGTGTCAGACGCTCCACATAGGCAGTAATAACACCGTGCTCATCTAGAATCGGGCGTAATTCGACGTCGACATGCTCAGGACCGCGAGGCGTGTGGTGAATGTGCAAAACGCGATCCGGTCCGCGCATTTCCTGCGCCTTTTTCATCGGACAGTTCTCACCCGCCTGATCACAGGGGACATCGTAATGGTGTGAGATTTGATAACACTTATGGCCGATAAAGGGCTTGTCAGCGCTGCCAAACTGCCGCTGATAGGCCGTGTTGGCAGCCAGAATGTTGTAGTCCGGATCGAGCACGATCATCGGCTGGGGTTCGTACTCAAGAAACGAAACAAGTGACTGCACTTGATCCGAGTGCGGGAGTGAGTGGGGTGGGGCGGGCAGGATAATCTTCATCGTGGCTCCTGAGAATCCATCCATCCTGTTGTGGCACTGCCACCTCTGTCAACAAGCACTGCCAATGGCAGTAAATCCAGGTGGATGTAGAAAAACTAAAACCATGCTGAGAAAAATAAACTTAATAAAATCAAATAGGTAGGAGCATATTTTTGTGCGGGTCGGGCTTGGCAGACTTATTGCTATATCTGCCTCAGTGTGAGCGGCTTGGTAAAAGCCCCCTAAGGAGACAGGCCAATGAGTGTAAAACTTCACGTCGAAGGATTCTTCGATTCTGCTACCAATACCGTCAGCTATCTTGTGCTGGATGAGGCGACCCACCACTGCGCTTTGATCGACAGCGTACTTGATTACGACCCTAAGTCCGGCCACACCAGCACAACGTCTGCCGACAAGTTGATTGCGAGGGTGAAGGAACTCAATGCGAAGGTCGACTGGATTCTTGAGACTCACGTCCACGCAGACCACCTGACGGCCGCGCCCTACCTGAAGGAAAAACTCGGTGGGAAAATAGGGATCGGCAGTCAGATTTCTACGGTGCAGGAGGTGTTCGGCACGCTGTTCAATACAGGTCGCGATATGGCCCGCGATGGAAGCCAGTTCGATCACCTGTTCGTCAATGACGAGCCGTTTGCCATTGGCACGCTGCAATGCCACGCGCTCCATACACCCGGCCATACACCCGCCTGTATGACGTATGTCATCAGCGATGGGATCGAAACGGCTGCCTTCGTTGGCGATACCTTGTTTATGCCCGACTACGGTACTGCACGCTGTGACTTTCCCGGCGGCAATGCGCGCACGTTGTTCCAGTCAATCAACAAGGTGCTGAGTCTGCCGGCCAATACCTTGCTGTACATGTGTCACGACTACCAGCCGGGTGGCCGCGAGGTGCAGTTCGTCAGCACCGTTGCAGACCAGCGCGCGCACAACGTTCATGTGCGTAATGGCATCAGCGAAGAGGAGTTTGTGGCGATGCGCACAAAGCGTGATGCATCGTTGGAAATGCCGACACTGATCCTGCCATCGGTTCAGGTCAACATGCGAGCAGGGCACTTGCCCGAGCCTGAAGCGAACGGAACGCGCTACCTGAAAATCCCGCTCAACGTCGCCTGACGTTGCCTTTCCCAGAAAACGCATAAGAAAAATACCCATAACGGAGATCCTTATGGACATTCGCCACCTTGCGCCCGGACTGTCGGTATCAGAACAGATTTTCCCCAACCAATTGGCTGAACTCAAAGAAGCCGGTTTTCGCACCGTCGTGTGTAACCGTCCCGATGGCGAAGGCAGTGATCAGCCCTTGTTTGCCGAAATCAAACGAGCCGCCGAAGCGGCCGGCATCGAGGCGCACTACCTCCCCGCAGAGTCAGGCAAAGTCACTGACGAGCAAGGTATTGCCTTCGGCAAGCTCCTTGAAACACTGCCAAAGCCGGTGTTGGCCTATTGCCGTTCCGGCATGCGCTCGACAACGATGTGGGCACTGTCACAAGCGGGCCAGCAACCCCTGCCACAGATCGTCGAGACCGCCAAAAAAGCCGGGTTCGATATGAAAGGCGTCATTCGCCGGATCGCGAATCAGGGACGCACGCCGGTCGAAGTGGCCGAGGCGCAGCATACCGTGGTCATCATCGGGGGCGGTGCGGCAGGTATCGCGACCGCTTCCAGTTTGCTGGCACGAGAACCCGGACTCGACGTTGCCATCATCGACCCGGCCGATGTGCACTACTACCAGCCTGGCTGGACACTGGTCGGCTGTGGAGTCTTCGATGCGCCACAAACTGCCCGAACGATGGGCACGACCATCCCTCGCGGTGTGCATTGGATCAAGTCGGCGGTCGCCGCTTTCGAACCCGAGAGAAATGCCGTCATTCTTGATGGGTGCAGAGTCGTCAAATACGAGCAACTGATCGTGTGCCCTGGCCTCAAGCTCAATTGGCATGCAATCGAAGGTTTGTCGGACACCCTGGGCCGCAACGGCGTGACTTCAAACTACCTGTATCAACTCGCCCCCTATACGTGGGAACTGGTGCAGCAACTGCGTGGTGGCCGAGCCATTTTCACGCAACCGCCCATGCCGATCAAATGTGCCGGGGCGCCGCAAAAAGCCATGTACTTATCTGCCGATCATTGGAAACGTACCGGTGTATTGGACAAAGTCGAGATCGAGTTTTGCAGCGCCGGCGCGGTGCTGTTCGGAGTTCCCGACTACGTGCCCGCACTGATGGAATACATCAAGGCCTATGGTATCGACCTGAATTTCGGCAACACACTCACCAGCGTGAATGGGCCTGCACGGACTGCAACGTTCAACTGCGTCAACCCGGATGGCAGCGCCCATCTTGTTACGCGCGACTTCGATCTACTTCATGTGGTGCCACCGCAGATTGCACCCGATTTCATTCGCGTCAGCCCTCTCGCTGACGCGGCGGGCTGGATTGATGTCGACCCAGCCACGCTGCGGCATAAAACCTGGGTCAATATTCACGCGCTGGGCGACGCCACCAACACCAGCAACGCCAAGACCGCGGCTGCAGCACGCAAGCAGGCGCCAGTCGTTGCCCATAATGTGTTGGCCGCAATGGGTAAAGCCAAAGGCAGTGCCCATTACGACGGTTACGGCTCCTGCCCGCTGACGGTTGAGCGCGGCAAGATCGTATTGGCTGAGTTCACCTATGGCGGCAAGGTCGCCCCCAGCTTTCCATCTTGGCTGATTGACGGTACCCGGCCATCGAGGCTGGCATGGCTGCTCAAAGAGCGGATTCTTCCACCGCTGTATTGGAAGGGAATGCTCAAGGGCCATGAGTGGATGGCAAAACCTGAGTTGGCTGACGTATGAAATCAGACCTGAAAGCAAGGAGACTGAGATGACCGTCGTTTTACTGCTCGGGCTTACTGTTGGCGTCATTCTGGCGCTGACCGGCGCCGGTGGAGGAATACTGGCTGTTCCATTACTGGTGTTTGGAGTGGGATTGAGCATGGCCGAGGCAGGGCCAATCGGTTTACTGGCTGTCGGTTTAGCCGCGACCCTGGGTGCCGTAATGGGGCTCAAAAACGGCACCGTCCGCTATAAAGCGGCGCTTTTAGTTGCAGGCGCGGGCATCGTCTGTTCTCCACTTGGCCTTTGGCTGGCGCAGCACACGCCTAACCGTCCGTTGACGATCATGTTTGCCTTCGTGCTGATGTACGTTGCGTTCCGGGTCTATCAACGATCGCTCACTCCCTCCACGGAGTCGAAGACCCCCGTCACATCCAAACCACCGCCTTGTCTATTGGACGTGAACCGAGGAAAGATTAACTGGACGGGGCCGTGTGCATGGGCACTCACCGTTTCCGGCATTGTCGCGGGCGGGCTTTCCGGCTTGCTCGGCGTGGGCGGTGGCTTTGTGATGGTGCCGGCACTCCAGCGATACACCAATTTGACAGCGCAGTCGGTGCTTGCAACGTCTCTTGCCGTTATTGCGCTGGTTTCCATTTCCGGCGTTGCTGCAAGCTCCGCAGCCGGGCATTTGCAGTGGGCGGTCGCACTTCCGTTTTCCATTGGCGCATTGGTCGGAATGGTGTGCGGGCGTCTGATCGCGGCACGGCTGGCGGGTCCACACTTACAAAAAGGCTTCGCCGCAGTTTCCATGGTGGTGGCGGTGGCCTTGCTAGTGAAAGCTATTTAGTCATGTGCATACGCCGCCGTGACGCAAAACAGGTGGTCAATCGCATCGGCAGTCCCGCTGCATTGGCAGTCATCCAAACCCTCTATCAACCATTTCGTGCCGGAGAATCTTCATGAATGTCGACTGGCTCAACTTCACCCCCTGGTCATCCCTTGCCGGTGGCGCACTGATTGGCTTGGCGGCCAGTCTATTCGTCGTCGCCAACGGGCGTATCGCAGGCATCAGCGGTCTGATCGGCAGTCTTTTACAGCGGGGGAGCGAAGGGGTGAGTGAGAAAGCACTTTTTCTCCTGGGCCTGCTTATCGCACCGCTTCTATGGGGCTTGTTCGCCACGCTGCCGCAAATCGAATTCAAAAGTGGCTGGTTCGGGCTGATCGTCGCCGGTGTATTGGTGGGCATCGGCACACGATACGGTTCAGGTTGCACCAGTGGCCATGGGGTGTGCGGCATATCGCGCCTTTCGCCGCGATCGATGGTTGCCACTGCGTGCTTCATGTTCAGTGGTTTCGCCACAGTGTTTGTCCTGCGTCATCTGCTGGGGGGTTGGACATGACCAAACTGAGTGCATTCATTGCAGGTCTGCTGTTCGGCTTGGGTCTGCTTCTGGCCGGCATGGCCAATCCGAGCAAAGTGCTCGCTTTCCTGGACCTGACCGGTGCCTGGGACCCTTCCTTGGCGTTGGTCATGGTCGGCGCAATCGGCATAGCCATTGGCCCGCTGACCTGGGCACGCCGGCAATCCAGTTCGCTGCTGGGAAAGCCAATGCAGCTACCGATCAAACGTGAGTTGGACCCACGCCTGATTGGCGGGAGCCTGTTGTTTGGCATCGGCTGGGGAATAGCAGGCATTTGTCCTGGCCCCGCAGTGGCCATTCTGCTGACAGGACGCTGGCAAATAATCGTATTCATGTTGGCGATGCTGGCCGGCATGTTGTTGTTTACTGCGCTGGAGACTCGGCGCAACCATTGATCGGGAGATCGCCATGAAAGCGAATGTCGGAACCATTGATCGAACCCTGCGCATTGTCGCCGGTCTGCTTCTCATTGGCCTTAGTCTGTCCGGGGTGATCGGCGTATGGGGCTGGATAGGTTTGGTGCCGCTGGCGACAGGCATTTTCCGTTTCTGCCCTGTCTATACGTTGCTCGGCATCAAATCGTGCCAGTCGACCTGTTCGGACAGCAGAGAACGGCCATAAGGGTTTAGTCTCGCAGGCCGTGCTTCAAAACCCTCAGATACCTGCTGCCATTATTGCGGGGAGGGGATGAAGCGGTCTGCCAGGCGCCTGGCCTGCTGAGTCGCGGCCTCACGCGCACGCAGGTCAACGTCTTCCCCCAGGATGGTTTTCTCCACAATCACCGAATGCACATCCGTGACGCCGATAAATCTCAGCCAGGCTTCCACGTAGGGCTTCTGAAAGTCGAAGCGCTCCGCCGGTGTGATCGACTGCGCCGAAAAATCCAGGCCGCGGGCGTACATCACCACGGCGCGTTTGTTGTGCAGCATGCCTTCCAGGCCGCGCTCCGGGTCAACGCTGAACAGGATGTCCTTCTGCGATACCAGGTCGATGAAGTGCTTGAGTTTGTACGGGATGCTGAAATTCCACAGCGGTACGGACATCACCAGTACATCCGCGCGGTGCAGGTGCGCAGCCAGTTCTTTCAACGTGTTCCAGGCCTCCTGTTGCGCTGTGGTCAACGGCGTGCCACTGAGCCCGGCGTATTTGGCCTCCATCGCCACATCATCAAATTCCGGCAGCGCCATGCTCCAGAGGTCGAGGGTGACGATTTCAGTGTCCGGGGTGTTTGCTTGATAACGCGCAATGAAACTGCGAGCGACTTCAAGGGAAGCCGAGCGCTGTTTGCGTGGAGAGCATTGAATATGCAGAAGGGTTGTCATGGCACACCTTGAATGATGAGGGCGGGGCAGGTGACGCATTGCAACATAGTTGTATTTGAAATATAAATCGTAAATTCCAACTAGATTAATCACGAATAAAACTATGTTCGACACGTTGCTGCTCAAGACATTTGTCACGGTCGTCGATGAAGACGGCTTCAGCCGTGCCGCCCAGAAGCTGCACCTGACTCAGTCGGCGGTCAGTGGTCATGTGCGGCGATTGGAAGAGCAGATTGGTAAGCCGCTGTTGACGCGTACCACCCGTTCCCAGCAACTGACGGCCGATGGCGAGCGCCTGGTCGCTTATGCACGCACGATCCTCGCGCTGAACCGTGATGCCTGGACTGACCTGACACGCACACCGTTTCACGGGCGGTTGCGGATCGGGTTGTCCGAAGATTTTGTCGAGTCTCGATTGCTGCGCACTGTTCAGGATTTCGCGGCGCAGTACCCCGGGATGGAAATCGAGGTGCAGGTGAACATCCCCGGTTCGTTGCTGGCGCTGATGAAGCAAGGGCAACTGGACGTGGTCATCGGTTCGTTGTGCGAAACCAGCGAAGCGGGGTTGCTGCTGTGGCAAGAGCCGCTGGTGTGGGCGTGGTCGGCGCAACCCGTCACCCGGTTACCGACGCCGTTGCCGCTGGCCCTGTTCCCCGCGCCGTGCCCTTATCGCGAAGCCGCGTTGACGAGACTGGCGCAGGCGGGAATCGCCCAACGCACGGCAATGTTGTGCAGCAGCACCGCCGGGTTGCGGGCGGCGGCACTGGCAGGCTTCGCGATAGCGCCCATGCCTCTCAGTCAGTTGGGGCAGGGGCTGGCGGTTATCGGGGCTGAACAAGGATTGCCGGCATTGCCGGATGCGCAATGTCGGCTGTTCGCCTCACCTGAAGCGGATCAGGCGATGGTGGCAGCGGTCACTCAGCTCATTGTGGAGTATTGCTCCACGCGCAGGGCTTGATTGGCATGGGCGTAGCGGCATCCATTTGAGTCAGTGATTGCAAGCTTGGATGGGCGCCTGTATCTCCTAAATGCGGGGCATCTGTATCTATCGAGAATCCCACTGGAGCGGTACGGTCCACAGATCCTCTATCATTGATGAGCCACCCATGGATCTAACGGATGTTCCCTTTGGTACGACCGATTGGTCGACTGTCGAACCTGTCCAGTACGCCGGACAGACGGGCACTGCCTATTGGCGAACCTGCCAGTTTGGTTCGACGCGTGTGCGGATGGTTGAATACAGTCCTGGTTATCTGGCCGATCACTGGTGCTGGAGAGGGCATATCCTGTTGTGCCTGGAAGGCGAGTTGCACACGGAACTGGAGGATGGTCGCCAATTCACGCTTACAGCGGGGATGAGCTATCAGGTGGGCAACAACGCTGAGGGGCATCGATCTTTCAGCACCACAGGCGCGAAGTTGTTTATCGTGGATTGACTCTGTACCAACCACGATCGTCCCATTGCAGAGTCAGGTGCTCATCGAAGGACGTTTGTGGCAGCACTGTGCGCCCGTTCTGCCTGTCCAGAGCTTGACGGAGTAAAAACAGAGCGTAAAAAAGCCCGGCATGTCAGGCCGGGCTTCTTGTTGGATGCCGCAGTAAAGCCATTCATTCAGGCAGCGCGGCTTTCGATCAGACGGTCGGAACCACCTTCAGCGACGCGGTTTTCGATCAGACGGTCAGAACCACCTTCAGCGACGCGGTTTTCGATCAGACGATCGGAACCACCTTCAGCAACGCGGTTTTCGATCAGGCGGTCGGAACCACCTTCAGCGACGCGGTTTTCGATCAGGCGGTCGGAACCACCCTCAGCGACGCGGTTTTCGATCAGGCGGTCGGAACCACCTTCAGCAACGCGGTTTTCGATCAGACGATCCGAACCACCCTCAGCCACACGGCTTTCAATCAGACGATCCGAGCCGCCTTCAGCGACAACCGGGTGAGCAGAAGAAGCGGCGAAAGCGTTAACTGCAAAAACCGAGAAAGCGATGCTGAGAAG
>NZ_RXHX01000062.1:0-15131 GCF_005930655.1 Pseudomonas sp. FSL W5-0299
AGGCTTGCCCGCGAAGGCGTCGTGACATTCAAAACAAGCGTTGACTGATACGACGCCTTCGCGGGCAAGCCTCGCTCCTACAAGGAGATGTGTGATCCGGCGTCCTACAACCCACACTCAACCCGATCCAGCCGCTCGCGCAAAAACTCGATCAACGCCTGCACCGGCCGCGAACTCTGGCGATGCTGCGGATACACCGCCGACAACGTCAGCGGCGGCGGACGAAACTCATCCAGCACCGGCACCAGCCGACCCTCTTTCAGCGCCGAACCGACAATGAACGTCGGCAAATACGTAATCCCCATCCCGGCCACCGCCGCATCCTTGAGCAACTCCCCGTTATTGACCCGCATCCGGCCCGTCACGTTGACGCTCAGCGGCTTGCCCTGCCCTTCGAAACGCCATTGCACCTGACGCCAACGTGATCGCACCTATGATGAACCGAGAATCATCATCGGGTTCGTCGTGCTGGTGAAATCAGAGATGATCATGGCGTTCACTTTGGTGGCGTGCCAGGGACGCCGCCGGGCGACTTGACTAAACAAACCCCGAGCCTTGCACCAGTATTCAGCCCAGACGTTAATTCTGTAAGAGCTATCTCACAACAAAAAAGGAAGTTTCTTTCGTTAATTAAATACCAACACTTCAATACGCGTAAGAAAACTCTGATTTTCCATGTACATATTGACGACCAGCCGATATCACCACTAGGGTTTAATGCATAAACGTCACTATCTTGGGCTACCGACGAGTTTCAAAAAAAACACTTACATCACCGATGTTCTCAGGATTGACACTCGAACTTAATAAAGTAACAACAAACACACTCTCACACGTGCGCAAGGAGTAACAAAAATGATACCACTCGTTAAAACAGCGCAGTCGAAAATCTCAGACAACGAAATCTCAATATTAAATGGAAGAGTATCAATTCCGAAAAACTATTTACGTGAAAGAGCTTATTTAGAAAGCACCAGCATTCTCGTGATCTCAGGTTCGTTAATCGAGGGCATTGGCACCATCCACTCCGATATCGATTGCATCGTGTTCTGCGAGCATCGACCCAAAGCAAGCAGCATGAAAAATTACGACCATGCGCTCATTACAGATATAAATTACCACCACATAACCCAAGACGAAGAAGTCCATAACACTACCAACTTCTATGGCGACACCAGTATCCACATTGATGCCGACTATATAACCTTTGCCGAACTGAACAACATTATCACCAAGATTGAGGTAGCATTCGATGAAATTTCTGGTGATCAGCGCTTCCTCTATGCCCCAGTACTGTCAAACACAGAGAACAACGTCATTCATAGATCATTAATCGGGCACGCGCTGGAGAATAAAGAAAAATTCAATCGGCTGAAATCCGAGATACCGCTGGAGAAACATATTTATGTAGCTCATCGTGAAAAACTGCCAGTATTTTATGCATTTCAAGATATTCAGGGTTGCTGGCAGTCGGGAAATCTTTGGATGGGTTGTGAAATTGCTCGGGACATGATGCTAAAAACGACGATGAGCTTTACCTACTTAACAGGCACAACGAACAAGCACTACAAGTGGGTGTATTCGAACATGTTAAGAATTGATGGGTTTGATGAAATCAAGAACAGCTTTTTCTCCTTGGCTAGACGGGGAGCGGTTACAGAAACTGAATGCCTATCGTACATACAAGATATGCTGACATACATGGACCTGGTATTCTTAGCAATTGAAGGACTCCTAAAAAAAACCAATATCTATCCTTCAACGCAAAAATCTCTTTCCGTACTGGATGAGGAATTCAATAAACGAAAACAAACCAAACACAAAATATCAATGTGCGAATACTACTTCAGAAAAAAATACTTCGCTGCGGAGGGCACCCCCTCTTTAATTACCTTACTGAAAGAATGGGATTAAGAAGAATATATTTTAAACCCACCTTTCTACACACTTTAGGGCTTCGTTGTATTCTTTACACTAATACGGGTTAACGCATATGGAAATCACCCGAATAGCCGTCCCGCTAATATTTTCCAGATTAGGGGAGATGACCGCCTCATTGCTTTATTTTTCATTTATTGGACATTATATTGCTGATTCACTTAGTCATGCATCTTTTGCATGGGCGCTAATTTCTTTTCTAACCGTAGTAGCTATCGGATTTTTTTCAGCATCGCTTGTAAAAATAGCCGGGGCGACTGATCTAAATACGAAAAAAATCGAAAACGACCTGATTGTTTCATTTAGGCTAGCAATATTTCTTGGGGTTATTATTGTTGTTATTATCGCCGTAATTGGCACAAGCGCATCTAGATCAATTACGAACGACAGTGAGCTCGAGGCTTTAATAGCTCTATTCACTCTCTCACTCTCAATCCCCGCCCTATACCTACAAATAGTGATTTTCAACTTTTTCAACGCAACCAAAAAAACCATATACGAGGTGATATACACATGGTCATTCAATGCCACCCTCGCTTCAGCGTGCATAATTTTAGTTACGACGAACACAAACTTCAACTTTATTCATTTCGCCTTTATATATTCAGGCCTTAGATTAGTTTTTACTTGCCTTGCGCTAGCACTTTTTGATTTAAGGATCCGCCAACACATTTTTCACTTTAGCCACTCACAACCAATACCAAAACAACATATGTGAATTACTTTGTTAACGGACTCCCAATGGCAATTTGTTTTGGAGGAGAAAGCTTATTATATTTTATTTTCTCTTTTATCTCAAAAACCATAGGCGATACGAGCTTATCGGCGTACCAGGCATCGCTGCATTTTTTAAGTTTCGTATATATGATCTCAATTGGAGTTGGAAACGCAACAGGGATAGGGGTTGCGCGATATTATGGCCTGAAAGACTTCAACTCATTGAGAGCCACCTATTCTCAAGGGATAATGTTCGGACTATTCATATTGCTTCCAATTTTGGTAGCATGTTTCTTCTTAAAGGAGGAGATATCTATAATATATTCATCCGACACGACAACAAGAAGATTAATCGAGGACAATATTTTGATCTCGATCCCTTTCTTATTATTTGAATATATTTATGTTGTGACTCGAATGACATTGAGAAGCATGGGGGACTTCTGGGTACCCACGCTAATGACTATATTGTCACTCAACATTCTAGGGCTAATACTATCTACCGGGTTGCTATCACTCCATGATTATAGCGTTAGCTCTCTATTTGTAACGCTAGTCTTTTGTTCATTATTTCTGATGCTGATTTTACTCTGGCGACTAGGACACGTCTTAAAAAAATAGCGATCCGTCAATTAATCGAAAATCAAAACAAGATACAAAATATTGTTTTTAGACTGACTGTCTATTTGCAAACTGTAGGGAGGACTTAACTATGAACCAGGTAAATCCCGTACTGCATTCGCTAAACCAGCGCACCAACTCCATCACTATCATAAGCGAGCATCATGGCTGGCGAACATTAAGTGGCGTTCAAACAAACGACTATTATGCTTACCGCAACGCTATTCTCAACGGCTGCCACCTTCAAAGAGCATCTTTCGATCTTCGGCACCCTGAAGAAATGATTTGCGACTTGAGCAACATCGAACCAATTTTTAATGGCATGTCCGCCGAGGAAATTCTGTCCATATGGGATTACTTGAGTTTAAGCACAAGTAAAATATCGGCCACAGCGATACGTAGAATTAACGGCGATGGCTTATCCCCGGAAATTGCCATTTCCGGCCCTTCGAAGACGGACCTTGTCAATCTGAAAAATACACTTATTAGTGAGGCATTTACGCACCTTCGTCGCGACACATTTCCTGTCCTTATGAAAGAATCCACTTACGGCATTGCAAAGAGCCGGCTACTTATAAACACGAGTAACGAAACCCTAGAGTTCCACAACAGGTTCTGCGCTTTTTATAGTAAGTTTATATCCCATGAACACTGGGATAACTGCTCTGCGCTTAATACCAGATATATTTACGAAAACCATGCAGTTTGGTCACAAATCGAAAAAATCTCAAAAAACAAACTATTTTTACTGTCCGCAGGCTTACCGATAGCCCTTGGCTACTTTGCAGCGACCGAAGATTCCAATATTTTTTTTTCAGAGGTTCATCGACAAAACGACTCTAGCCTGTTGAGTAGAGAAAATGCTTTTCAAGATATTTTTCCGCACCCGACCTCATCGAACGAATCATGGTTGATTATTGATAAAGCCTATACCGGGGGAAGCCTCAGGCAGGCGACAAACATGATCAGGAAAAAATTTGGATATGACATCGAAGTCAAAACTGTAGCGCTATTCCCTAAATCATTCAGTGCCTTTATGAGCGCGGATTATGCTGTTTATGCTGGAAAACTTTTCGAGGTCAAATCTTGCGCTTCACGATTAGACAGGAATCTGTGGCACAAACAATTGATAACGGAATAATCAACATGAGACCTTTATTTAAGCGCGAATATATTCTAGAGATAGAAAGATGTCTTTACGAAGCCAGAAAACAACTGCGCCGTTACTGGGCGGGAACTCTGGTTTGTTTGCCTTCCGTCAACCCTGAAGCAAAAAACTGGAATAATTCGCAAACCCAGTACGACCTGGACTGTCAGAGGATACTATACGACTGCCTTTCAAGCACTACTTTGGGAATCACGATTTATTCTGAAGAAAGTACTTCAGCGACCAAATATGGAGGAAATGAAAACTTCTACCTGTTAATAGACCCTCTAGATGGAACACACAACGCAATTCATGGGTTTCCTGCGTATACATCTAGCGTGGCTCTTTACCACGAGGGAGCCTATATTTTTGGTTGGGTTTATGATATCTCAAGAGATTTAGTCTATACCGCTGCGTTGGGCGAGGGATCCTACCTTCAGTCGCCTATTATTGTGAAAAGACTCTACACCCGTAAAGTCAGCTGCATTGAAGACATGCACATCTCTTTTCATCGGCCGAAAGACGATAGTGAAAAAATCACAATTCAAAAGCTCCTATGGACAGCAAACAAAGTCCGCATTTATTCATGCTCCTCATTAGAAATTTGTCTTATCGCCGCCGGAGTTCTTGATGCCTTTATTGACCTAGGCTCACCAGGACATGAGCGTAGTTGTGATATTGCCGCAGCGGAGTTGATTTTAAGAGAAGCCGGAGGCGCGCTATTTTATAAAGCAGGAAATGCTAGGTATTCCCTACCTCCGTCGCCCGCATCCCTTTCAGACTCCGAAACTTTGATTGCCTTGTCCTCCAAAGAGCTGATACGAATTTTCTTGTAAGTGCAGGATTAACTTAACTGGAGAAAATCATGCTAGTGGAAACTGTAAGCTTAAAACTTGAGTTATTGTGCAAGGGTGTTAGTTTTTCCAGAGAATTCCTGGAGTACTTTCAAGTCAGAACAGAGCATATTGAAAAAAGACGAGCTTATGGGACGGGAGACAGCATCATTCTTGGTTCGAACATTCGCACTCCGCAAGAAATCATTCTAGATGGACAGATCATTGCTGCTGCAAACTACAATCCGGATTCAAACTACTGCATTTCCTTAGAGAAAAAAAACCCTGTGCTCAAGCATGGGGATAAAACTGTGAAAATTACATTTCCAGTTAGGCCTAAATCTTACGGCACATATCTGAGCAACAACGAACTATTTGAGCAGCATATAACCGCATATGGCAATTCAACCCTTGGAGTTTTTTCCCCTGGTCATTGCTATTACTTCAACAACGGTAATGAGTGTAAGTTTTGCTCTTTGGGATCGGCAAGAGAAATACTATCCGATCACAAGATGCGAATAAAGGGTGACATCGCTGGTGAAGCCGTAGCCACAGCTATTAAGGAGGAGAGCGGACGATATAAAAGGGTTCTATTTAACGGCGGCACGATTCCAAATTACGACAAAGGATACTCGATACATATAGATCTAATGGATCGGGTAAAAGAAACGAACTATCAGAGCACCTTGGATTATCACTTAATTTCTATGCCTCCTAAGGATTTTCGCCTTTTTGATCGATTCAAAAAAACCGGCAATAACATGTCTATGAGTTTAGAGGTGTTCAACCCGACTCTATTTAAAGAAGTTTGCCCAGGCAAAGCACGTGATTACACTCGCGAACGGTTTTTGGCCGCTTTCGAAGCCGCTGTTGAAGTTCTAGGCCGTGGTAACGTATATGCAGGATTTGTGGCTGGGATGGAACCGCTGGAGTCAATAATTGAAGGTATTGAGTATTTCGGGGACAGGGGAGTGGTGCCTGCTGTTGCAGTATTTCATCCCGACGCCGGTTCACAATATTCTAATAGAAAGCGCCCATCAAAAGACTTCTTGACGGCAATCGGAAAAAAGATGTCGGAAATATATCACAGAGAAGGATTTCATCCGTTAATCGAGGGAAGTGGTAGAAACTCATTAGACACCGAAGCCTATTTAGGAGGATTTGCATGATGGGTACATCTGGCCAACCAGTATTTATCGCATTTGAAGGCACAGACGGCGCAGGAAAATCAACTATTGCCAGGGCAACTTTTGACAAAGTTTTTGAATCCTACTCAAAAATCACTTACATAGATAAAAATCGACCACCGGTATCATCAGGATATACAGAGTTTCATATGTCCCGCCTACGTGAAGTTCTTTGGGATTATCCGGATAACGCCCCTCTGGACCAACTGGGCGACAGGCATTGGATAAGTTTAATATCCGCTTGGTTTCAGGCCACGGATCATGCTGCGATCAGGCCACTAATCGGCTCTGGCGTTAGTTGCGTCGCTGATGGTTGGTATTACAAATATCTAGCGCGCTTTTTACTTAAAAATGAAAGTTTGGCTGAAGAGGCATTAACAATCTTCTCAACCATTAGACAACCGGATGCCGTAATTTTCCTGGATGTCGATCCTGCCCTTGCAGCACAAAGAAAGGGATCTTTCCGCCTTAGTGAAAGCGGTGCCTATGACGGAGGGAATGAAGATCGGCTTAAAAGCTTCATTGCGTATCAAAATAAGGTTCGAGCCAGTTATGAGCAATGTGGACTGGCCAATTGGGTGAGAATCGATACAACCGACCTCAGTGAGGAAGCAGTACTTGATAAAGCGGTTAGCGCGGTACAAAGCATACTCAACGGGATGTAGGGTTCGGTGACGAACACGGCGTGCATGTCGGTGGCGAGCCAGGCGACGACAAAAGGTCCTGACAGGGGCTGATCTTCAAACCCCCACAATCCCTTGTAGGAGCGAGGCTTGCCCGCGAAGGCGTCGTATCAGTCAACGCTTGTTTTGAATGTCACGACGCCTTCGCGGGCAAGCCTCGCTCCTACAAGGAGATGTGTGATCCGGCGTTCTACAACCCACAATCAACCCGATCCAGCCGCTCGCGCAAAAACTCGATCAACGCCTGCACCGGCCGCGAACTCTGGCGGTGCTGCGGATACACCGCCGACAACGTCAGCGGCGGCGGACGAAACTCATCCAGCACCGGCACCAGCCGCCCCTCCTTCAGCGCCGAACCGACGATGAACGTCGGCAAATACGTAATCCCCATCCCGGCCACCGCCGCATCCTTGAGCAACTCCCCGTTGTTGACCCGCATCCGGCCCGTCACGTTGACGCTCAGCGGCTTGCCCTGCCCTTCGAAACGCCATTGCACCTGACGCCCGTGGCCGTAAGGCAGGCAGTCATGGTTGTGCAAATCTTCGGGTTTGAGCGGCGTGCCGCGCTCAGCCAGATAGGCCGGGCTGGCGCAGTACACGCGCTGGATGGAGGCGATGCGGCGGGCGATCAGGGTCGAGTCCTCCAGGATGCCGATGCGCAACGCCAGGTCGTAACCCTCGCTGAGCAAGTCCACCGGCCGATCGCTCAAGTCCACTTCCACCGTGACATCGCGATAGCGCTGCAAAAACAACGGCAGCAAGCACCCCAGATGCGCCAGCGCAAACGACAACGGCGCACTTACGCGGATGGTGCCGCGCGGCTCGGTGGTCTGGCCGGCGATGCCCTGCTCCACTTGCTCGACTTCACCGAGCAAACGTAACGCGGACTCGTAATAACTCTGGCCCAGCGGCGTGACGTCCAGCCGCCGCGTGGAGCGATTGAGCAGGCGCACGCCCAGACGCTCTTCGAGCTGCATCAAGCGCCGGCTGACGAACTGCTTGGACAGGCCCAATTGATCGGCTGCCGAGGTGAAGCTGCCGGAGTCCATGACCTGGCAAAAAATACGCATATCTTCGAACGGGTTCATTGTCACGCCTTGGTTGACAGTCAAACACTTTATAGCTGCTTTTTCCCTTTTGGGCGACCTATTAATCTGTGTCCACGGTGTTGCTGAGGCCTGACCTACAGCGCCAGCAGCGACCTGACCTCAGGTAATCAAAAATTAATTAATTAAAAAGGATTTGCCCCATGAACATCGTCAAACAAACCCTGACCGCTTCCCTTCTCGCCCTTTCCATCGGCAATGCATTCGCCGCCGGCAGCCCGGGTGTCGAACACAATACCCAGGCCTTCCTCGAAGCCCTCGCCGCCGGCGGTGGCAAGCCGCTTGAGCAGTTGAGCCCCAAAGATGCCCGTGCGGTGCTGACCGGTGCGCAAAACTCGGTGAAGGTTGATCTGTCGGGTGTGGACGTCAGCGATCGTGCGATCAAGGTCGACGGGCAAACCATCAACCTGAAAATCGTCCGGCCGGCCAAGGTCAAAGGTGAATTGCCGGTGTTCATGTTCTTCCACGGTGGCGGCTGGGTGTTGGGCGATTACCCGACTCACCAGCGTCTGATCCACGATCTGGTGGTCGGCTCCGGCGCTGTCGCGGTGTATGTCGATTACACGCCGTCGCCGGAAGCGCATTACCCGACTGCGATCAACCAGGCCTACGCCGCGACCCGTTGGGTGGCCGAGCATGGCAAGGACATCGGCGTCGATGGCAAGCGCTTGGCGGTAGCCGGCAACAGCGTCGGCGGCAACATGGCGGCGGTCGTGGCGTTGATGGCCAAGGAACAGAAAGCACCGTCGCTGCGCTTCCAGTTGTTGATGTGGCCGGTGACCAACGCACAGTTCGACAGCGGCTCGTACCAGCAATTTGCCGAAGGCCACTTCCTGACCAAGGGCATGATGAACTGGTTCTGGGACAACTACACGACCGACCAGGCCGAGCGTGCGCAGATCCATGCCTCGCCGTTGCAAGCCAGCGCCGAACAGCTCAAAGGCCTGCCCGCCGCCCTGGTGCAAACCGCCGAGTTCGACGTGTTGCGTGACGAAGGCGAAGCCTATGCCCGCCACCTCGACGCAGCCGGTGTGCCGGTCACGGCGGTGCGATACAACGGCATGATCCACGACTTCGGCCTGCTCAACCCGCTGAGCCAGATTCCGGAGGTGAAAGCGGCGGTTCGTCAGGCAGCACTGGAACTCAAGACTCACTTGAACTGAGTCACCTCGCCTCGCCACACAGCAATGTGTGGCGAAGCTGCTTTTGTAGGAGCCAGGCTTGCCGGCGAAGGCGTACTTGAGGGCGCCTTCGCCGGCAAGCCTGGCTCCTACAAAAAACTACCGCCAACAACAACCAGTCTGCCGGAGTTCTCCCATGTCTTTTGTCCTCGCTCACCTGCTGTCCTGGAGTGCCCTGCTGCTGGTGATCGACACCGTGCTCTGGCACCTCGCGCCGTTCAAGCATCGCGTCATGCGGGTTGGCGTGCGGCTGGCGTTGTTTGTGCTGTTCAGCGCGCTGGTGATCAATGCCGGTGTGAGCCCGTTGCAGGCACCGTTGTTCGCCGAGGATCGTGTCGCGCAATTGGGCGCCACGGCGTTGGGGATTCTCTGGTGGCTGTACTCCGCGCGGGTGCTCACCGAAGTCATCGGCCTGGTGCTGATGCGCCGCATCGGTCACAGCGGTCGCTTGTTGCAGGACGTCATCGGCGCGCTGGTGTTCCTGATTGCAGTCGTCGCGGCGGCCGGTTACGTGCTGGAGCTGCCGGTGAAAGGCTTGCTGGCGACGTCCGGTGTCGTGGCCATCGTCGTCGGTCTGGCGTTGCAAAGCACCTTGAGCGACGTGTTTTCCGGGATCGTGCTCAACACCACCAAGCCGTATCAGGTGGATGACTGGATCATGATCGATGGCGTCGAAGGCAAAGTCCTCGACATCGACTGGCGCGCCACGCACCTGCTGACCAGCGCCGGCAGCACCGCTGTGGTGCCGAATTCGGTGGCGGCCAAGGCGAAAATCGTCAACCTCAGCCGGCCTACCAACATGCACGGCGTGTCGATCAGCATTCAAGTGCCCAACCACATCCGCCCGCGTCGGGTGCTGGATGCGCTGGAGCGCACGCTTCAAGGCAGCAGCAGCTTGCTGCTCAGCCCGGCGCCGAAAGCCGTGCTCAAAGAGGCTGGCGAAACCATGTCCGAGTACGTGGCCAGCGGCTTTATCGCCGAGCTCGGCAAGAAGAGCGAGGTGCGCAATCAGCTGTTCGACCTGGCGCACCGGCACCTCGAAGCGGCGGGAATTTCCCGGCAGATCGATGGTGTGATTGAACCGACAACCCGCGCACGGGCGTTGCTGGATGAAGTGAAAGTCTTCCGCTCCCTGAGCGAGGACGAGCGTGATCAATTGGCTCAGTCCATGGTCCCGCAGCAATACGCGGCGGGTCAGGTGGTGCTGGAATTGGGCGAAGTGCCGGACAGCCTGATGGTGATCGCCACAGGCGTGGTCAGCGCCACCGTGCCCGATGGCACCGGGCAAACCGAAGCCGGGCGCATGGGGCCGAGTGAGGTGATGGGTGAACAAAGCGTGCTCACCGATACACCGTCCCAGGCCACCTTCACCACCCTGACCTCATGCATCATTTACCGGATCGACAAATCCCTGACCCGTGGTTGCATGGAACAACGGGTTGAAGTGGGTCGGGCACTGAACAAGCTGCAAGCGGTGCGGCAGCAGAACACCCGGTTGGCGCTGATGGCCAAACCGGTTCCGATCAAGAAAAACGGCTTCCTCAACTGGCTGCAAAAACGCCAACAGGCCTAGTTTTTGTGGCTGCCTGAATGTTGTGGTGGCGTGCTTTTGTGGCGAGGGAGCTTGCTCCCGCTTGAGCGCGCAGCGCTCACCAAAAAGGGGCTGCTTCGCAGCCCAGCGGGAGCAAGCTCCCTCGCCACAAAAAACCTCACCACCCAATGAGGTTGTCCCAGACATAAAAATGCCCGCACAGTCGCGGGCATTTTTATGGATCGCCGGGCTTACTTCGAAGTCAGCGCCACGTAGCTGTTCATCAAGTTGCGATAGTTCGGAATACGCGGCGACAGCAGGTTCGCCAGGCCTTCCATGTCGTTGCGCCAGTCACCCTGCAGCTCGCACGCCACCGAGAACCAGTTGACTAACTGTGCTCC
This sequence comes from Pseudomonas sp. FSL W5-0299, assembly GCF_005930655.1. Classification (NCBI taxonomy): domain Bacteria; kingdom Pseudomonadati; phylum Pseudomonadota; class Gammaproteobacteria; order Pseudomonadales; family Pseudomonadaceae; genus Pseudomonas; species Pseudomonas sp. FSL W5-0299. Next base: position 11,345 of record NZ_RXHX01000062.1, read on the forward strand.
GGCCGCCGACATGCGTGCCCAGGCCGCTTGCTGCACGGTTTCGTTGAAGGTGCCCGAGGCGTCGGTCACTACAAACACTTCAAAGCCTTCCGCCAGTGCCGACAACGTCGGGAAAGTCACGCATACGTCGGTCACCACACCCGCGATGATCAGTTGCTTGCGGCCAGTGGCTTTAACGGCTTTGACGAAATCTTCGTTGTCCCAGGCATTGATCTGGCCTGGACGCGGGATGTACGGCGCGTCCGGGAACAGTTCCTTGAGCTCCGGCACCATCGGGCCGTTCGGGCCATTTTCGAAACTGGTGGTGAGGATGGTCGGCAATTTGAAGAACTTGGCCAAGTCCGCGAGGGCCAGCACGTTGTTCTTGAATTCGTTCGGCGAGAAATCCTGGACCAGCGAGATCAGGCCGGTCTGGTGGTCGACCAACAGGACTACGGCATCGTCTTTGTTCAGGCGCTTGTACGGAACGTTGCTCATGTGAAACTCCTCGATGGATGGGTATTACGCAAGGCGCCGACGCAGCGCATCGGCGCGTTTTGTGATCGTCAGAACGCGAAGCACGAGCAGCCGAACGCGCCCCAGAAACCGGCGAAATCGCTGACCGGCGCGTTCGACAACCGGGCCTTTTCATGGCTGTGGGCATGCACGCCGCACGGCCCGCTGCAATGGTGAACCTGCGCCTGCATCGGCGACGTCGGACGCCAATGACCCGGCACCTTGACCACCGGCGACCAGTCCGGCAGCACCGGCACGCTGGCAGGTCCCAGTTTTTCGAAATCACCGGCGGCGTACACCACCTTGCCGCCGACCACGGTCAACACCGATTCGATCCACTTGATCGCTTCTTCATCGACGCTGAAAAAGTCAGCGCTGAGCGCCGCGACATCCGCCAGTTGGCCAATCTTGATCTGGCCTTTCTTGCCCTGCTCGGACGAGAACCAGGCGCTGCCGTGGGTGAACAGCTCCAGCGCGGTCTGCCGGGACAGGCCCTCGGCATGCAGTTCCAGGCCACCGACGGTGCGGCCACTGACCATCCAGTACAACGATGTCCAAGGATTGTAGCTCGACACCCGCGTGGCATCCGTACCGGCGCCGACCGGTACCCCTTCGGCCAACATGCGCTTGATCGGCGGGGTCGCCTCGGCAGCCTTGGCGCCATAACGCTCGACGAAATACTCGCCCTGAAACGCCATGCGATCCTGAATCGCAATACCGCCACCCAGCGCCCTCACCCGTTCGATGTTCTGCGGCGTAATGGTTTCAGCGTGGTCGAAAAACCATGGCAAACCGTTGAACGGAATGTCGCGGTTGACCTTCTCGAACACGTCGAGCATGCGGCTGATGGATTCGTTGTACGTGGCGTGCAAACGGAACGGCCAGCGCTGCTCGACGAGGTGGCGAACCACCGGTTCCAGCTCATCTTCCATGGTCTGCGGCAGGTCCGGACGTGGCTCGAGGAAGTCCTCGAAATCCGCCGCCGAAAACACCAGCATTTCCCCGGCGCCGTTGTGTCGCAGGTAATCGTCGCCCTGATGCAGGGTCACGCTCGACGTCCAGTTCTTGAAGTCGGTCAGCTCTTCTTTCGGCTTCTGCGTGAACAGGTTGTAGGCGATGCGAATGGTCAGCTGCTGGTCCTTGGCCAACTGTTCGATCACCTGATAATCGTCGGGATAATTCTGGAAACCACCGCCGGCGTCGATGGCGCTGGTCAGGCCGAGGCGATTGAGTTCGCGCATGAACTGGCGCGTCGAGTTGACCTGATACTCCAACGGCAACTTTGGCCCCTTCGCCAGCGTCGAGTACAAAATCATCGCATTGGGACGGGCGACCAGCATGCCGGTCGGCTCACCGTTGGCATCGCGCACAATCTCGCCACCCGGCGGGTTCGGCGTGTTGCGGGTGTAACCGGCCACGCGCAAAGCGGCGCGGTTGAGCAACGCGCGGTCGTACAAATGCAGGACAAACACCGGGGTGTCTGGCGCGGCCTGATTGAGTTCTTCGAGGGTAGGCATGCGCTTTTCGGCGAACTGGAATTCGTTCCAGCCACCGACCACCCGCACCCATTGCGGCGTGGGCGTGCGATCGGCCTGGTCCTTGAGCATGCGCAAGGCATCGACCACCGATGGCACGCCTTCCCAACGCAGTTCGAGGTTGTAATTCAGACCGCCGCGAATCAGGTGCAAGTGCGAGTCGTTGAGGCCGGGAATGACGCAACGACCCTTGAGGTCGATGACCTGCGTGCCCGACCCGCGCAGGGCCATGGCTTCGGCGTCGGTGCCGACCGCGACGAAGCGACCTTCGCGGATCGCCACCGCGCTGGCGCGTGGGTTTTCACGGTCAACGGTATGAAATTGGCCATTGAATAAAATCAGATCGGCGTTCATCGCGTTTCCTTGGACGGAGTGGATTGAGACAGCCAGGGCGCGAACAGACGCGTCGCCATCGGCATGAACAGGTACACCACCGAAACGACGATGGTCAGCGTGATCAGGAACGTCGCGACCACGTAATTGGACAGGATGGCGTTAAGTTGCAGCAGCGGGCCCCAGAGCAGCGGCACCAGCAAGGTGTGCGGCAGAATCACCAGCAAGGTCACCACGGCCTGCTTCCAGCGCGGCGGCGGTGGCGAAGCGGCGTCGGCCTGCGGCGCGAACCAGAATTCGTTGACCGGATTGACCTCGGTCTGGTCGCCATCGGCGAGCATCGGCGTGGCTTCCTTGACCAACTCAAGGCGCTGCGGTGAATCGAGCCAACGCTGCATCGCGTCGGTGGAACAAAAGCGCAGCACGCAGGTGTACATGTCCAGGCCAGCGTTTTTACCGCGCATCACGTCCACGCCCAAGTGCCCTTCCTGCTGCCCGGCGATGCTGACAATGTTGCGCAACCAGGCTTCATAGGGCGCTTCAAAACCGGCTTTGACCCGGTGCTTGATGACCAGGGTCACGACTTCCTCGAAACGATTGGATTCAGGCATAACGCAAAGCTCCGGCAAATCGGACATTGAGCGCCAGCCGTCCCGGCCCGGCGATAAGTAGGCTGGTGAACACAATCAACAGCAGCCAACCGAACTGCCCTTCATCGAGACTCCATTGCGCATGCACCACCAGCAGCGCGATCAGCAACACTGCCAGAATCGGCAGACACGCCAGACGCACCAACACCCCTGCGATAATCAGCAACGGGCACAGCACCTCGGCAAAAATCGCCAGCATCAGCGTGACATTCGCGCCGAGGTGAAACGGGTCTTCGATGACTTGCAGTTGAGCGCTGAAGTTAAGCAGCTTCGGCAAACCGTGCACCCACAGTAGAAACACACCGCCAGTGACCCGCAAAAACAGCAGTCCGAAATCCTGCGCCCGCTCATCCCATCGCGATGTATTCATGGCTACCTGCGCAAATGAAAAACCACCGGCGTTCATGCGCCGGGACCTGGTTTGATAGTGCCGGGACGGGAGCGGGGAAAATTGGATGTACGTGCTGTTTTGCGGATGAGCCAGATCTACAACCGACGAAGATCCTGTGGGAGCGAGCTTGCTCGCGATAGCAGTGGATCATTCAGCATTGATGGTGGCTGATACGCCGCCATCGCGAGCAGGCTCACTCCTACAATTGGATTGGGTGCATCTGCGAAATATTGGTTGGCTGGCAGGCCGCCTTCGCTGGCAGGCCAGCTCCCACAGTGGAATGTGGGTACCTGCAAGAGATTGGTCGGCTGGCAGGCCGCCTTCGCGGGCAAGCCTCGCTCCTACAGTGGAATGGGTGTACCTGCAAGAGATTGGTTGGCTGG
>NZ_RXHX01000063.1:0-13510 GCF_005930655.1 Pseudomonas sp. FSL W5-0299
GCTCAAAAATTGAGCAGAAGCAGTTGAACACCTGGGTCAGTTTTCAGTCGGCAGAACAGCCTCTACTGGGTCAGTTTTCGGTCAGCGGCAACATTTTCAGGCGCTGATGCAATAGTTACCAGCAACACCTTATCGCAGACAGCCGCGATTCAAGTGACTGCTAGGGTCTCTAGGGGAGGGAAGAGTAGGTCGGGGGAATGGTTGGGCCGAAGCTCGACGACATTAAATTCGAAGAGCGCTAGGCTGAAGCTTACGATCAACCTTCCGGATATCTGATCGACTGCACCGCAAAGTGCTGTTGCCAGGTACTGTAAAATAGAAGAGTGAGCACTTGATTTGCTGGTGCTTTCAAACAACGGTGTTGTTTTTTTAACAGCCGAACTGGAAAGGGAGGCTGAGCTGCTCAGTGATCACTTTATCCGTTGGCTGATTTACGCCGGCATGTTCGCTACAGGCACTGAACGACAACGCAGATGGTATGGTCTGTGCGTTCTGACTCGTCAAGGATCGGCCAATGGATCGTTTGTCTAATTTGCTCTCGCGGTTCGGCGTGCGGGCCAATCTGTTCTATGACGGCGACCTATGCGGCTCTGCATCTTACGATGGCGCCGAGCGGCGAGGTTATATCCATCTGCTTCAGGCCGGCAGCGTGACGTTGCTTGGTCCCGATCGCAAGGATTTGCAGCTCACTCGCCCTAGCTTGATTTTTATGCCACGCCCCGCCAAGCATCAATTGTTTGCGGGTGAGTCCGATGGCGCAAAGTTGTTGTGTGCTTCCATGGAGTTTGAGGGCGGAATTGATAATCCTTTGTCGGCTTCATTACCGGACTGTTTGGTGCTCGCACTCGATGATCTGCCCATGCTGGCAGACACGTTGGAGTGGATGTTTGCCGAGGCGGCAAATGTGCATTGTGGAAGGGAAGCCGCGCTTGAGCGCTTATTTGAGCTCCTAATCATTCTGTTGCTCCGTTACCTGCTCGATCATCACCAGTTGCGCACCGGAATGATGGCTGGACTGGCCGACATGCGGCTTGCCCGATCGCTTTTACAGATGCACAACTCCCCGGAACATGCCTGGTCAATAGCAGAGCTGGCCAGTGAGTCAAATATGTCACGCGCTGCGTATGCCGTGCATTTCAAGAGTGTCATCGGACAGACGCCTGCTGATTATTTGTTGAGTTGGCGAGTTAGCCTGGCTCAGAAGCTGATGCGAGAAGGGCGCTCGATTACGCTGATTGCAGCTCAAGTCGGCTACGAAAGTCCTTCGGCGCTGTCTCGCGCATTTAGACGCAAGACGGGGTTGAGCCCTCGTGACTGGTTGAAAGATCTGGCGGGGGAAAATGATGGCAAAAAGGCCTAAGGCATTACTGCCTTAAGCCATTGAAAAAATTATGCATTAATTTTACGTTTTTCCAGTTCAACCAGCGAATGGCCTGCCACAAATATCGAAACAGCAAGCAACCCTAAGTCTTTAAGCAGAAACTGACCTGGCGCAACGGAAATCGCCGGAAACCCTAAACTAGGCTCAATGACGCCCGGAGTGGAAAACATAAAGCTAAGGGTTGTGAAGAACAGGCCTGCAGACAGAGCGCCTCCTACCACGGATAGTTTGGGCGACAGCATGCGGCCTGCGATCAGAGTGCCGATCGAAATCTCTAGTATGCCGAGCAGGCTGGAGAACATGTCGACCGAAAAAATGCTATACACCCATCCCAAAAGCGGGCTGTTGCTCACCAGTGGAACCAGGCCCTCGGCCTCGTAGTGGGTAAATTTCATGCCGCCGAACCAGAAGTAAATAATAGCGAGAGCCAAGTACGCGCCATAGATACCTAGCCCCATAGTTTTGGTTCCAAGCGTTAAGTGGGCCTGTACGCTGGACTTCGAGTTTTCAATGCCTATGGTTTTCATGTCTGAGCTTCCAGTAGTGAGTGAGAGTGTGTTGGCTGCCGAACGCCGTATGCGTTGGCGATGAGATGATTATGGCTGGCATCTCTAATCAAGAGGCATCAGAAAGTATTGATTTCAGTGCAGATCGTCTTGGGCGGTGCAATTCGCGATGAAGGGATCGCCGTGGAGAGCGATGAGTGCACTATTTCGATAAAGGAGTCGTTTTACATAGGTCGATGAAGCGCGTTGCGGCATCGCCTACTGTCATTTCTCAAATCTGACTATGGGGCTTGGGGCGAAGGGCGGCACTGACTAGGCTTAGAACAGCTACCAACTAGCCGCGCGGCCGCGATGCACAAAGAATGGTAACTGAGCCGTGAGTGCGGTGGGCGCCCGCATTTATTTCCAAACCCTACAGATACATCGATCTTCGACTTCAACCGGGCAGATAGCTGTTGCAGCAAGCCTATCAATCGACTTTGACGTGTTAAAGAGGATAGGTTTTCCAGGGTTGGGGAACAGCATGCCCTGCAGAACGACACACGTCACTTTTGTTAAATTAATAAGCTAGCTACCTATTGGGCATAACCTTGCAATTTGCTTCAATTTACGCACATGCACTTGCGACCTCAAAATGCAACGTAAGCCCCGAATATCTCCATTATTGTCGCCGCCAGCCTTAGTTACAGCTGCTATGATGAATGAGATCGAAAACTGAAATCCCCCACTAGAATTGTTGACTGGAGTCAAAATGAATAAAAAGCGGCCGGTTAATCTTGATATTCGAACCATTCAGCTTCCTCTCACGGCGCTTACATCGATTCTGCACCGGATTTCAGGAATTATGCTCTTTATTTTTCTGGGACTGATACTGTATATGCTGAGCAAATCGTTGGAGTCAGAAAAGGGTTTTAATGAAGTCAAGGAGATTTTTTCTTCACCTTTCGGCAAAGTTAGTTTCTGGTTGGTATACTCTTCATTTATTTATCATCTCGTAGCCGGAATTCGACACCTAGTTATGGATGTGGGTGTTGGTCATACTTTGAAAGGCAGCAATCGCGCCTCTACTATTGTTTTAGTAGTGTCGGGTGTTTTAATGGTTGCTGGCGCCGTATGGATTTGGTAGCTGTGGAGTCGTAATGCGTATTTACAAGGACTAAAAGCGTCCTTTAAAGCTAACTTACGAAAGTATTTATAATCGACGGTTCACGCTTAAACGGTTGAATCCTTTCGGGCTTCCGAATAGCTGTTAGCTGAAAGCTATCATGAGCTAAGTTTTCTGTGCATCATCAAATGTGTTAATGGGAGCGCCATAGTACTAGGTACAAATATGGCTCTAGGACAATGTTAGATGTTTTGGATTTTGAGGCGGATCGCTCTTATCGAAGATCGTCTAATTCGCTCTGAAGCGCAGGTTTTTTGAAACTATCACCTGGTTGGCACACTGTGCGAATCAACATCAGATATGAGAAAGCCAATCAGGTGAACACTACCCTCGAGGGCTCATCTGTCCAGTTAAAGCCTCGAGTCTTTCTGGGTGCGCAAAAGACAAGAAGGTTATATGGGAAAATTATGAGGCCTGGATACCATGCGTCATGGGCGTGCCGATGCTGTGAGTGACAGAGCGAGAAGCAAGTGAAAGTCCCTGAAGTAGGGGCGGGATGCGCCCGAGTGGCATTTTTTGTCTTAAGGTAGATCGCGTAGCTGTTCTTCAGAATAATCTTCAGAGCGTTGACGACAGCCATCGCTGTGCATTCCTCAAGAATAGAATGTGTCGGAAGGGTGGCGTCATTGGTGTTAGTCATCGCTTAGGATTTCTCAATCTGGCTTACACGGGCGCCTGTACCGATATCCCCGCGGATGGCGACGTATCGATGTTGAATTCCTCGCCAGACGAAGTGCAATGAGCTGCGGCTATAGGCTTGCGCAGCCTTAGATAGCCGGCCGTCGCAGGCGCGCCGGTTGGCCGGGATCTTCTTCTGCCCGTCAGGTGTCCGGTCGGAACTCCAGCACGAACGCTACGACCTTTTCGGCGGACATTTCGCACGGCTTCAACAATGTCCTATCTGATGTAACGCGGAAGAGGTTGAAGCTGACAATGTCAGTCCCGTCCAACTCCCTGGCGAACAGACTGTTGCGACGTCCGTCCCCAGATCGCCGGACGATCAAGCTGAAACGCCGGCCTTCATAAGTCCCTTCTCTGTATCCCTCCGCAAGCTTCGCGAAAGCGGCATCGAACTCGGAATGCTCCATGTCATCCATCCTTATTGATAGAACAGAGGCGCGGCGGGTGCGAGACCGCCAGTGCCGGGTCGCGCTAAGGTGCCGGGCAGATTCCTGCAGCCGACGAGGCCCGGGGTGGGCAGGATAATTGAGATGTCGGCGCCCGCATGGCTATCAGCGAAGTCGTCCGTCCAGTCTGCTAGGCAACGTCCACGCCTTTCCAGAAAGCGATGTAATCCCGGATACCCTCGGCATCCGGAGTGGGGGCGGGATAGGTCCAAGCGGCGTTCACGTTGAGCGCGTCACCCGCGCGAACATGAAAGAAGCGCGCGGCGCCTTTGATCGGACAGACAGATGTGTGCGGGCTCATCTCAAGCAGGCTCAGGTCGACTCCTGACGGTGGGAAGTAGTGATTTCCCTCGACGATGACTGTTTCGTCGCTTGTGGCGATAGTAGTGTCTTTCCAGATGGCTGAGACCAACGGACTCTCCTTTTGTATTCATCAACCGGCGAAGGCTCGCGGGCTGGCTGCCCCAAGCCGCACCTCCTCAGGTGGCAGGCGGGTTGCGCCCGAGAAGTTTGTCGAGCTCGCCTCTGACATCGAGCGCGAATAGCTCATCGGAGCCACCGATAAGGGTGCCATTGATGAAGATCTGCGGCACGGAGCTTCGCCCCGACGCTTCCGCCATGGCCTGCCGGTGAGCCGGATCCGCCTCAATATCGAGCTCCTTCCATCGCACGCCCTTTTCCTTGAGGAGCGCCTTCGCTCGGCGGCAGAACGGGCACCAATTCGTGGTGTACAGCAATACATCAGTTGTCATATTGCATCTCCGGCAGTTGCACGCGGATCGCTGTCATGGCGTTGATCTCCAATTCGCGGCGTTCAAAGATGGCGACTGCACCTTGGCCGACATCGGAGCAGATGCTGACGATTGGCCGCTATCCAGGCGACATGGCCCAAAGTGCTTTCACCGCCAGGCAGAGGCCGCACGCGCCTCCTGTAGCGCCGAGCCGATGCTCTAAGGTAACCGAGCCTCGATTGGGACGGAAGCGGTCCCGCTCGAATCGCCCATCATGCTGGTCGAGCATATCAGGACGACGGATAGTGCAGGAACTTTCAAATTGAGCTTGATGTCGAGCCAGGTATCGCGAGCGAAGGCGTTCTAGAGGCCGGGGGGTACGAAGACTGTGTTCGGCAAAACGGTTCACGTTGATCGCCAAAGCTTCCCAGGGCGCACGTCTACGATCGGCGCGACGTGAGATAGCTCGCGCCGCTAGCCCCCGTAGCGCTCCGTCTTGATGATGGAGGCGTCCAAGCCCGCCAGCAGCGCGCTATCGGTTGCGATGTTGACGAATCCGTTAGACCCGCAGACGAACACTTGCGTCGGCTTTCCCTGAAGCCTGGTTAGAATTTCTTGGACCATCATGCCGTCGATCCGTCGCGCAAAGTCCGATGCGCGAACCGGTTTCTCGCGCGTAATCGCGAGCGCCAGGACGAACGCCGGATCGCTGATTTCGATGCAATGAAGTTCTTCTGAGAAGAGAACGTCCTCGGCGGTTCGTGCGGACAGGAGCAACGCTGTCGGAACGGCTTGGGCCAATGCGCGGCGCTGCCGGATCATTGCCATCAACGGCACGAGGCCGGAGCCTCCCCCGATCAACAGAACCGGATCTATGGCAGGCTCAGGCCAAAGGAAATGGCCACCGAGCGGACCGCGAACTTCGATTTCGTCACCAATCGCCGCGATGTCGTGAAAAAACGGCGAAACTTCGGCATCCGGCATGCGCTCGATAGCTATCTCGACGATCGGGGTCGAAACTGCCGATGACGCGATCGAGTAGCTGCGCATTGCACTGTAGCCGTCGGGCGCGGTCAGCCGGATATCGACGTGCTGACCTGCGGTGTGCGCGAACGGCTTGCTCAACCGAAGGAAGAAGCTCTTGATACTCGGTGTTTGCTGGATGATGTCGTCGATCACGCATGATTGCCACGAACGGACTTGCGCTTCGTTTTCAGTCATGGGTGTATCGTTGTTCGCGCCACGGATCGCCGTAGATGTGATAGCCGTGCAGCTCCCAAAAGCCGGCCTCGTCACGCGTCGTGAATTGCAGCGCATTCACCCATTTGGCGGATTTCCAGAAGTAAAGGTGCGGCACTAGAAGACGCGCCGGCCCCCCATGATCGCGGGAAAGTGGCTTGCCCGCATAACTGAGGGCGACCATCGCTTTCCCGGAAAGCAGATCCGTCAGAGGGACGTTTGTCGAATAATTATCGTAGCAGTGCGCCAAGACGAAATCGGTAGGCCGATCAAGCTCTGCATCTGCAAGGATGTCTTCAATGAGTACACCCTCCCAAACGGTATCCAGTTTGGACCAAGAGGTGACGCAGTGAATATCCTTTGTCACCTGGGTCTTTGGTAGAGTGTTGAATTCGCCCCAATTCCACGTTTTGACGGGCTTCGGACCAATTTTGACTGTGAATTTCCAGTCGGAGGGCTCTACCCTCGGCGTAGGGCCGGCCGACAGAACAGGGAAATCCTCCACCAGATGCTGACCTGGCGGAATCCGATCGGACTGGTCGCCTGAACCGCGACCGGTGAAACCTCTGGTGACCATAGTGACCCCTCTTGCTCGATACGGCAGACCGAAGCCGGCCTTCATTTCAGTACTCTGCGTAAAGCATTTGCCCGCACATCCGCCGAATAAGCCAATCGACTAAAAATCAGATACAGATGCTCTATCATCGTAAAAAATCGCGTATCGAACATAGCGTCAGGCCAGCATGATTCCCAATACCCAATGGCTATAGGGTAGATAACCCCAAGGCTGCGTACGCTGATCTGCGGTATGCGGAGCGGAAGTTGCAGGTTCGCTCTCAAACGGATGGGCAGCGTGCAAAGCTCAAGGCTCACCAGCGCATGGTTGCCCAGTTCGCGCTCGCCGGCAGCTTGAGTATATTAAGGACGAAATGTCGATCTGATCTATTCTGGCTTCAGGAAATAGGGAAAATAAGGTCGGACGTTCGCGCACCGTCGCGACGCGCGATCATCCACTAAGCTTCTGTATCGGGGTTGGAGGATCAGATGAACGAGATCGAACGACAAGCGCCTGAGCTGCGGGTGCAAAAATGGATTGGCAAAGATGGGGAAAGTATCGCGCCGTTCAAACTGTCAGATATCGGGCCCGGCCCGAAAATCTTGTTTGCCTTCCAGCATTGGTGCCAAGGTTGCCATTTGCATGGGTTTCCGACGCTACAAAAGTTGCATGCAGCGTTGAGCTCAAAAGACGTGGGGTTCGCAGTGATCCAGACCGTCTTCGAAGGAACGCATGAGAATACCTTCGAGAAGTTGCGCGTGAACCAGCTCAAGTATGAGCTTCCTATCGTTTTCGGTCACGACGAGCAACCGACCGGCTCGCCGTTTCCAACCTTCATGGAAGACTACCGCACACGAGGAACTCCGTGGTTTACGGTTATCGACGCTGGCGGTAGCATTGTTTTCTCGGACTTCCATCTCGACGCGGAGCGACTAGTGAAGCAACTTGAGCAAGGTTAATCGTTGGAAGGTGGGCAATCATCCTGATTGCCACCCATCCCCTGATGCCCACTACAGGCGTTGCGCGCTGTAACTCTGTTGATCAGCGTGCGAAAACCCGGATCCGGATAGGAGGAGCGTCAACGATTGAATCAATCCGTTGGGAGAGGGCGGCTCCGCTCCGTCAGCTCGGCAATAGATAACCCATTCTCGCCGAGCAACTCTCTGATCCGATCGACGATATGAGCCCCTAGCGCCGCTGTCTTGGTCCCCCCCACAGATTCCCAAGATGCGAGTTCACACGCCGATACCTCGTGGTCAGCGCCGAAGTGCTTCTGTCGGTATGTCACCGCCGCCCTTCAATGATAAAGGCGCGGTAACGGGAACCGGCAAAGCGTTGAGCAGCGATGGTTTGGTAGGCGGGACTGTCATACCAGTCGCGAGCGGCCTGCATCGTCGGGAAACGCAAGATTACGGCCCCTTCGATGGGCGGCCCCTCCAAATGCTGGATCGCGCCATAAGCGGCGAGAAAGGTAACGTCGTGACCATCGAACGATGGTCCGACGCCTGCAGAATAGGTTGCGAGTGCATGTGGGTCGCTGGTTTCTTCCCGCGTAAAGACGACGAACGCTTCCATCATTAGGCCTCTCAAAGGTTGGATCTGTTGGCCATTACCACCGGTGATGGCCTCACAGTCGTCAGGCTGGCAACTGGAACCCGATTTTCATGAGTGCCTCGACGCACGCATCCTGATCCTGCTGATAGTTGCCTCCGGAGATGCCTATGCCGCCGATCAACTTCCCATCCTCCAGAATCGGATAACCGCCGCCGACAGCGACCATCCGAGGGCGATAGGCTAGCGGCGCCACTTTTGGATCGTTGGTCACATAGTCGTTCCAGACATGGGTCGGGAACCCAAACGAGGCGGAACTCCAGGCCTTGTCGATGGCAACATCGACGGTAAGGAACGGCGCATCGTCGGTGCGCTCGAACGCGCGCAGGTTACCGGTGGCGTCGACGACGGCGACGGCAGCCGGGATGCCGATGGCACGGGCCGCAGCGAGCGCCGCGTCGATGAGGGCGACTGCGGTTTCGCGGTTGATCGAGGCGGTGGCAATAGATTTGGTCATGGGATTCTCATCGCTGGGGCATAACCCGTTCGGCTTTTTGAGGTTGGACAAGATGTTTGGCGATCGCGGTCGTTAGAAGCCTTCGAGGACGATCTTGCCTTTAGCCGCGCCACTTTCGATCAGTGCATGCACCGTCTTCAGATTGGCGGCATTGATCGGCGACAGTCGCCGGGTCAGCGTCGTGCGGATTTTGCCGTCGTCAACCAGCGCTGCCATCGCATCCAGAATCTCGCCCTGCTCATTCATGTCGGGCGTGCCGTAGATCGACCGCGTGAACATCAGCTCGTGGTGGATCGACACCGCCTTGCGCTTGAAAACCATGATATCGAATGCCTTGGGATCGTCGATCAGTCCGAACCGTCCTTGTGGGGCGATCAGTTCGGCGATGTCGGCGACATGTTGCTCGGTATGTGTGGTCGAAAAGACGAAAGCGGGAGCACCGATGCCGAGTTCGGCGATCTGTGGCGCGAGCGGACGAGAATGGTCGATGACGTGGTGAGCTCCAAGCCCTCTTACCCACTCTTGGGTTTCCGGTCGAGAGGCTGTGGCGATGACGGTGAGGTCCGTGCGCTGTCGCGCGATCTGGACGGCGATCGACCCAACCCCGCCCGCGCCACCGATGATGAGGATCGCCTCCGCCGCACCGGGTACGGGCTTCGCCACGTCCAGGCGGTCGAACATCGCCTCCCAGGCCGTCAACGTCGTCAGCGGCAGCGCCGCCGCTTCCGCCCAGGAGAGCGACGCAGGTTTGTGACCGACAATCCGGGCGTCGACGAGATGGAACTCCGCATTGGTACCGGGCCGTGTGATCGATCCGGCATAATAGACCTCGTCGCCTAACTCGAACTGCGTGACGTCGGGGCCGACCTCGCGCACAATCCCGGCGGCATCCCATCCCAGCACCTTCCAATCGCCATCTGCCGGCGGCGTGCTGTTGCGGACCTTGTAGTCGACCGGGTTGACCGAGACGGCCTTCACCTCAACCAGGATATCGTATCCTGCAGCGACAGGCCGAGGCAGATTGATGTCGACCAGCGCGGCATCCGCGGCGATGGGTCCCGGAACCTTGTAACCAATGGCTTTCATAAATGTCTCCAGCTTGCTTGATCGGATGACGCGAATGCTCGTTAGTCAACTTCTTCTACATTGAGGTCCCGACTCTTGAACTGGGTCGCGGTAGCAGATTTCATCGAACACGTCGATCAACAGGCCCTTATGCTCGGTCGCCGGATCGGTGATCGCGTAGAGGGTGGAGGCGTTATCGCCATCATCACCGCTTCCGAGGCGAAACGCCGCGTCGACGCAGATGCCGCACGGACCGATGGTTGATCCTGGCTCGAGATCGACGAGATTGCTGTCCTTGACGCGCTATTCGCGGTCTTAGCCCTTGGCGATGAAGGACTGAACTGCTTGTAGAGCGTCGGTCAGCTGCTATGTCATGGACGCACCTTCATCTTGAGTTGGATTGGACAAGCTTCCGTATAAGGCCCGCTGTAACCGTCAGATGACGGCGAAGAAAACGATGGGCAGTATTCACAGCCACTTAGCCTTCTTGAAGCGCACAAATAGGAAAACGCACGATATCGCTATCACTCCGAGCACGACAAAGTATCCGTAGGCCGTGTCCAGCTCCGGCATGTGCTTAAAGTTCATGCCGTATATTCCAGCGATCGCCGTCGGGACTGCCAGTATTGCCGCCCAAGCCGCCAGCTGGCGGGTGATCACCCCCGTCCTTTGCGCTTCCAGAAGGCTGCTGGCCTCAAAGACCGTGGACAGGACAAGCAGGAGGCCGTCGACCATGGACTGCACGCGGTGGACATGGTCCGCGACGTCGTGGAAATATGGTGTCATTTCGGCGCTGATGCAGGGAAAGTGGCCGCGAACGAGCTTTCGCACCAGCTCGGCCATAGCCCCGAGCGTGCGCTGGAACCGCGTGAGTTCGGACCTTAGTTCGAAGATTCGCGCCACCTCTTCTGGCCCGAGGAAATCGTGCAGCGACCGTCGCTCCATCGCCAGGACGTCGTCCTCGATCATTTCGAAGATGGGCAGATACTGGTCGACCACGCGATGCAAGATCGCGTGCAGCACATAGTCGACACCCTTGCCGAACTGCGTCGGCGATGCCTCGAGTTGCTCCCGAAGTTTGCCCAGCGCTCCGGCATTGCCGTGCCGCACGGTGATAAGGTGATTGTGACCGGTGAAGATCGCCATCTTGCCGTAGCTGATCCGGTCGCCGACCAGCTCGGCGGTCTGCGCGACGACGTACAACTCATCGTTGTAGACCTCGAGCTTGGGCGGGCACAGCGGGTGCATCGCGTTGTCGATCGCCAACGGATGAAGATTATATGTCCTTTGGATCGCGAGTAGTTCCTCGGGGGTGGGTTCGCTAAGCGCGATCCAGCAGAAGCCCGAGCGACTCTCGCCCAACTTGACGTGCTCATCGAGCGCGATTTCGCGAACTCGCTTGCCTTCGTTGTAATAATAGGCGGCGATGATGCTCATGCTGGCCTCGCGGGAATGTGGAGGCCACGCTGGACGGCCGGTCGAGCCAGCCCGCGTCCAAGCCATGCGCGGACGTTCGAAAAGCTGCTGAGGCCAAGGATGTCGCCAGCAGCATACGACTCAACCAGCGCATTCACCCAGCCGAGCGTCGCGATGTCCGCAATCGAATAATCGTCGACGATCCAGTCGCGGCCTTCCAGCTGGCGATCCAGGACTCCCAGGAGGCGTATAGCTTCATCGGTAAAGCGCTGCCGAGGCCGCTTGTCTTCATAGTCTTTACCGCCCCATCGTAGGAAAAAGCCAAGCTGACCGAAGATCGGCCCAATTGCCGACATCTGGAAGAACACCCAGGTCAGGGTTTCGTAGCGTCGGACGGGCGAGCTTGGAATGAGCTGGCCCGTCTTTTCGGCCAGGTAGAGGAGGATCGCACCGGATTCCCAGACGGCAGTGGGGTTGCCGTCCGGGCCCGCCGGATCGATGATCGCCGGTATGCGGCCGTTCGGGTTTAACGACACGAACGCCGGATCCTTCGACTCGTTGTTCGAGATGTCGATCAGGTGGGGCTCGTACGCCAGGCCAGTCTCCTCAAGCATGATCGAGACCTTGACGCCATTGGGCGTAGGGGCTGCGTAGAGTTGCAGGCGATCGGGATGAGATGCCGGCCAGCGCTGCGTGATCGGAAAGGACGAGAGGTCTGGCATAAATCTGCGATCCTGGTGTTGCGATGGCGACTGACTGGAACGAGCCGTCACTCTGAAGTAGGGTTCGATGACCGCGTCGCTGAACGACGCGGTCACGAAGATTGCGGACCGGATCGGCGCAGTGGCAACGGCAGTGAAGCCTATTCCGCCGCGGTCCCGGCCGCTGGCTGTACGTCGTCAACCTTTTGGCGCTTCGGAAGCACCCAGCCGGGACGGACGAAGTGGCAGGTGTAGCCGCCCGGGCGCTTCTCCAGATAATCCTGGTGATCGGGCTCGGCCTCCCAGAACTCGCCGACCGGCTGGACCTCGGTCACCACTTTGCCATCCCACAGCCCCGAGGCATCCACATCGGCGATCGTATCCTCGGCGACGCGCTTCTGCTCCTCGTCGACATAATAGATGCCCGACCGGTAGGAGAGCCCACGATCATTGCCCTGGCGGTTCAGCGTCGTCGGATCGTGGATCTGGAAGAAGAATTCCAGGATGTTCCGGTAGCTCGTCACTGTCGGGTCGAAGACAATCTCGATCCCCTCGGCATGCGTGCCGTGATTACGATACGTGGCGTTCGGAATATCGCCGCCCGTGTAACCCACACGGGTCGAGATGATGCCGGGCCGCTTGCGGATCAGATCCTGCATGCCCCAGAAACATCCTCCTGCGAGAACAGCGCGCTGATGCATGTTAAGCCTCCTCTACTTGATCGAGATATTCACCGTATCCCTCGGACTCCATCTCGTCGCGCGGGATGAAGCGAAGGGACGCAGAGTTGATGCAGTAGCGCAGACCGCCGCGGTCGGAAGGACCGTCCGGGAACACGTGGCCCAGATGGCTGTCGGCGTGTACCGACCTGACCTCCGTCCGGACCATGCCGTGTGCACTGTCCCGCACCTCGTTCACGTTTGCCGGAACGATCGGCTTGGTGAAGCTGGGCCAGCCAGTACCCGAATCGAACTTGTCCGTTGAAGCGAACAGCGGCTCTCCCGACACTATGTCGACGTAGATGCCAGGCTCCTTGTTGTCGTTGTGCTCACCCGTGAAGGGCCTTTCGGTCCCCGAATCCTGGGTAATCCGGCGTTGCTCGGGGGTCAGGCGGTCAACTGCTGTCTGTGACTTTTCAAACTTCATTACAGTCTCCAATACTTATCTAGAGGGCCAGGCACGCTACCGCTAATTTTTTATGTCTCCTGATTTGCTCCTACAATGGTAGTGGGATGGCAAACGAGGTTTTACTAAGTGTTGGAAAATTAGAGATTTAAATTTCGCGTCTATTAGTTCTAGCGCAACTGAGTGGTTAAGCAAGTACGTAATCAGTAAATATTAAAAAAATAACACAAAAGCACGATTATATAATACAGTGTCAGTGTTTTATGATAATCAACAACGCCTGTTTAGATGCTGGTAGATGCGAATTTTTTGGCGTACAGTCAAAATTTTCTGATGGTTGCTTAGTGTGTTGGCGCTGATGGAAAATTGACCCACCCTGCCGATTGAAATTTGACCCAGGGCGGATTGCTGATTTTGTTACCAGCAACTG
>NZ_RXHX01000064.1:0-12561 GCF_005930655.1 Pseudomonas sp. FSL W5-0299
AGCGGCATATGGACTCAGGTGGTAAGTGCATTGACCGTCAAGGCTTACAGCCTCAAGGCACTGGCGCTGTATGGCGAGGGCGAAGAGTCCGCTCCACCGTTCACGTTTACCGTGGCGGTGGAGGATAAACCGACCATTGATTCGGTCAAAGGCTCGCCAAGCGGGGTCGAAATTCCCAATAGCGGTACATCGTTCGAGACCAGCGTGACGCTGACCGGCACGGCCAGCAAAGGTCAGAAAGTCCAGGTACTCGACGGTACAACACCGAAGGGCCAACCCACCGCCGATGCGACGACGGGAATCTGGACCTTGACCGACACCGGCCTGGCCTTGGGGCCGCACAGTTTTACGGCGAAGGCGTTGTACGGAAGTGAACAAACGTCAGCTGCACGAACATTTGAAATTAAACCATTTGTCAGCTTTGAGGACTTTCAAAGCCTGCCCGAAAAAGAGCTTTTTTTAAATGAAGCTCCTTTAGAAACGCCAGCTCTTTTTCTAAGCCTTGTGCAATTTCAAGCTAATGGCTATGCAGTTGTTGCACGATTTTCCTTAGGTTCAGCCCCAGGGAAGTTGGAAGGGAACTGTATACAAGGTTCAGGGGCAAGAGTCAGACTTGAACTCAAAGCTCCATGTTCTCAAGTCAGCTTTTGGCAATGGACGGGGGATTGTACTGCCGTTATCTATGGGGTAGGAGGTGAGATTTTGGGCGAGGAATTATTAGTCTCCGGGGAATCGCCTGTAAAGAGCACTTTTACGTTTTTCGGGATTAAGCGAATTGAACTAATTTTTCGTGGTCAATATTGTATTGTGGATACGTTTTCTTTTTCGTTGTAGCGCAAAAAATTGAACATATTAAACATACGTCAGTGTGTTTAAGGGGGCGGATCTATTTACTAGGAGGAAATGTGGGGACGTATTTATTTATCCGGCGGCCATTTATTGATTAGCCCTGAGTGAGGATTAAGCAGGAATGTTTAACAGACATCTCCAGACACTCTCTCAGGCTACACAACCTTGCGCCGTTGCCTACGACTGCGCCAGAATCCGCCGGCTTGTGCGTCTTGCGCCTGGGTTTTATCGTTTGTCCCGTCGCTGAATATCAGCGATCGGGTTTGGTAGTCCGGGTCATCTTTAGACGTACAACGTTCGCTCTTCATGTTATGGCGGCTTTGCATGGGGCACTTCGGTGCGCCGGGTTCTAGAGTCCTGGTCTGCTAACCCCGTATAAGCACGCCTACCGCTTGTCAGCAACCTCCGGTTACCTGTTATTTCTGACAGTAGCCAATACCATCGTCTTACGCCTTAATTGACTCCGTCACTCATACCCTCGACAGGAGTCATCATCATGTCTGTTCAATCCGACCGCACCATTTCAACGTCAGAAACATCCGAAAAAGCCGTGATAGGCTCAGGCCGCCTGAAAGTCATGGGCGTGCGCTCAAGCCCCCACCTGTTTGGGCTGTCTGGTACGTCACGTGTACTGCGCGCCTTTGATGCCCTTACCGGGGAGCCAGTCGTTGCGCAGTGGAAGTACGCGACTGACAACGACTGGACGACGGCCCACACCTGGCGCGATACCCAGCAACAGGCACTGCATGTTCGCGTCGGCGACGATCAGGTCATCCTGAATTCGGCGAACATTATTGGCAGTTGGGGCGCCTTCGTCGCGCGTACTGATGACGGGGGCCTCGTCGGCTGGGGGCATCCGGATTTGGGTGCAGCGATCCCTGCGGACACTGCGCCCCCGAATGACATCACTGCTGTCAGCGCCACTTCCAGCGCTTTTGCCGCCCTTCGAGCCGATGGAACGGTGGCGGTTTGGGGCGACGCGGGCGCTGGCGGGAATATGGGCGGTATCAGTTCTTCGGATTTTGTTGAGGTCAGCGGTGGCAAAAGCGCTTTCGCCGGTATAAAAAACACCGGGCAAGTGGTGGCCTGGGGACAGGGTAGCGAAGTGCCCGAGTCCATCGGCGCGCTGAGGGACATTGTGCAGTGCGTGGGCAGTGACGGTGTATTTGTCGCACGACGGGAAACCGGGCATTTGGTGGCTTGGGGCAAACCTGACACCGGTGGAACGCTGCCGCCCGAGATCGCGATGCTTTCCGACTTCAAAACCTTCCTCGGCACCCAATATGCTTTTGCCGCATTGCGCGCAAAGGGCAGTCTCGTCGCCTGGGGCCGGAGTACCGGGGGAACCCTGCCGGCACCCATCGCCTCACTGACCGATGTCAACGAACTGTGCTGCGCCAATCAGTTCGCCTTTGCTGCAACGCGTTCCACCGGCCAGGTTGTGGCCTGGGGGCACCAAATGGGGGGTGGCACCATCGGCAACCCAGAAATAGAGGCCCGGACTGATATTGAAGTAGTCTGCTGCACCTTTTCCGCATTTGCTGCTCTTTGCACCAACGGTCAGGTTGTCGCTTGGGGAGATGGCTCAGCTGGTGGCGAAATACCTGCCGATATTGCACAACGGCGCGACATTGTTCAGGTGGTTGGCTCGTCGGCAGCCTTTGCAGCCCTGTGCAAGGATGGCAGCGTTGTGGCCTGGGGGAATAAAAGCTTGGGGGGCGATACATCTGCGGTGGAAAGCCGGTTGACCGATGTACGAGCCATTTACGCCAATAGTACCGCGTTCACGGCGCTGACCTCGGACGGCCGCGTGGTGACTTGGGGGAGCGCTCAAACGGGCGGCGACAGCAGTCCGGTGCAAGAACTGTTGGATGGCAAGGTTTCCTATCAGGTGCAAGCGGGTTAGTCAGGGCTGTTGCAACAGCCGTGATGAGTAAGTAATAAACGGAGATGTTTAACAGACATCTCCAGACACTCTCTCGGACTACACAACCTTGCGCCGTTGCCTACGACTGCGCCAGAATCCGCCGGCTTGTGCGTCTTGGGCCTGGGTTTTATCGTTTGTCCCGTCGCTGAATATCAGTGATCGGGTTTGGTAGCCCGGCAATTAGGCGCATATAGCCACCGTTTACAGGCCTCTTCAGGTCTCTGTTTTTATGGTGGCCATGCGCAGGGCTCCTTCGGGGGCGCCGGGTCCTAATTGCCGGTCTACCAACCCGCGTATGGCCACCACCTTTCGTTTGGTAGCGAGGGTGAGGGCTCCTTAATTTCAATTAGGAGTTTCATCTATGTTCAAACCAACACCAAACCCACCCGAAGCGGACGACGTTTCCCCCTACGAATCCACCGATTCCAAAAAACTCAACGATGCCGCCGAACGAGCGCTCGACTTTCACTTCCCATCCAATGCCGACATCAAGGCCACCCCGCGAACCCGCAGCACCCTGTTTTCCGTAGACCCCGAAGCCACGACCGAAACCCTTGCGGTGTATCTGGTCGAGACGCTGGCGTCGGTCGATGTGATGGTTCATCAGTTGGTGGATCATCTGGCGGGTGAGTCGCGTTATGCGCTGTTGGGTATTTCCAACAGCATTATGACGGCGGAGATCACGGCGAATCGGCTGCTGGATAACGTTGGCCCGCAGGGCTAAAGCCAATTTCGAAGAGGGCACATACTCGTGGCGAGGGAGCTTACTCCCGCTCGGCTGCGCAGCAGTCGTACATCCGGTATCTGCGGTGTACCTGAAAGGTCGCGGTTGCAGCTTTTGGGGCTGCTTCGCAGCCCAGCGGGAGCAAGCTCCCTCGCCACAAAAGCTTGAGTGTTCACAAAAGTGTGTCTGGCCACATAAGAGCTGTGTGCACACGCGAAATAAGAAACGGCCCGAAAGGGCCTTTTTTTGTTGATCGGAAGGGACGCGGAGCGTCCCGGGCTGCATTCCCACGCGGAGCGTGGGAACGATCATCTGTGATGCCTTACACCCGCAACGTGCGCGTCATGCGCAACGCCAGCATGCTCCCGCACACGATCACGCCCGCCAGCAGATAAAGCGCCGCATCGGTCGAGCCGGTGCTGTCCTTGACCCAGCCCACCAGGTACGGGCTCAGGAAACCCGCCATCTGTCCCATGGAGTTGATCAGCGCCAGACCACCCGCCGCCGCGCCCGCGCTCAACATCGCTGTCGGCACTGGCCAGAACATTGGCAAACCGGTGAGGGCGCCCATGGTGGCGATGGTCAAACCGAGAATCGCGATGGCCGGTGTTGTGGCGAAGTTCACGGCAATCAGCAAGCCCACCGCGCCCATCAACATAGGCACCACCAAGTGCCAGCGACGTTCTTTGCGCAAGTCCGCCGAGCGGCCAACCATCAACATGAACAGCGCCGCCAGCAGGTACGGAATCGCGCTCAACCAACCAATCACCAGGTTATCGCTGAAGCCCAGGTTCTTGATGATCGACGGCAGCCAGAAGTTGATCGCGTAGACGCCGCTCTGGATGCAGAAGTAAATCAAACCGAAGGCCCAGATCGCCGGGTTCTTGAACACGGCCAGCAGCGAGTCGGTGGCGGTTTTCGGTTTGTTGGCCAGATCGATGGCGTGGTCGGCTTCCAGCACCGAGCGCTCAAACGGCGTGAGCCACTTGGCATTGGCGTAACTGTCGCTCAGCAGAAAATAGGCGAGGGCACCGAGGATCACGGTCGGGATGCCTTGCAACAGGAACATCCACTGCCAGCCCGCCAAACCGCCTTGGCCCGCGGCGAAGTGGTTGAGGATCCAGCCGGAGAACGGGCTGCCGAGCAGGCCGGACACCGGGATCGCCGACATGAACAGCGCCATGATGCGGCCACGGCGGAAGGTCGGGAACCACTGCGAAAGATACAGCACCACGCCCGGGAAGAACCCGGCTTCGGCTGCGCCGGTGAACAGGCGCAAGGTGTAGAACTCGGTCGGGGTAGTGACGAACAGCAGGCAGGTCGACAGCGTGCCCCAGACGATCATCATCAGCGCGATCCAGCGCCGTGGGCCGAATTTGGTCAGGGCCAGGTTGCTCGGTACGCCGCACAGCACGTAGCCGATGAAGAAGATCCCGGCCCCGAGGCCGTACACGGTTTCGCTGAATTTCAGCGCGTCGAGCATCTGCAGTTTGGCGAATCCAACGTTGACCCGGTCGAGGTAGTTGAACAGGTAGCAGATGAAGATGAAGGGGATCAAACGCAGGGTAATGCGTTTGTAGACGGCGTTTTTGTCGTCAACGATGGCCTGGGTAGCGGCGGCGCTCTGTGACATGGCGGGCTCTCTCTTTATTATGATTTTTTGCGATGCGCAGGGTAACGTTGATCGCCCAGAGAGTCTCGGCCACCCTCGGGGTGGCTGTCTTTGTGCCTGAGCACAGGGTTTGCGACCCAGCCCTGTGCGGGTGAACAACCTGTCCCATCACGCTTTAAAGGATCCCGATATGTTCGAACTCGATCACGACCTGGCCCAGGACATCGTCGACCGGGCGATGGCCATCCTGCCGTACAACGTCAACGTGATGGACAGCCAGGGATTGATTCTCGGCAGCGGCGAGCCGGAGCGCATCAACACCCGCCATGAAGGCGCGCAGTTGGTGTTGGCCAATGGGCGCGTGGTGGAGATCGATGCGCAGACGGCGATTCACCTCAAAGGCGTGCAGCCGGGGATCAACTTGCCGTTGCTGCTCGATCAGCGCCTGATCGGTGTGCTGGGCATTACCGGCGAGCCGGAGCAACTGCGCACCTATGCCGAGCTGGTGCGGATGACCGCCGAAATGTTGGTCGGCCAGCGCAATCAGCAGGCCGAGCAGCAATGGCGGCGTCAGCGTTGCGATGATCTGCTGGCATTGCTGTTGAGCGAGGCCGGGGATTCGCCGCGCTTGCTGGATGAAGCGCAGCAATTGGGCCTGAAACCGCAAATGACGCGGGTGCCTTATCTGTTCGAGTTGGGCATGGAGCACGGTCCCGGGCAGACGGTGGAGGCGCTCAGTGCCTGGCTGACTTCGCGTTACCCGGACAGCTGGTGCGTGAGTTCGGCCAAGTCTTCGTTGCTGTGGTGTCGGCCGGCGAGTCAGGCGATCGAGAATGAACGGCTGCTGGAAAAACTCGATGGCCTGGGCTGGAACATTGTGCGCATTGCCGTGGGGGGGCAGGCGGATGGGTTGTCCGGGCTGCGTCGTTGTTATCGACGGGTTGGCGACTTACTGGCCTATGGGCGCGATGTGCTGCCGCGTTCGCGCTTGCTGACGCTCAACCGTTATCGGTTGCCGGTGATGCTGTGGCGGCATCGCAACGATGACGCGCTGGATGAATTGCTCAAGCCACTGCGCAAAGTCATCGCCAAGGACGGCAACGGCCAACTGCTGGCGACCTTGCGCAGTTGGTGCGAGCACGACGGGCAGAGTCAGGCGTGTGCGGATGCGCTGGGGATTCATCGCAACAGCTTGCGCTATCGGATGGAGCGGATTGCCGAGCTGAGCGGGGTTGATCCGCTGAAACTGGACGGCATGCTCGCGCTCTACCTCGGCGTGCAGCTTTTGCCACAAACGGATGTCCCGTAGCGATCTCAAGGACGCCATCGCGAGCAGGGGTGTTGTGAACGCCGCAGGACCAATGTAGAGCGAGCCTGCTCGCGATGGCGGACGAGCAGCCGCACAAATGCTGGATCTGAAAACAGACGTTTTGTAGAAATGAACAACAAACGCCACCCCCGCTTGTGCAGCGGACCGGCGTTATTGTGCGGGGCTGCTGGCAGCATGGAACGCATTGGAACTGGAGAATTCGCATGAAAATCGTGATCGCCCCCGATTCGTTCAAGGACAGCCTGAGTGCCCAGGGTGTGGCCGACGCCATTGCCCTCGGTCTGGCGCAGGTCTGGCCGGATGCGCAACTGGTCAAATGCCCGATGGCCGACGGCGGCGAAGGCACGGTCGAGTCGATTCTGGCCGCGTGCGAAGGCGAATTGCGCAGGACCCAAGTTCGCGGTCCGCTCGGCATCACCGTCGATGCCGCGTGGGGCTGGTTGCCGCAAACCCACACCGCAATCATCGAAATGGCCGAAGCCAGCGGTCTGCAACTGGTGCCGCCGGGGCAACGTGATGCGTGCATCAGCAGCACCTTCGGCACCGGAGAACTGATTCGCGCCGCGCTGGATGCCGGGGCGCAACGGGTGATCCTGGCCATTGGCGGCAGCGCCACCAATGATGGCGGCGCCGGAGCGATGCAGGCGCTGGGCGTGAAGTTGCTGGACGTGCAAGGGCAAGCGCTGGCCCCAGGTGGATTGGCCCTGGCGCAACTGGCTTGCATCGACCTGAGTGCAATTGATCCGCGCCTGACCGACGTGCGTTTCGACATCGCCGCCGACGTCAACAACCCCCTGTGCGGTCCGCACGGCGCTTCCGCGATTTTTGGTCCGCAGAAAGGTGCGTCGCCCGAGCAAGTCCTGCAATTGGACGCTGCCCTGGGGCACTTCGCCGAGCTGTGCGCCCAGGCGTTGGGCAAGGACGTCCAGCACGAGCCGGGCAGCGGCGCGGCGGGAGGGTTGGGATTTGCGGCCAAGGCGTTTCTGGAGGCGCAATTCAAGGCCGGGGTTGAAGTGGTGGCCGAACTGGTCGGGCTGGCCGAGGCGGTGAAGGGCGCTGATCTGGTCATCACCGGCGAAGGCCGTTTTGACGCCCAGACCTTGCGCGGCAAAACCCCATTCGGCGTCGCACGCATTGCCCGGGAGCAGGGCGTGCCGGTGATTGTGATCGCTGGGACGTTGGGCGAGGGTTATCAGGACTTGTATGAACATGGCATCGATGCCGCGTTTGCCTTGGCCAGTGGGCCGATGACACTCGAGCAGGCGTGTGCCGAGGCGCCGCGATTGTTGCGCGAGCGGGCGAGTGATATTGCCCGTGTTTGGCGGATCGCCAACCGCAAGCCCTGACCAAAATTGTCTGCACACAGGAATCTTGTGGCGAGGGAGCTTGCTCCCGCTGGGCTGCGAAGCGGCCCCAAAATCTACGGCCGCTGCGCAGCCGGACGGGAGCAAGCTCCCTCGCCACAAATGTTCATCAGGGCCGCCACTGTGTTTCAGCGTTGAAACAGATGTCGCCCAGCAAAAATATTTTTCTTCAATCCCCGCAAAAAACCTCATCCCCAGCCGATACAGCCAATAAGCGCACACAAACCTATTACAACAGTGGCGCCCCGCTGACCCTGTGCGCCTCACGCCCGCCACTCAGCCATCACCGCAAGGACGCTCGCCGCCTCAATCACCCGAGTATCGTCCTATGTCCCTGCGTAATCTGAATATCGCACCTCGAGCCTTCCTGGGGTTTGCTTTCATTGCCTTGCTCGTCATCGTGCTCGGTGTGTTTGCGGTGAATCGCATGTCGATCATCCGCCAGGCCTCGATCGACATGGGCAGTACCCAACTGCCCAGCATCGGCTTCCTGGGCAATGTCACCGAAAACATCCTGCGCATGCGTATCTTGTCGTTCCGGATTCTGGTCAACCGCGAGCCGGCCAGTTTGCAGGAAGCTGAAGCGCGGATCGCGGTGCTTATCGACAAGGCGCGCAAGGCCCAGGCCAGTTATGCCGAGTTGCCGATGGAGTCGGACGAAGAGGCGCTGTACAAGGTATTCAGCGCGACGCTGGAAAAATACATGCAAGCGCAACGCGAGATGCTGGACCTGTCGCGCCAGAACAAGGTGGATGAGATGCGCGCCTTGATCAACACGCGGATCAAGGAAGGCACCGACCAGATGGGCGAGCAGCTCAATAAACTGGTGGCTTACAACCAACAGGGCGCAAAAGCGGCCGGGATGATTGCGCAAGAAAACTACAACACCGCCGTGAACGGCATCATCGTGGTGTCGGTGGTCGCGTCGCTCCTGACCGTGCTGCTGGCCTGGCTACTGACCCGCAGCATCGTCACGCCGCTCAATCGCGCGGTGCAGGCCGCAGAAACCATTGCCGGCGGCAACCTGAGCAAAGCCATCGAAATCGACGGCAAGGACGAACCGGCACGCTTGCTCGGGGCCTTGTCCGTCATGCAGGCCAATCTGCGCGAAACCATCGAGCAGATCGCCGGGTCCGCGACGCAACTGGGTGCTGCCGCAGAAGAACTCAGCACCGTGACCGAGGAAGCGTCCCGCGGCCTGCAACAACAGAACAACGAAATCGAACAAGCCGCCACGGCGGTCAACGAAATGACCGCTGCCGTGGAAGAAGTCGCGCGCAACGCCGTGTCGACCTCCGAAGCGTCGAGCCAGTCGACCCAGGCCGCCCGTGAAGGCCGCGACCGCGTGGTGGAAACCGTGGACGCGATCCAGACCATGACCCACGACGTGCAAAACACTTCGTT
Source organism: Pseudomonas sp. FSL W5-0299 (assembly GCF_005930655.1). Taxonomy (NCBI): domain Bacteria; kingdom Pseudomonadati; phylum Pseudomonadota; class Gammaproteobacteria; order Pseudomonadales; family Pseudomonadaceae; genus Pseudomonas; species Pseudomonas sp. FSL W5-0299. Next base: position 9,211 of record NZ_RXHX01000064.1, read on the forward strand.
GATGATCGAAGGCTTGGCCGCACAGGGCCGCGACATCGGCAAAGTGCTGGACGTGATCCGCGCCATCGCCGAACAGACCAACCTGCTGGCGCTCAACGCGGCCATTGAAGCGGCCCGTGCCGGTGAAGCCGGACGTGGTTTTGCCGTGGTGGCAGACGAAGTCCGGGCCTTGGCCCATCGCACGGCGCAATCGACCCAGGAAATCGAAAAAATGGTCGCCGGCATCCAGAACGGCACGGGCGAAGCCGTCTCGTCGATGCAGCAGAGCAATCAGCGCACCCAGAGCACCTTGGAGATGGCCCGCGCCGCTGGTGTGGCGCTGGAGCAGATCACCCAGTCAATCCACTTGATCAACGAACGCAACCTGGTGATCGCCAGCGCGTCGGAAGAGCAAGCCCAGGTGTCCCGTGAAGTCGACCGCAACCTGGTGAACATCCGCGACCTCGCCACCCAGTCCGCCGCCGGTGCCAATCAGACCAGCGCCGCGACCCATGAGCTGTCGCGCCTGGCGGTCGATTTGAATGCGATGGTGGCGCGTTTCGTGATTTGAGATAGGGTTGAGACTGGGAGTCCGCGCGCGACAGGAGAAACACATGCGCTATTCAGCCTTGACCCAACGAATCGCCGGCGACGGAGCGGCAGCCTGGCAGATTCATGACCGAGCGCTGGAAATGCGCGAGCAAGGAGTCGATGTACTGCTGTTGTCGATCGGCGATCCTGATTTTGATACGCCGGCGCCCATCGTGCAGGCGGCCATCGACAGTTTGCGGGCCGGCGACACGCATTACCCGGAAGTGCGCGGCAGTCGCGGATTGCGCAGCAGCATTGCGCGGCGCCATCGACAGCGCAGTGGTCAGGCGGTGGACGCCGATCATGTGATCGTGTTTCCGGGCGCGCAGTGTGCGGTGTATTCGGTCGCGCAATGCCTGCTCGATCCTGGCGATGAGGTGATCGTCGCCGAACCGATGTACGTGACCTATGAAGGGGTGTTCGGCGCTTGCGCGGCCAAGGTGGTGCCGGTGGCAGTGCGGCCGGAGAACGGCTTTCGCGTTGACCCGGCGGATGTCGCGGCGCTGATTACGCCGAAGACCCGCGTCCTGTTACTCAACAGTCCAAACAATCCGTCCGGCGCAAGCCTGTCATTGAAGACCTGGCAAGCGCTGGCGGTGTTGTGCGTGCGTCATGATCTGTGGCTGATCAGCGACGAGGTCTACAGCGATCTGTTGTTCGAGGGCGAACACATCAGCCCGGCAAGCCTGCCGGGCATGGCCGAACGCACCGCGACCATCAACAGCCTGTCCAAATCCCACGCCATGAGCGGCTGGCGCGTGGGTTGGTCAATCGGCCCGAAACTGTTGGCCGAGCACCTGGTGCATTTGTCGTTGTGCATGCTGTTCGGCATTCCCGATTTTGTGCAGAAAGCCGCGCAAGTGGCGCTGGATGAAGACCTGCCGGAAGTGGCGCTGATGCGAGAGGAATATCGCCTGCGTCGCGATCTGGTGTGCGCGAGGTTGAGTGGTTGCCCGGGGATCCGCCCGATCCGGCCGGATGGCGGGATGTTCGTGATGGTCGATGTGCGCCCGACCGGGTTGTGCGCCCAAGGGTTTGCCGAGCGTCTGCTGGAGGGTTACGGCGTGTCGGTGCTTGCCGGCGAGGCATTCGGGCCAAGTGCGGCGGGGCATATCCGCATCGGGTTGGTGGTGGATCAAGTGAAACTGGCGGATGCGTGCCGGCGGATTGCATTGTGTGCTGCGGACCTGCTCGAAGCGCGGCGGGCCTGACAGTGTTGTGTGAGTGCCGGCCTCTTCGCGGGCAAACCTTGCTCCTACAGGATCGGCGAAACCCGTAGGAGCGAGGCTTGCCCGCGAAGGCTGACTAACAGACGCCGAAATCCTTACGCCCGGACCACGCCCCGACATTCACCAGGTTCTTCGGCCGTTCTCCAGCCAACGCCATCAGCAGATTATCCACCGCGCACCCAGCCATCGCTTCCCGCGTCTCATGCGTCGCCGACCCCATATGCGGCGTCGCCACCACGTTGTTCAACGTCAACAACGGCGAATCAACATTCAGCGGCTCACGCTCAAACACATCCAGTCCCGCCGCGCGAATCTGTCCGGTGCGCAATGCCTCAATCAGCGCGGCCTCATCGACGACTTTTCCTCGGGAAATGTTGATGAAAATACTCTCCGGGCGCATCAAGGCGAACTCTTCAGCGCCAATCAACCCTTCGGTTTCAGCCGTCAACGGCAAGGTCAGGCAAATGAAATCGGCCTGTTGCAACAGCGCCGTCAGGCTGCGGTACTGAGCATCAAAACGTTGCTCAACCGCCGGTTTTGGCGAATGGCTGTGATAGATCACCGGCATGCCAAAACCAAAATGCCCGCGCTGGGCCAACGCCTCACCAATGCGTCCCATGCCGATGATGCCCAGGGTCTTGCCGTGCACGTCGGTGCCGAAATGCACCGGGCCGATGTTGCGGTTCCACTGACCGGCGCGGACCATGTTGGCCAGTTCCACCACGCGCCGGGCCGTCGCCAGAATCAGCGCAAACCCCGTATCCGCCGTGGTTTCCGTCAGCACGTCCGGGGTGTTGCTGAGCAGAATGCGCCGCTCGATCAGGTAGTCGATGTCATAGTTGTCGACGCCCACCGAGACACTGGCGATCGCTTCAAGATGGGGCGCCAGATCAAGCAATTCGCCGTCCAGCTTCAGACTCGCGCCAAGCAAGCCATGGGCGCGGGGCAGGGCGGCGCGCAGTTGTTCGATGCCCTCCGGGTTGAGGTTGTCGATCAGTGTCACGTCGGTGTGCTCATGCAGGCGAGCCATCAACAGCGGCGAGAGTTTCTTGTACAGCACGACCTGCTTTTTCATCGTCATCATCTCAACTTCAAATCAAGGGTGAGCCGGCAATGGCCGTTGCGTATCGGCCTTGGCCACGACCCGGTCACTGGCGCCGGGCTTGAGGAAAATCGTCAAAATCACGGAGAGCATCAACGCGCCGCTCATCAGCAAGTAAGACGCGCCGGGCGAGCCGGTGGAGCTGTTCAGGTAGCCGACCAGATACGAACCGCCGAATGAACCCAGCGCGCCCATGCTGTTGATCAGCGCCATGGCCCCGCCAGCAACGTTGGCCGGGAGGATTTCCGGAACGATGGCGAAAAACGGCCCATACGGCGCATACATGCAGGCGCCGGCGATCACCAGCAGGGTGTAGGACCACCAGAAATGTTCGGCGCCCAAGGCGTAGGAACCGTAGAACGCAATCTTCTGGGGCTTGATAAACGTTAGGACATAAGTATTTTATAAACAATAAATTAGAAAATAATTATCGAATCGTTAGTTCAGGTC
>NZ_RXHX01000065.1:0-11550 GCF_005930655.1 Pseudomonas sp. FSL W5-0299
TCCTTCGCTCCGGTATCCATCCGGGGACACTGCCCTCCGGTCTGCTTCGCGACGACCTACATGCAGCGTGTTCGACTGCGTCGAACGGCGCTGCGCGCCACTCCCCGGATGAACACCTCCACTCAGCCTCCCGAAAGGGGCGGGTGGATCAAGATCAAGAGCAGGCGAGCTAACGCTCGGCCTAATGAGTGGTGAAGAGCGAAGCGTTTACACCGAACCCCTTGTAGGAGCGAGGCTTGCCCGCGAAGACGGCCTGCCAGCCGACCAATCTCTTTGCAGGTACCCACACTCCACTGTAGGAGCGAGCCTGCCCGCGAAGGCAGCCTGACAGCCAACCAATCTCTTCCTGATGCCTCCCGATTGATCGTTCCCATGTTCCGCGTGGGAATGCCGCCCGGGACGCTCCGCGTTCCATTTTTGTGTGTTGAACGATGTGTAAAAAACTCAGCGTTTTCCCACGCATTTTTCAGGTTGCCGGGTAGGAAGCGTGTTCTCTAACCTCTGGCTGTCGCTGAAAACTCAGCGACCGGGTGTGAGAGCCCGGCAACTTATGGTCATCCAGTGTCTGTACACGCATAATCGCCGCCAGCTTATCCGCTGCCAGTATTTGCGTTATGGCGGCTGTGTGCGGGCGGACTTCGGTCCGGCCGGGTGTCCATAACCGGTCTTCTCACCTCGCACATAGCTGCCACCTCTTCGCCGTGTGAGAAGCGGCAAGTGGAGGCTCCAACGCTGGAGAAATTCAATGGACAAATTAATCCCCGACCCACCCGTCAACATCGCTCCCACCACCGAAGCCGAAACGCTCCTCAAAGACCACGAAGCCATAAAACGCGCCCTCGACTACTACCTCGACCCGCCAAACCAATACCTCGAAAAACCCCGTCGCCCCAGCACGATGTTCATGATCGCCCCCGACATGGACACTGAAAGCCTCCTGGCCCAAGCCTGCGAGTCACTGGCTTCGGCCAGCGTCATGGCCAGCGATTTCGCCTCGAACCTGATCGGCCCGCAGCGCAACACCGTGCTGGCAATCCAGCAGATCATCATGCTGGCAGAACTGGCCGTGAACCGGGCGCTTGATAACGTCGATCCGGCATAGCATTCCAGAGACCGCGTCATCGTTCTTCGCGAGCAGGCTCGCTCCCACAGGAGATCGAGCGGGTTTTATAAAGGGTGTGTTCACTGTGGGAGCGAGCCTGCTCGCGAAGGCGGCCGGGTAGTTGATTCGATGTTTAGAGCGACACACGGCAGTGAATACTTCCAAAGTCCATAAAAAAAACCCGGCATAAAAGCCGGGTTTCTTGTCTGGCGTCGAGCTTAAGCCTTGAAGGTTTTGCCTTCAAATTGCTCAGCCACGAATTTCCAGTTGACCAGGTTCCAGAACGCTTCGACGTATTTCGGACGAACGTTGCGGTAGTCGATGTAGTAAGCGTGTTCCCAGACGTCGCAGGTCAGCAGCGGGGTGTCGCCGCTGGTCAGCGGGTTGCCGGCGCCGATGGTGCTGGCCAGGGCCAGGGAACCGTCAGCTTTTTTCACCAGCCAGCCCCAACCGGAACCGAAGGTGCCGATGGAGGTTTTGCTGAATTCTTCTTTGAACTTGTCGAACGAACCGAAGGAAGCGTTGATGGCTTCAGCCAGTGCGCCGGTTGGTTGACCGCCGGCGTTTGGCGCCAGGCAGTTCCAGTAGAAAGTGTGGTTCCAGACTTGAGCGGCGTTGTTGAAGATGCCGCCCGAGGAAGACTTGACGATTTCTTCCAGGGTCTTGCCTTCGAACTCGGTGCCTGGCACCAGGTTGTTCAGGTTCACGACGTAGGTGTTGTGGTGCTTGTCGTGGTGGTATTCCAGAGTTTCCTTGGAAATGTGCGGCTGCAGGGCATCGTGTGCGTAAGGCAGCGGCGGCAATTCGAAAGCCATGATGATTCTCCTAATCAGGTCAGTTGCGGTGAGCGCAAGGCCGATCACGGGCGGCCAGACAAGCGCCGGGGAGTTTGTACTCTTTGCGGCGCATCGGATCGGATCATAGCACCGGGGGTGCGGCATAACCACGCAACAACTGTGTGGGATAGAGGTTCCAGAGCCTTTTGGAATAATCAGCTGGCGACGATTAATTGAAACGCCACGGCAAACATCATCACCGCCACCAGCAGATCGAGAATCCGCCAGGTGCTGGGCCGTGCCAGCCAGGGTGCCAACCATGCCGCGCCGAGTGCCAGGGTGAAAAACCACAACAACGACGCACTGGCCGCCCCCACGACATAAGCGCCGGGCTCGGTTTGCTGCGCGCCGAGGGAGCCGATCAACAACACGGTATCCAGATAAACGTGCGGGTTGAGCAAGGTGACGGCCAACGCGCTGAGCATCACCGCACGTAGCGAGCGCACCGTCTGGTTTTCACCTTGTTGCAGGCTTTGTTTCGAGCACGCCCGACGCAGCGCCTGACTGCCATACCAAATCAGAAATACCGCGCCACCCCAGCGGGCGACCGCCAACAAGGTCGGGTTTTGCGCCAGCACCGTCGCCAGCCCGAATACCCCGGCGGCCACCAGCAAGGCGTCGCAGGTGACGCACAGCGCCGCCACCGGCAGGTGATGTTCACGTCGAAGGCTCTGCGCCAGCACAAACGCGTTCTGAGTGCCGATCGCCATGATCAGCCCGGCGGCCACCAGCAGGCCATTCACATAGCTTTGCCACATAAGGGTTTACTCCGCGTTGGCTGCCAGGTCGCGCAACACGTGCATTGCGCGTTGGGCATCGGCCTGACCGACGAATAAATGGTCGTGGTAGTAACCGGCAATCACGTTGCAACTGATACCGGCCTTACCCAATGCCGTGGCGAAGGCGGCGGTGAGGCCGACGGCTTCGAGGGCTGAGTGCACGTTCAAGGTGATCCAGGCTGCGACGTAGTCGAAGCTGAAACCGGCCTGCTCGGCGAGGGAGCGTTCGAGAATGACGGTCAGCCCCTCCTGCTCGCGAAAGCTGCCGACGATCGCGAGGCCGGCGGGCAATTGGCCGTCGCGCAGGGTGCAAAATACATATTCGCCCTCGTTGAGGTGCGGGCTCATGCTGCGCAGCAGGGTTGCCAATGAAGTTTCGCCAGCCATGTCGGTGATCCTGTTCAAGAGTGCTTGCTGGCTATTCTCCGGTGCAACGCGGTATAAGAAAAACCAATCATGCTGATCGCTCATTAGGAAAACTGATGTTCGACTATAAATTGCTGTCCGCCCTGGCCGCCGTGGTCGAGCAGGCCGGGTTTGAACGTGCGGCGCAGGTGCTGGGCTTGTCGCAATCGGCGATCTCCCAGCGCATCAAGCTCCTGGAAGCGCGGGTCGGCCAGCCGGTGTTGGTGCGGGTCACGCCGCCGGCGCCTACCGAGATTGGTCGGCGGCTGCTCAACCACGTCCAGCAGGTGCGTTTGCTGGAACGGGATCTACAGACGCTGGTACCGGCGCTGGACGAAGAAGGTCTGCCGGAACGTCTGCGCATCGCCCTGAACGCCGACAGCCTGGCGACTTGGTGGGCCGCAGCCGTCAGTGATTTCTGCGCCGAGCAACACCTGCTGCTGGACCTGGTCGTCGAAGACCAGACCGTCGGCCTCAAACGCATGCGCGCTGGCGAAGTGGCCGCGTGCATTTGCGCCAGCGAGCGCCCGGTGGCTGGCGCACGTAGCGTGTTATTGGGTGCCATGCGTTATCGAGCGTTGGCCAGCCCGGCGTTTATCGCCCGGCATTTTCCTGAAGGCGTGCGTGCTGACCTGCTGGCGAAAACCCCGGCGCTGGTCTTCGGCCCGGACGATTTCCTGCAGCATCGCTACCTCGCGTCCCTCGGTGTCGATGGCGGTTTCGAACACCATTTATGCCCATCGTCTGAAGGCTTTATCCGCCTGACCGAAGCCGGGCTTGGCTGGGGCCTGGTGCCCGAATTGCAGGTGCGCGAGCAGCTGGAGCGCGGTGTCTTGCAGGAGCTTTTGCCAGATAAGCCCATCGATGTGCCGCTGTACTGGCATCATTGGCGCAATGGCGGTCAGCTGCTGGGGTTGCTGACCGATCAATTGGTGCGTTCGTCGAAGCAATGGCTGGTGCCCTGGAAGCAGCCATAAGCGTCAAGCTGCAAGCCGCAAGTGAAGCGCTTGCGGACCGTTTTTAACTTGCTGCGTGTAGCTTGATGCTCACCGCTGCATTTGTTGGAGCTCTACATGAAAATTCTGGTTACCGGCGCAAGCGGCTTCATTGGCGGACGCTTTGCGCGTTTCGCCCTGGAGCAGGGCCTGGACGTGCGGGTCAATGGTCGCCGGGCCGAAAGCGTCGAACACCTGGTGCGCCGTGGCGCCGAGTTTATCCCGGGCGACTTGAGCGACCCGGAACTGGCGCGCGAGCTGTGTTCCGATGTCGAGGCCGTGGTGCATTGCGCCGGCGCGGTCGGTTTGTGGGGACGTTATCAGGACTTTCATCAAGGCAACGTGCAGGTCACTGAAAACGTGGTCGAGGCCTGCCTGAAACAGCGGGTCCGGCGCCTGGTGCATTTGTCGTCACCGTCGATCTACTTCGATGGCCGTGATCATCTGGGGCTGACCGAAGAACAAGTACCTAAACGTTTCAAGCATCCCTACGCCGCCACCAAATTCCTCGCCGAGCAAAAGGTCTTTGGCGCACAGGAGTTCGGTCTCGAAACCCTGGCCCTGCGCCCGCGTTTCGTCACCGGGGCGGGTGATATGAGTATCTTCCCGCGGCTCCTGAACATGCAGCGCAAGGGACGCCTGGCGATCATCGGCAACGGCCTGAACAAGGTCGACTTCACCAGTGTGCAAAACCTCAATGAAGCATTGCTCAGCAGCTTGCTGGCCAGCGACTCAGCCTTGGGCAAGGCCTACAACATCAGCAACGGCACGCCTGTGCCGTTGTGGGACGTGGTCAATTACGTCATGCGCAAGATGGAAGTCCCACAAGTGACGCGCTACCGTTCCTACGGCCTGGCCTACAGCGTTGCCGCGCTCAACGAAGGGGTGTGCAAATTGTGGCCGGGCCGTCCCGAGCCGACGTTGTCACGACTGGGCATGCAGGTGATGAACAAAAATTTCACCCTGGACATCAGCCGCGCCCGGCATTATCTGGACTACGATCCGAAAGTCAGTCTCTGGACGGCCCTCGATGAATTCTGCGGCTGGTGGAAAGCCCAGGACATGCGCTGACTTTTGCAGTGACAAACCTGCCAGCACTGAACCGAGTTTGGCGTTGAGGGTCAATCGCTGCGGCCGTGGGGTTTATACTCGCTGCCTATAGCCATCACCGCGTTCCACAAAGGTTGACTCAATGTCCATGCGTAACGATGCCAACGACGACTTCGATGATGTTCCAAGCCTGCGCGCCGACGTCCCCGATGACGATGATTTTCCGACCTCGAAACGCACCTCCGTGCATTCGCGCCCGGCACCGGTGGTCAAAGTCAAAAGCGCCAGTACCGGGCCTCTGTGGGCCTTGGTCGGCGCTTTGTTCTTCGCATTCGCCGGCCTTGCCTGGTGGAGCTTTCAGCAGATTTCGCTGATGGAACAGCAACTGGTGGCCACCCAGGAAAGTTTCGCGCGGATCAGTGAGGATGCGGCGGGACGCTTGCAGGACATTTCCGGCAAGGTGGTCGCCAGCCAGACCAACGTCACTAGCGACAGCGAAGCCCTGAAGTTGCAAATCAAGCAGCTGGAAAACCAGTTGCAGGACCAAAGCAAGCAGCAGCAAGGTGTGGTCGGTCAGACCAGCGACCTGGACAAGCGTCTGGCACAAATGACCGCGCAAACCACCGACCTGGACAAGCGCCTGGCGCAGATGACTGCCCAGAGCACCGAACACCAGGCCGCCAACACGCAATTGCAGGCGCAGGTCAAAGCCTTGAGCACCGAGTTGGCTGCGCTGAAAAGCGCCCCGGACGACACCAGCAAATTCGACGCCCAGCTCAAAAGCCTCGGCGCCGACATCGTCGCGCTGAAAAAACAGGGCAACCCGAGCGCCGCCATCGAGCGACTGGAACAAGACATGATCGTGCTCAAAAGCCAGCAGGACAACCGCCCTGCAGCAGCGCAAGGCGTCACCAATACCGCCGAGTTCGATGCCTTCCGCGGCCAGACCACCCGCAACATCAACACCCTTCAGGCGCAGATCCAGAATCTGCAGCAGCAACTCCGCGCAAGGCAGTAAACCTTCGGCAGCTGCTACAAGGGCCTGAAAATTCGTACATATCCCATAGCCGTCTACGCTCTTGAAACACCGACAAGAACGAGGGGATGCGCTATGGGGGTTCTGCACAAGTGGGCCGTGTTGGGGTGGATGCTGTTGTTGTGTCTGGGGCAGGTTCAGGCGGCTACGGCGGAAAAGGATGACAGCCAGGCGGCCAAAGCCTTGCTGGAAAAAGCCCTGGCCTACTACCACGACAACGGCGACAAGGCGTTCGCGGCGTTCAGCCGTCAGGGCGAGTTTGTCGACAAGGATCGTTACGTCTTCGTGGTCGATACCAAGGGCGTGATGCTTGCCAGTGGCGGGCCGTCTTCGGCCTTGATCGGGCGTGATGTGACCGAAACCCTGGGACCGGATTTGCAGAAGGCCTTCAAGGACGCCTTGAAAGTGCCGGAGGGCAATGGCATCCAGCAGGCCGAATACCGCTGGCAGAACTGGTCCGACGGCAAGGTCGAGCGCAAGCATGTGTTCTATCAGCGCGTTGGCCAGCGGATTCTGGCCGTGGGTTACTACCTGCCACGGGCGTCGGCGGAACAGGCGATGGCCTTGCTGAACAAAGCGGCGACGGATCTGGCCAAAGACGAGAAGGGCACGCTGACTGCGATCAACTCCCTCAAGGGCGGCTACTTGCAGGATGACCTGTACGTGTTCGTCGTTGACCTCAACACCCAGCGTTACGTGGCCCACGGTACCAACCTGCGGTTGATCAATACCGACTTCGGCAAGATCAAGGACCCGGAAGGCAAACCGGTGGGCGAGCCGATCCTGGCGTTGATTGCCAAGCAGGATTACGGCGAATACGAATACCGCTGGAAAAACCCGGTCACCAGCAAGGTTGAAGACAAGCATGCTTACCTGAAAAAGGTTGGGCATTTTCTGGTGGCGGTCGGGTATTACAGCCCTTGATTCATCGGTGTCTGTGAGGACGCCTTCGCGAGCAAGCCTCGCTCCTGCAGGGATTGCGCTTCACCTGTAGGAGCGAGGCTTGCCCGCGAAGGCCGCGACTCGGTCTATCACCGAACCTTATCTTCCCGCCCCCGCAACACCCTGTTCGGCATCGCAACCGCCGCCGCCAACCCCAGCAACGACACCGCCGCACTGACCATCAGCAAATGCCTGAACGTCAGCAGCAACTCGGCGCGCAAGGCGTTCTGCGCCTCCCCCGGTGCAGCGTTCAAGCCGTCCAGCAACACATTCCCTGAACGGCCCTCGGCAATCATCGACGAACCGGCCAGGTGGGCGAAGCTCGAATCCTGCAGCAGCGCCAGCAACAGCGCCGACATCAATGCCACCCCCACCGCGCCGCCCAGCGAGCGGAACAGGTTGGTGGTGCTGGTGGCGACGCCGATGTCCCGCTGTTCCACCGAGTTCTGCGTCCCGACCAATGACGTCGGGAATTGCATGCCGCTGGCAATGCCGCTGAGCAACATAAACAGACTGCTGAGCAAGAACGCCTGGGGCGGACTGAAAGCCATGCCGAGAATCGAGATCGGCATCAGCACCGCCCCTGCCAGGATCATCGGTTTGTAGCGCCCGGTCACCGAGGTGCGGCGTCCGGCGAAATAAGCCCCGATCGGCAAGCCCATGGCCAGCGGCAACAGGTGCAGCGCGGCGCTGTCGGCCCCGGCGCCGGTGACGCTCTGGAAGCGCAGCGGCATCAGCACGATCAGCGAGATGGCCTGGAAACTGGTGAAGAAAATCGTGCACCAGCACAGGATCGCGTTGCGGTTGGCAAACAGGTGCATCGGCAGCAATGGCTCCCGCGCCCGGCGCTCATGCCAGACGAACAGCGCCAGCACCAGCACCGCGCACCCGAGCAGGCCCAGCACTTCGGCGCTACGCCATGAGTGGCCCTGACCGACTTGCGTGATGCCCAGCAGCAAGGCGGTCAAACCGATAATCATCAGCAACGTGCCGAGGTAATCGATGATCGGTTGGCGTTGTGGCACGGGCAAACCCACCAGTGTGCGATTGGCCACCAGCCAGGCCCCGATGCCCAGCGGCAGGTTGATCAGAAATACCCAGCGCCACGACAGGTATTCGGTCATGTAACCGCCGAGCACCGGGCCGGCAACACTCGCCACGGCGTACATGCTGCTGAAATAACCCTGATAACGACCGCGCTCCCGGGGCGGGACGATATCCCCGATGATCGCCTGGCTGACCGAAATCATCCCGCCCGCACCGATGCCCTGGATGATTCGCGCCAGCACCAGTTGTTCCATGCTTTGGGCCATGCCGCAGAACAGCGAGGCGAGGGTGAACAGCCCCATTCCGAACAGCATTAACTTGCGTCGGCCGTACAGGTCGCCGAGCTTGCCGTAGATCGGCACCGCCACGGTCATCGCCACCATGTAGCCGGAAATCACCCAGGCCAGCAGGCTGACGTCCTTGAATTGCGCGGAGATGGCCGGCATGGAAACGGCGACGATGGTCTGGTCCAGTGCGCCGAGAAAGATCGCCAGCATCAGGGCGATCAACACGCTGCGAATAGCCGGTTTAGGCGTTTCAGGCTGGTTGAGATTGGTCACGGTGGAACCTGCGGGCAGTGAGTGTCCCGCACGAGGCAATGGCGAGCGGGGATGCTCGCCAGTGTAAGTCGGTAGGAGGCTATTCGATAGCCTCATAAGGAAGCCCGACGTAATTTTCTGCAATGGTTTTTCGACCGGCCTCGGAGTGTACGAAGTAATCCAGTTCCGACTCGCAGATGCGCTGGCTGAAGGCGTCGTGATCATCGAAGCGGTGCAGCATCGACGTCATCCACCAGGAAAACCGTTCGGCTTTCCAGACCCGGCGCAGGCAGATCTCAGAGTATTTCTCCAGCAGATCGAGGCGTCCCTCGGTGTACACCTTTTGCAAAATGGTGAACAAGGTGCTGACGTCGCTGGCTGCCAGGTTCAGGCCTTTGGCGCCAGTGGGCGGGACGATGTGCGCCGCGTCGCCGACCAGGAACATCCGCCCGTACTGCATCGGTTCGACCACAAAACTGCGCAGGGGCGCGATGCTCTTTTCGATGGACGGCCCGGTCACAAGAGTATCGGCCAGCGCCGCAGGCAGGCGCGATTTGAGCTCCTCCCAAAAGCGCTCATCCGACCAGGCCTCGACCTTCTCGTCGGCCGGCACCTGAAGGTAGTAACGCGTGCGGGTTGCCGAACGCATGCTGCACAAGGCAAAACCGCGTTCGTGGCGGGCGTAGACCAGTTCGTCATGGACCGGCGGCGTATCAGCGAGAATCCCGAGCCAGCCGAATGGATAGACCCGCTCGAAGACCTTCAGGCATTCGGCAGGAATCGACTGTCGCGCCACGCCATGGAAACCGTCGCACCCGGCGATGTAGTCGCAATCAAGGCGCCAGGTCTCGCCATCCTTCTCAAACGTCACGAACGGTTCTGCGGTTTTCATTGCGTGCGGTACGACGTTGCCGGCCTGGTAAATCGTCTGCGCGCCAGCCTCCCGACGAGCGGCCATCAGGTCCCGGGTGACTTCGGTCTGACCGTAGATCATCACGGTTTTGCCACCGGTCAGGGCTTGCAGATCGATGTGTACCCGGCGTCCGTCGAGGGCCAACTCGAAACCGCCATGGACCAGCCCTTCGGCATCCATGCGCTGACCCACCCCGGCCTGACGCAAAAGCTCTACCATGCCTTGTTCGAGGACACCGGCGCGGATTCGGCCGAGCACATAGTCGGGGGTCTGTCGTTCAAGGATCAGGGTGTCGATTCCGGCGTTATGCAGCAATTGGCCGAGCAGCAAACCGGAGGGGCCGGCGCCAATGATGGCGATTTGGGTTTTCAGCGTTTTCATTGTTTTTATGACTCGCAAGCTTCACGCGACCACGGCCGGTGAATGATTTTTATGGATCGAGTGCTTGCATTTTTCCCTTGCGGGTCTGTCAATTGAAGGTGAAAACTGAGCCGATACCTGTACATTCTGCCAATCGGTGCGATTATCGCCCGTAACCCTCTGAGGCCTGGATTGAAGTGATGAACAAGCCTGACCTACCTTCGATTCCAGTGTTCAAGCTCTACGGTGAAAGCCTGGACTGGCCGACCCCCGACTTGCTGCACTGTGAAACCATTTCCAAACGCAGCCGCGAACATCAATGGGAAATCAAACCCCATCGTCACGCTGATTTGTGCCAGTTGCTCTTCGTATTCAAAGGTCAGGCAGAGCTTGAAATCGAAGGCAAACACACGGAGCTGACCGAACCGGCGATCCTGATCCTGCCGCCGTTATCGGTGCATGGTTACCGGTTTTCCGAGGACGTCGAAGGGTTCGTCGTGACCCTGGCCGCGCCATTGATTGCCCATCTTCAGGCGCAACTGGGCAACTCGGTGAACGCGTTGGCCCAAGCCGAAAGTTACCCGGCGGGCAAGGACAGCGATTACCTCAACAGCCTGTTTTCAGCGCTGCAAGAGGAATACACCGGGCACCAGCCTGCGCGTGAAATGCTCATGCATTCGCTGGTCAGCGTGATCATGGTGTGGGTCAGCCGCCAGGTGATTTCGCGCCGCGCTGCCAGTCAGCGTCCGCACCGTGCCCGGGAGTACCTCAACGGTTTTATCCAGCTGGTGGAAGAGACCTACCGTCAGCACGTCAAGGTCGAGGACCTGGCGCATCGGCTGGGGATCTCCGTGTCGCACCTCAACGGCACCTGTCGCGAGCTGGCGGGGCAACCGGCGTTGCAGATCATGCACGAGCGACAGTTGCTGGAAGCCAAGCGCTTGCTGACCTACACCAGCATGACCATTTACGAAATGTCCGACGTGTTGGGGTTTTCCGATCCGACCAACTTCACACGCCTGTTCCGGCGTCGGGTAGGGATCTCGCCCAAGGCTTTTCGCGACTGCTTGAAGGCCGATCAGGACAACGAGGCCTGACCGCCTTCGTTACCGAAGGGCGTTTAGGGTCGCGTTGTGGGGAATGCAGCGCTCGAAGTTACAACTCGCGTAGTCGCGGGGCAGTTGTCGCAACTGCTCGACACGCCAGGCGGCGGTGCCATACAGCGCCAGCGTCGCCGCGCAGGTGACGAAAATGGCGAGGTATCTTCTTGTTTTGGTGTTCATGGCGTTGACCTCTGAACGAATACCCTCCGGTATTACTTTGAGCATAGGTCAGCGGGAGTGAGTTGCCAGTGACAGGGCTTTTGTATGTACCCCGACATTCAGAACACTGATACCCCCTGTGGGAGTGCGCCTGCTCGCGATAGCGGAGTGCCAGGCAACAAAGATGTTGAATGTCGGACCGTCATCGCGAGCAGGCTCGCTCCCACAAGGGGAGTGGAGTCGAGCGCAAAGGCTGCGGTATCACCAATCAAACTGTGGGAGTG